>JAJYZN010000174.1 GCA_021799915.1 Actinomycetes bacterium
TGGCGTACGCGCCTGGGAGCGAGCCCAGAGGTCGATGGGTCACGGTCGCCTCAGGCCCACAGCGACGGCGCGGTCGGTGTCCGTGGCGCCCGGCGCCTGCTCACCCAGCGGCGGCTCCAGGTGGTCCTCGGGCTGATCTGGCTCCTCGATGCCGGCCTCCAGTTCCAGCCCTACATGTTCTCACGAGGGTTCGTCGCCAACTTCTTGGCCATGAACGACATGTTCCAGCCCCACGTGATCGCAGCGTCGATCGAGAACATCACGGAGTTCCTCGTTCCCCACGCCGCTGCTTGGAACACCCTGTTCGCCACCACCCAGCTGGCCGTCGGCGTCGGCCTGCTCTTCCGACGCACGGTGAAGCCTGCGCTGTTGCTGTCCTTCGGCTGGGTCCTCGGCGTGTGGGTGGTCGGCGAAGGGCTGGGCGGCCTGCTCACCCCCATCATGGGCTCGCCGCTGGCCGGGTTCCCCGGCCCGGTGCTCATCTACGGGCTGGTCGGTCTTGTCCTTTGGCCGAGTGGCCGGCCGGGGCCAACGTGCGTTGCGAGCGCCGGGCCGCTCGGAGCGCATGGGACCCGGGTCCTGTGGGCGGCGCTCTGGTTCGGCATGTCGATCGAGCAGCTACGTCCCGGCCCTGGTCTTTCGCCGAGCAGCGTCATGACGGTCATCGTGTCCATGAACGAGCCGGGCGAGCCAACCTGGCTGGTCCACCTGGACAAGGTGGCGACGACGGCCATCAGCTCCATCGGGAGCCCCCTGGTCCTGGTCCTCGCGCTCATGGAGGTGACGATCGGAGTCCTCGTCCTACGTGGCCATCAAGTGAAGGCTGCCCTCTGGGCGGCGATCGCGCTCTCGGCCCTCTTCTGGGTCGTCGGCCAGGACTTCGGTGGCATTCTCGCCGGGCATGCCACCGACCCGAGCGCGGGGCCGCTCTACGTCCTCCTCGCCTTCAGCCTCTATCCCCTCGGCACCAATCGTCAGGGAGAAGAAGTCAGCGAAGCGACGGCGGCGGGTGCCGCGATCGAGTCGGCCCCAGTCGAACTGCCCGCATGAGCGGCACGTCTCCGCCCAGTCAATTACGTCCGGCTCCCGTTCCCCTTCGGGATGAGGTGGCAGACACTCGATGGCGAGCAGTCCTCGGGACGGAGTCTGCGCGCCCGAGAGACGAGACCCTCAAGGACCGACCGAGCGTGCTGTAGCTCTACGATTCGCTCGTCGATCTCCCTGCTGCGACGTCGGAGCAGATCAAGCACGTGGGCACACGGCACCTCGCCACGGTCCCGATAGGCGACAATCTCACCGATCTCGCCAAGGCTCAGGCCGAGAGCCTGGCTGGCGCGAATGAACTGCAAGCGCTCGACCACCTCGGGTTCGTAGTCTCGGTACTTGGACGCTGAGCGCCGTGGCTCAGCGAGGACCCCGATCTCTTCGTAGTAGCGGATCGTCTTGACCGGGACCCCGGAACGATTGGCGGCCTCTCCGATGCGCATGTCCTCATGATACCCCCTTGACTCTCCAGTGGGCAGGAGGGTTTATCATCGACTTGGTGATCCACCGGCAACACCCACGGGTCCTGCGAACAGCCACGATGACTGCAGCACCGTGTGATCGGATCAAGTGGCGGCAATGCGCGAAGAAGGAGACGGCATGGGGTGTTGCGTAGATTCATCGGACGAAGAGACCAAGGTGCCGGTGCTCTTCCGTGACCTTCCCGAGGACGTGCTCGCCATCCGTCGGGTCGCCTTCTCCGCACTGCGGCGCGAGGAGCGCCTCGATCCTGAACAGCTGGCTCTGCGTACCGGCCTTGACGACCACGCGATCGACTTGGCGTTGCGCCGGCTCCACGATGCCGGGCTTGTCGAACGAGATAGGAAGGGTTGCGTGGTCGGGATCGCCGGACTCACCCTGGAGCCGACCAGACACCGACTCGTCCTTGATGGCCAGAGCCTGCACACCTGGTGTGCCATCGACGCAGTCGGTATCCCCGCTGCGTTGTCACTCGACGCACACGTGACAACGAGCTGTGCACACTGTGGCGCTCAGCTCACGGTGGACATCGATCGCGGTGAGCCACCTTCGCAGTCATCGTTTCGAGGCTGGCTGCCGCCGACCGATTGCAAGGACGTCCGAGCCGACCTCTGTCCCCTTGCCAACCTGTTCTGCTCGCTTGCGCACCTGGAGCAGTGGCTAGACGGCGCGGGTGATCCCTCGGGCGAAGCAGCCGATCTTGCCCGGTTCGCGGAGCTCGGACGACAGGCGTGGGGCGACCTCGCGCCAAGGGAGAACCAACATGGCTGACACGAGGCGCTACGACCTCGCGATCGTGGGTTCCGGCAGCGCAGCATTTGCAACCGCAATAGAAGCCCGGCGCAAGGAGGTCTCGGTCGTCATGATCGAGCAGGCCACGGTCGGTGGCACCTGCGTCAATGTCGGCTGCATCCCCTCCAAAGCACTCCTCGCTGCAGCAGACGCCCGTCACGTCGCTCTCAACCAGCACTTCCCAGGCATTGCCACCACGGCAGTAGGCGTGGACATGGCAGCGCTCGTCAGTGGCAAGGACGCCATCGTCGAGGCCCTGCGACTCGAGAAGTACGAGGAACTCGCTGGCTTGTACGGCTTCGACATCCTCCACGGCCATGCCCGCTTCATCCCCGGTCCCAGCCTTGAGGTGAACGGGGAGCGAATCGAGGCGGAGCACTACGTCATCGCAACCGGTGCCTCCCCTTGGGCTCCACCCATCCCAGGCCTCGATGAGGCGGGATACTTGACCTCGACGACCGCCATGGAACTGGACCACGTGCCCGCCTCGCTCGTCGTGATCGGCGGCGGCCTCGTCGGTCTGGAGCAGGGTCAGCTCTTCTCCCGGCTCGGTTCCACCGTCACGCTTGTAGTCCGGCGACGAATTGCCCCGGTCGAAGAGCCGGAGATCTCCGAGGCGCTCACCGCCATCTTCTCCGAGGAAGGGATAGGCGTCCGACGCGGCGACGTCGGCAAGGTCGTTCGTGAGAACGGAGATGTTGCCGTCTCGCTCGAATCTGGCTCGGGCCACGAGGAGCTTCGAGCAGAGGCAGTGCTTGTCGCAACGGGCCGTCGGCCCAACACCGCAGACATCGGCCTCGACAACGTCGGCGTCACAGTCGGTGCACGAGGCGAAGTCGTTGTAGACGACGAGCTTCGCACCGCCAACCCACGCATCTTTGCTGCGGGTGACGTCACGGGTCACCCGCAGTTCGTCTACGTGGCAGGAACGCATGGCGGCATCGTCGCTGACAATGCGATCGATGGCGCGCATCGGCGTATCGACTACCGCACCCTTCCCCGGGTGACCTTCACCTCGCCCTCCATTGCATCGGTCGGGATGACTGACGAAGAGGCGAATGCGCAGGGATTCGCTTGCGAGTGTCGGGTGCTCCCGCTCACCCAGGTCCCCCGAGCCATCGTCAACCGGGACACCCGGGGTCTTGCCAAGGTCGTGGCCGGGCGGGGCACCGGCAAGCTCCTCGGTGTCCACCTGCTGGCCGAGGGAGCCGGTGACGCCATCCTCGCTGCCGTGTACGCCCTCGAAGCGGGCTTCACCGTCGCAGAGCTCGCTCGAATGTGGTGCCCGTACCTGACCATGGCCGAGGCCATCAAGCTCGCCGCCCAGGCCTTTACCACCGACGTCGCCAAGCTGTCCTGCTGCGCCACCTGAGTGGCGCTCAACAAGTGGGAAGGAGATCAGCCATGGCCGCACCACCCAGTCGCGCCGGCCGCCCACCGACCGGGCTGGCCGGAGCAGCACCCAGCCGGCGCAGGCGCCGTTGGCTCGGGGCGCTCGCCGCGGTGCTCGTGGTGGTGGGGCTGATGGTGGCCTTGGTCGTCAAGGGCCCGGGCCGGCCGGCAGGAAACCACACCGTCGCGCTGCGCCAGACGGGACAGAAAGCCAGCGCGGTGGTCGGCGGATCGGCCCCGGCCTTCACCGCCACCGCCGTCGACGGCCAGCGAGTCGTCTTCCCGACCGGGCATCCGACGGCAGTGTTCTTCATGTCCGGGCTGTGCCCGAGCTGTGTCGCCGAGGCCCAGACCGCCGCGCAGGTCCAGGCGGCGTTCGCCGGGCGGGCCTCGGTGCTGGCGATCGACGCCGACCCGACGGACTCGGTTACGCTGATCCGCCAGTTCGAGCAGGCCGTTGGCGTGCCGATCCACTATCCCTTCGTCTCGGACCCCTCGGGACGCCTCGTGGAGGCCTTCGGGGCCACCTCGACCGACGAGTGGGCGATCGTGACCGACGCCGCCGGCCGGGTCGTCTACCGTGGGCAGCTGAGCTACCCGGCGCTACGAGCCGCGCTGGTCCGGGCCGGGGCGCCTGCATGACCAGGCTGGCGTTTGCCTTCGGGGCCGGGCTGCTGTCCCCGCTCAACCCGTGTGGGTTCGCTCTGCTCCCGGCCTACCTCGCCTACTACCTCGGGGTGGGCGAGGAGTCTCACCGTCCGCTGCTCGAGCGGGTGTCCCAGGGCCTCTCCGTCGGCGGGGCGCTGAGCGCCGGCTTTGGCGGCGTGTTCGTCCTCGGGGGGCTGCTCGTCTCGTTGGGCCTGCGGTCGTTGATCACGGCTGTGCCGATCGGCGCGGTAGTGATCGGGGTGGTCCTCGCCGCAATCGGGGTGGCCATGCTCGCCGGCCGCCGGCTGGCGTTCCTGGCCAAGCGCCAGCTCTCCCCTGGCCGCGGGGTCGGGTACCGCCACATCGTGGTCTTCGGCGCCGGCTACGCCTTCGCCTCGCTGGCCTGCACCATCGCCGTGCTGCTGGCGGTGATCGCAGTGGCCCTGGGCGCCCACAACCCCGCCCAGCTGGTCGGCGTCTTCCTCGCCTACGGGACCGGGGCGGCCACGTTGCTCGTGGCGCTCACCGTGTCCGCGGCGCTGGCCAAGCAGTCCCTGCTGGCCGGGACGCGCCGCCTGCTGCCCTTCGTCGAGCGGGTCTCCGCCGTGCTGCTCGTCGCCTCGGGGGCCTACCTGGTGCTCACCAACCTACCCGGGCTCAAGAGCACCGCCCTGGCGGGCGACCTCTTCGCCCGGGTGAGCGGGCTGTCCTCCCGCCTGAGCAACCTGGTGGACCCGCACTGGCACGCCTTCTTGCCGGTTGCCGGCGCGCTCGGCGCCCTGGTGGGGATCACCCTCTGGCGCCGTCGGCGGTCCCCGGGCCCGCGTCGTCGAGCCGACAACGCCCAGAACTGTGTGGACGGGATCGACGAGCCGGCGGCACGCTCCCAAAGCGCCGGGATGTGAGGCTTGCCCGCTTCCAAGCACAACATCACCGTCCGCGTCCCGCGTCGGCGGTCGGGCGAGCTCGCGCGAACGTGATGCCGTGGGGGAGCCGGCGCTCGACGCCGTGGGCGACCCGGGCCCGAGATGAGGACCCCGCTCTCCCGGTACCGAACGTCATGCGGGTTTCTGTGGGCGCGGCTCGGGCTGCTCGTTGTCTCGGCACTGGTCGCCATCGACCTCGATGGCCGTCCTGTTTGCCGCACCGGCGTGGCACCTGGGCTCGCCGCGTAGGTGGTGGCGACGACCGCCATCAAACGTGGAGGCGTGTATCCCCGCAGCATCAGCCGTAGGAGAGAAGCCAGCGAAGTACCGGGGTCTGCCTCGCTCGCGGCGGACCCGGCCGAGCTGATTGCCTGACCGGCGCCGCCTCGGATCGGTCGGTGGCCGACTTCCCGTAGTGCTCCTCCTTTTCGACCCTCGCGACTTTTCGTGGCGGAGTAGCTACTACAGTGTATCGGAGGTCGTGCCGATGTCGGTGCAGGCAAGCGACGAGGCCGGCCGAGAGCTGTGCCTGGCAAGAGCA
>JAJYZN010000175.1:0-5458 GCA_021799915.1 Actinomycetes bacterium
CCCATCGAACCATAGAACTTCGCCGCCCCGAAGCTGAAGATCCCTCCGTCGGAGGCCACCTCCCAGTAGCCGTTGCCTGTCGGGGTCGCGGCCATGCCGACGATGGGCGCATTGAGGGGGGTGGTGACCGCTGATTGATACGCGAACCGGTCGTACGAGCTGGTCCCGGTCCCAGCGGGATCGGCCGGCGTGACAACCCGAACGTCGACGGTTCCCGAGCCCGCAGGACTGACCGCAGTGATGGTCGACGAGGAGTCGACGTGGAAGCTCGCTGCCGGTGATGTCCCGAAGTACACCGCGGTCGCCCCTGTCAAGTGGTAGCCGGTGATGGTCACGGCCTGCCCCCCCTGCGGAGCCCCGAACGATGGCTGCACTCCGCTCACGCTCGATGAGATCGGGGCGTACTCGAACGCATTGAACAGCCCGACTTGGTCACAGAGGTACGGAGATGGGGTCTTGAGCGCGCTGACGAACCCGCTCTCGCCCGGAGGCATGAGCTGCTCCCCGAACGGGACAGGTGCCATGTCCATGTCCAGGTAGTACGTGCTGCGGTTCTGCGAGGCCGAGGTCCCGCAGACTGCCTTGACTGTGACTGTGGCAGCCTGCGCGACCGGTGTCATGCTCCCACTCCATGTCACGTTCTGCGTGGGCACCCAACCCCAGTCTGTGATGTCGGTCGTATTGAACCCCGAGGCTGTGTGACCGAGCTGGTGACCGGTCCCCGAGAGAATTGCGATCGCGTCGTTCAGGCTCTCGACCAGGATCTGGGGCTCGTGACCGCCAAAGTATGTCCCGCCGTAACAGATGCTTGTGCACGGGTCGATGCCGTGCTCGTTGAGCTTGTCTAGCGCGTGATAGGTCACGTTGTAGCTGCTCATATCTGTGAGACCCACATAGGTACCAAGCCCGAGTGTCGCCTCGTTCAGGTTCACAGAGCCGACGTACTGCTCCCCTGCGTTCAGGCCGCCTCCGAAGACGTTCCGGTCGAGTGCGTGCATGAAGTTGACGAAGATGGACATGGCAGGGCTCCCGATCGTCGGCGGGTTGCCTGACGGCATGGTCTGTGTCCACGCTTCGAGCGTGTTCATCGCCGCCGCGAGGTCGGGGTGCGACGCCGCTGTGACCAGCGGCGAGTGCTGGTCCACCAGTCGCTGGTACGCGCTCTCGAGGTACGGGATGAAGAACGGCGCAGCCACGCGGGTTGTGCTTCCGTCGATCGTCCCGACCGAATGCTGGATTGTCGCAAGGTAGCCGATGGTGATGTGGGTGCTCGCGCTCAGCATCTCGCTGATGGGCTCAGACCGGTAGATGGGTCCCCACTGGCCCGGACCCGTTGTCTGCTCGTACATCCCAGGCGCTGGTTTCGTGTTCCAGTTGTCCAAGTACCCCTGCCCCGGGTTGATGCTGTGCGGCATCTTTGTGAACGGGATGTAGGCGTTCCACTGCTGGCTCCCTGTCCCCAAGTGGGGCAAGCTGGCATTCACGCTCGTGGAGAACGGTGAGGGTGTCGCCGGGATCAATCCGGTGGTGAAGTAAGCAATATTGCCCTGACGGTCGGCGTACATGAAATTGTGCGCGGTCACGATCAGGCTCATCGAGTGGGTGAACTGCGACAAATTCGTGTCACCGCCGAGCTCGGAGAACCCTTCGAGGGTCCGGTACTCCTTCATCCACGGCGTGAAACCCTTGGAGTAGGCGATACCCGCACTGGGGTCGGTGGAAAAGATCGGCCCGTCCACCGTCCGGTAGACGGTGTAGCTCTCGGAGGTCTGCGTGTACGGAGTAGTTGTCTTGTCCAGAACTGAGATGGACTCGGCGACTGCCTGAACGGGAACCCACTTGCCGTCGAAGAAGTATGTCGTAGGGATTGTATGTGTGTACTTCACCTGCTCGACGAAGATGTCGGACGTTGTGAGACCTTCAGACGTCGTGGTCCAAGAGATGTTGGAATTGTGGCCGATGAGCACGAACGGCTCGCCGGCGACCGCCATTCCCGACGCGTCGTAACTTGGGCCATGCAAGTAGAGCTCGTAGTCGATGCTCGGCGTCCCAAGGCCTTCTTGCGGCGCTCCCCACAGCAGGGCGTGGTGATCAGCGGAGCGCCAGGGCGCGACGGCAATCGCGTTCGAACCGCCGTGAGCAAGGACGTCCAATGTCACGCCGCGCTGGAGCAGAAGGTTTTCATCCTTCTGTAGCGCCTGTGTGGCAGCCAACACGCTGTTGGCGGGCAGTGTGAGGTCGCGTGCAACCGCACTCTGCTTCCCAGCGAGCGGCGCGGTGGCAGCTGAGGACTTCGCACCATTCACCACGGTGTCGTACGGCGAGCCACTGGGTGCCTCCACGCACTGGTCGGGCTTCGACTGGAGAGGATTGGTGAGAAGCGGGCCGTCGGGACACGTTGCCGGCACGGTGGTCGGGGCACTGGGGTCTGTGATCCAGCGTGAGTCGTTGAAGACCGCCATCGCTGTCGCCTGGGGATCGGGTACTCCCTTCTTGGTGAAGTACGCTGTGAGGTAGTCGAGGAGCGAGAGGTTCTGCAGCTCGTATCCCCCCCCTGTACCAAACGCCCGGGTGAGGTAGACCCCGATAGCCATCGAGTCTTCGGGGGTCCACGCCGAAGGCCTGTAAGGAACAGGGGGTGTCACTGTGGGGTGCATCTCAACCCCCAATGCCCAGAACTGAATGGGCACCATCGCCAACTCGCTCGCCGTACTGGAGTACGCCTCGGCCTCGAAGGCGTTGATGCCGTCGGCATAGGCGGCAAGTGCCGCCCGGTCCGAGGCTGTGAGATCGTTGTACTGCTGCTGGTACTCCGCTGTCGTGTAGTAGAACATCCGCTGAGCTTCGTCGGTTGCGAGCTCGGTCTTGCCGAAGAGCTTGGAGAGATCTCCCAATACGGCCGCCCGGGTGAGCTCGAGCTGGAACATCCGATCTTGGGCCTGCGCCCAGCCATCGCCGAACCACATCCCGGCCGTGGTTGTCGAGTAGATATGGGGCACCCCTTGTGTGTCTCGATAAATGGTGGCCGATTCTGTGCCGCTGCCCACGGTCACCGCTCCCGAACCGGGCGGGCTGGGAACCACGGCATGCTGGCTCGAAGCGCTCGGCGACGTGCCGCCTGCCGCCCCCGAGGTAGCGGCAGAAGCGAGAGTGGCAGCCGCTGCCGGGGAGGAGACCGCTGCAGCCACCGTTGCCAAGGCCATCGAAACGGCCACCAGGGCACCGTACCAACCGGCACACCATCTGGATCGAGATCTCTGCACCGCGTCGCTCCTTTTGCTCTTGGATCGCAGGACCTGGTTGTCTCTAGGCCCTCGGCCAGCTATGTCACGCACACAAAATTCTACGATCACTTCAGGGCGAGGTCTACTGTGAGAATCCCGAAATCCGCCGCAGGAGTTTGTGATAGATCACAACGCTTCGGCATAGGCTTCGCCTGTGCCCTCCGACGAACGGCGACTGTCAGGAGCTTCTCCCGCGCTGGTGCCGATGGAAGCCTTGTCGGCCCGGGTCGCTCCTCGAGTCCCCGAGTTGGCGCGCCAGATGGTGGCGAAGCTCAGTGCAGACGTACCGTTCTACGCACACCTGCCTCAAGAGCAGCTCGACGGGGACATCTATCAGGTGTGCCGGTACAACATCACGCTCTTCTTGAAGATGTTGGGCGGCGCCAGCATCGACGATCTCGAGCCTGATCTCGACGTGCTGCGGACCAGCACCGCATACCGAGCCGAGGAAGGCGTCCCGCTCGAAGCCCTTCTCCGTGCCTACCACGTCGGCCTTTCGATGATGTGGGACTACTTCCGACTCGAGTCGGCCACTCAGGACCAAGGGAGCCTGATCGACGTGGCAACGCTCGCCATGGAGTACATGGAGCACGTGACGTCTCTCGTGTCCCATACCTATCTCGAGGAGTACGAGATCATCTCCAACGCGCAGCGCGATGCCCGGCGCTCGCTCACCGATGCGCTCTTGTCGGGGGAGACGACCACGAACATCGCGAGCCTGTTCGCACGAGCTGGTATCCCGATGAGCGGTGATTTTCTGGTGCTGTCCCTGGAGATAGGACCGTCCGAGGACGAAGGGCTGCCCGATGTCGAGAACAGGGTCGCGGCGAGGCGGAAGATACGACGCCTGACGCGCAGGCTTGAACGCACATTCGGTCGGAACCTCCTGGCAGTGCTCGATCCATCGGGTGGCACCGTGCTCGTGCCGGTCACGGCCGCGGAATTCCGCTCGTTGGGAGCTCGGATCTCTACACTCATCACCGGCATCGACCGCTCAATGCACATTCCAGTGGTCGCCGGGTACGCATGGAACCCTGGGCTCGAAGGCGTGGCGCGGAGCGGATCGGAAGCCAGAGGGGTAATGGCCTTGGCTTGCCGCATGAACCTTCCGCCGGGCGCATATCGACGTGACGACCTTCTCTTCGAGTACGCCGTCACCCGGGATCAGGGCAGCGTGGACGCGTTGGCGGCGCTGCTCGAACCTCTGTCGCGAGGGGCGACCGATCTCATCGGCACCCTGAGCGCGTACCTAGAGCGGGACGCCGACCGCCAAGAGACGGCGGCACATCTCCATATCCACCCGAACACGCTGGACTACCGCCTGCGGCGGATCCGAGCCAGCACGGGGTTCGACGTCAATTCAGCGGGTGGCGCGACCGTCCTGAGAGCCGCCCTCGTCGCCCACCGTGTCGGTGAGGAGCGGGGAGAGAGGCGAGGGGTCGGTGAGGGGGGAGGTTTGCCGGACCGTGCACCGGACCGTGCGCCGGACCGTGCACCGGACCGTCCGCCGGAGGCCGCTCAAGGCAGTCAGCAGGACAGAGGCCGCGCCCAGGTCACCATTCGCCCCATCCTTTCGGCACGACGCTCCCGGTGATGGTGCGGGGATCGACCGGACCACGGCTGTCGGATGCGGCGTAGACGGCAAAGCAGAGCTGGAGCACCTTGATCGCTTCTGCGGGTGACATCGCCGCGGGGGTCCCGTTGATCAGCGCCTCGACGAAATGGGCCGAGGACCGGGTGAAGCCGTGGCCCCAGTCGGCGTCGACGTCCGTGAATTCGGTCGTGGTGATGTTGTGGTCCTTGCCTCGGTAGAGCACCACTGGGGGCAGGTCGAGCATCTCCCCGGTGGCACGGGTCACCCAGAGCAGGCCTTCGTCGCCTTGGATCTCGAAGAACTCGTCGGCTCCGTAGTACCGGGAGCTCATGTACATCTTGGGCGCGTACTGCACCTCCATCGTCCCGAGCAGGTTGGGGTCCTCATACTCGAAGATCGCTGCACATGGCTCGAAGAACAGGTCCCGGCGACGCACCACTGCCTGAACCGAGACGATGTCCTGGTCAAACAGCCACAGCGCCATCGCGTACTTGTGCACCATGTCGTCGAAGAGGTGGCCCCCTGGGCTCCGCTTGTCGAGTCGCCAGCCATAGCCTTCCGGTCGCAAGTTCGTCTGGAA
>JAJYZN010000175.1:5468-5811 GCA_021799915.1 Actinomycetes bacterium
CGGTCTGTCCGACGACGGTTCGGATGCGGATGCTCGACGGCCTTCCGACGGCCCCATCGGCGACGAGCTGCTTGGCGAGCTCGAGAGGCGGGTAATGGACGAAGCACTCACTGATCCTCAGCACCCGGTTGGCCCTGTTGGAAGCTTCCTCCATCTCGCGAGCCTCGTCGATCGAATTCGCGACCGGCTTCTGCACCGAGACGTGCTTTCCGGCATCGAGCGCCGCCAAGACATGCGCGTGGTGCAGGTGGGTCGGAGTGAGGACTTCGACCGCGTCGACGTCAGGGTCGGCCAGAAACCGGTCCATCTCGGTGTAGATCCGAGAAGCACCCCAGCGTTCGCC
>JAJYZN010000014.1 GCA_021799915.1 Actinomycetes bacterium
TGAGAGCAGCGGCGCCCGACCTAGGCTCGAACCGTGCCCGACGCATCCTTCGACATCCCTCCCGTTCCCCCCTCGTTCCCCCGCACTCTAGGAGAGCTCCGCTCCTCTGGATGGGAGTCGGTACCGGTGGCCGACGAGATCCGCCGGAACGCAGCGGCCCGGATCGCCGCGGGCGAGCCCATTGCCCGGGGTGTGCTCGGGTTCGACGAGACGGTGATGCCTCAGCTCGAGAACGCGCTCCTCGCAGGACACGACATCATTCTTCTGGGGGAGCGCGGTCAAGCCAAGACCCGGCTGATCCGATCCCTGGTCGAGCTCTTGGACGAGTGGCTGCCCATTGTCGGCGGGTCCGAGATCAACGACGATCCCTACCACCCTTCGTCGCGTTTCGGGCGTGATCTGGTCGCCCAGGACGGTGACCAGGCGTCCATCGAATGGCGGCACCGCTCCGAGCGGTACGGCGAGAAACTCGCCACCCCTGATACGTCGATCGCTGACCTGATCGGGGAGATCGACCCGATCAAAGTGGCGGAAGGCCGCTACCTGTCCGACGAGCTGGCGCTTCACTACGGCCTGGTGCCCCGTGTGAACCGCGGGATCTTCGCCATCAACGAGCTCCCCGATCTCTCCGAGAGGATCCAAGTGGGGCTGTTGAACGTTCTGGAGGAGCGTGACGTGCAGATCCGCGGCCATCGAGTCCGCCTCCCGCTCGACGTGGTACTGGTCGCGACGGCCAACCCCGAGGACTACACCAATCGTGGACGGATCATCACCCCCCTCAAGGACCGGTTCGGTTCCCAGATCCGCACCCACTACCCCCCCGACACGCGCACCGAAGTCACCATCATGCTCGCCGAGTCCGAGTTGCCCACCGGAGGCGTCCCGGTGGTGGTCCCGGCTTACCTCCAAGAGGTGGTCGCCGAGTTGAGCCAGCTTGCCCGGAGGAGCCCTCACCTCAACCAGCGCAGTGGTGTCTCAGTCCGCCTGACCGTCGCCAACTACGAGACGCTCGTGGCGAATGCGCTTCGCCGAGCGCTGCGTTTGGGAGAAGCACTGGCCGTGCCCCGCGTGAGCGATCTGACGGCGCTGGTGGCCTCGACGATGGGGAAGGTCGAGGTCGAGGCGCTCGACGAGGGGAGAGAGGAGGAGCTGGTGGCTCGTCTGATCGCTGCGGCCGTTCTCTCGGTGTTCCGACGTCGGGTGACCCTGGCTGATCCGAGCGCGGTTCTCGGTGCGTTCGAGGCCGAGGTCGTGGTTCACACCGGCGATGATCTCGCGTCGACCGACTACGTGGCCGTCCTGGGTGACCTGCCGGCGCTGGCAGGTGCGGTGCGCGAACTCGCGGGACCAGAAGGTGACGAGGCCCCCGCGATCCTGGCGAGCGCACTCGAGTTCCTTCTCGAGGGCCTGCATCTCACCAAACGACTCAACAAGGATGCCTCAGGCGGACGGGCACTGTATCGGAGCCGGAAGTGACGGCCCGCTACGGCTACCGCCGCTGGGACGGAACCCAGGATGTCGAGGACTTCGACGCGGACGAGCTCTTGGCCGAGCTCACCGACGACCTCTTGGCCGGTGGCGATCTCGATGATGCGTTGCGGCGCCTCGTGCACCGGGGCATGCGGAGCAGGTCGGGAGAGCACATCATGGGCTCTCGCCAGCTCTTGGAGCGAGTGCGACGTCGTAGGGCCGAGCTCCGGTCATCGGGGGACCCGGGAGGAGAGCTTGGCCGGGTCTCCCGGGCACTGACGGACATCGTCGATCAAGAGCGGACGTCGATCGACGAACTGGTGAACGAGGCGAGAGACTCCGGGGACGAACGACGCAGGGCTGTCACCGATGACGTTGCCGCCGAGAAGCGGATCGCCCTCGATCTTCTGCCCGACGACGTCGCCGGCAAAGTGGGCGGCCTCTCCCGCTACGAGTTCGTGTCCTCCGAAGCACGAGAGAAGTTCGAGGAGCTGGTGGAGTCGCTGCGCCGCGAGGTGGCGGACACCTACGTGAAAGGGGTGTCCGAGGCGCTCGGGTCCATGGACGCCGAGCAGATCGCGCATCTCCGCGATGCCCTGGATGCCCTCAATCGCATGCTCGAGCAGCGCGGACGCGGTGAGCCGCTGGATCCGACCTTTGAAGAGTTCATGGAGCGCTACGGTGACCTCTTTCCTGGAGCCGGTTCTCTGGATGAACTGCTCGAGCAGATGGCTGCACGAATGGCTGCGGCCGAGAGCATGTGGAGGTCGCTCTCCCCCGAGCAGCGGGAGCAGCTCAGAGCCCTATCGGACTCGCTTCTCGAGGACATGGACCTCCGCTGGCAGGTCGAGCGTCTTTCGCAGAACCTCCAGTCGGCGTTTCCCACAGCCGGGTGGGATCGTCGCCAGCGTTTCTCCGGACAGGGACATCCCATTGGTCTGGCGAGCGCGACCGATGTGGCATCCGAGCTGGCCGAGCTGGACAGGATGGAAGAGCTTCTGCAATCGGCGACGTCACCGGCAGCGCTCTCCGAGATCGACCTCGACGAAGTCACCCGTCACCTGGGCGACGATGCAGCGCGGTCTTTGGAGTACCTCGCCCGCGTTGCCCGTGAGCTGACCGACGCCGGGCTCATCGAGAACCGAGGCGGGAGGACCGAGATCACGCCCAAAGGAGTGCGTCGACTCGGGCAACGGGCTCTCACCGACCTCTTCGCCAAGATCGAGGCCGACCGTCTCGGAGGGCATCAGACCACGTGGGCGGGTGCTGGACATGATCGGGAGGAGACGACGCGGCCGTATGAGTACGGAGATCCGTTCAATCTCCACCTGAGCAAGACCATCCAGAACGCCGTGCACCGCACGGGCAGCGGGGTCCCTGTCCGCCTGGCACCCGAAGACTTCGAAGTGGTCGAGTCCGAAGCGCTCACCCGATCAGCGACGGTTCTTCTGGTCGACCTGTCGATGTCGATGCCGATGCGCGACAACTTCGTTCCGGCGAAGAAAATGGCAATGGCCCTGCACACCCTGATCGCGAGCCGTTTTCCGAGGGACTATCTCGGCATCGTCGGGTTTTCCGAGGTGGCGAGAGAGATCAAGCCCGAAGATCTCCCGAGCGCGATGTGGGATTACGTGTATGGGACCAATCTCCAACATGCCCTGCTCTTGGCGCGCAAGCTCCTGGCCCATCAACATGGGACGAAACAGATCATCGTCGTCACCGACGGGGAGCCGACCGCCCACATCGATCCCGACGGCGAAGTGTTCTTCAACTACCCACCCGTGCCGGACACCCTCCGGCGCACCATGGCCGAAGTCGTCCGCTGCACTCGGGCACGGATCACGATCAACGTCTTCGCGCTCGACCTGGAACGTACCCAGTTCCCCTTCGTCGACCAGATTGCCGCGGTCAACGGCGGCAGAACCTTCTACACCGACCCGGATCATCTCGGTGGTTACGTTCTCGTCGACTTTCTCCAGCACCGGCGAGTGCTCCGCCCGGCCGGTTGACCGGCGGGCGCGACCTGACGTTCTCTGGTCGGCTGGGGTGTTCTGCCGGCGCGTCGGGTTGGCGCGTCGGGTTGGCGCGTCGGGTTGGCGCGTCGGGTTGGCGCGTCGGCGGGAGCCACCGCACCCCCTCCGGCGTTGCCGCGAACAGGACGATCATCGCCTTCCGAGGTCGGAGCGCGATGCTTGTCTGCTGTGCTCGGCCGGCCGACGGCACTTCGATCTGGGTCACGAACCACGTGCACCATGCATGTGCGCAGTGTCACAAGCGTGACCGGCGCGAAGGCTCTGAGGAATTTCCGCTTGCGTTCAGGTTCCCAGTGGTGGAAGATAACAATGTTGTAACTACACCAGTGCCACATCGGTGGCGAGGGGAGGCAGGCCGGTGGACCTCATGTCGATACTGTACGGTCGCCAAGAGCAGAGTTGGCAGGCACAGGCGAACTGCATGGGAGTGGACCCCGACCTGTTCTTTCCTGAGCGCGGGGCGTCGACCCGCGAAGCCAAGGAAGTGTGCCGAGGCTGCGTGGTGCGCGAGGACTGCCTCGAGTACGCATTGGCGAACGGCGAGAAGTTCGGAATCTGGGGAGGAATGAGCGAGCGCGAGCGCCGTCGGTTGCGCAGGGCTCGAGCGATGCAGCGATCCAGTACCGCCAACGCGAGCTGATCCCCGTACGGCGCCGTCGCGAGCGATCCGGCTGATCCGGTCGCGGCGCCACCTCGACGGCCATCGAACGACCGCGTTCGAAAGATGGTCGGCATGGGCACCCATTTCCTCTTTCCTTCCCGGGTCGCATGCCGCACGAGCTCACCCCGTCGCGTGCGGCCGTTCAATCCATCGCGATTCCTCGCTGCTCCAGTCGAGCCTCGATGGTCGAAGCGGGCTCGAGTCCTAGCTCCTCCCATCGTGTCGTCGAGATTGAGGCAAGGACGCCTGCGGGAATCAACCCGACCAGCTCGCAGGAGGAGACGGCGCTTCCCATCGTTGCTGCAATACGAGCGATCCTGTCACGGACGTCGGCTGGTCCAACGGCAAACGGGTCGATCAAGTTGCAGGAGATCTGCACGGCATCACTTTCTGGGCCAAATTTGAACGCGAGTGCGCGTACAGCGGGACCTCGCACTGCTGAAGCGATCGATCGCGCCCTGGTGAGGTCCATTGGCCGTACCCAGACGTTGTAGGCAATCAGAAAATTACGGGCCCCCACGGCGCATGCCCCGGCAGTTGGGTGAGGTGATCGCGGTCCCGTGTCAGGTTGTAGCACCCTGAAAGCATTTCGGCGAACCTCGGGAAGGATCCGGTCTTCTCCATGACCGAGAGGACCAAACAGGAAACACGGAAGTGTAAGAGTTGTGCTGGCCCACCGAGCAAAGCGATCTCTCACGGTGCAGGCTCCATCCAGTGAAGGCGTGGCATCGAGATGGGTGAGAGAATGTTCCACGGGGGCACCCTCTCGCGACGGCTCTTCGACTGGAGTCCGTTGGTGATCTTGAAATGTGAGCGGAACGAAGGGGACGATGTCGATCACACCGAACCTCGGATGGACACCCGAGTGACGCCTGATGTCAAGTTGGGAGATTGCTTCGACGGCGATTCTTCGAACTGCCGCTTCGACCGCATCCTGCGGCCCGGCGACGGTCACTACCGACCGGTGGTGATCCGGGTCGGCATGGAGATCGAGGAACGTTTCGCCGCAAGCCGCTTCTATGTCGGCCAGGAAGCGATCGTCGCGGCCCTCACTGATGTTGACAGCTGCCTCCAAAAGCTTCATCGAGACGATGCAGTGCCTGGAAACTTCCCCGGTTCAGGGAGCCGGATGCGAGCCAAACATGCAGGACTTGCGCATTCGGTCACGAGCAGCGTAGACGCCCTCAGCGCGAAGATGCGGGAGCCATGGAGCGCCGTCGGCGGAGAATCCTTCGGCGCTCTCGCTCAGAGCAGCCCCCCCACACGCCGTGATCGATTCGGTTGGCCAGGGCATACTCTAGGCATGTCTGCGAGACCGAGCACTCAGCACAGATGCGCTGCGCGGCTTGGACTCCGATTCCGTCGCTCGGGAAGAACACGGCTGGCGGGACGTCTCGACACTTGCCGTTGGCCATCCAATCGGTATCCATGGCTGCTCCCTCGTCTCAATGCTCAGTGTAGTCCGATGGCCTTCGCCCCAAGTCACCACTGTTTGTCGACGGGGACCGGGTTTCGATATCGGTGCGGGAGCGTGCGGAATTGACAGAGTCCCAGAACCTCGGCTGGAGGCCCCGCGCGGCGCCACCAGGCGTGCCGCCAGGCGTGCCGCCAGGCGTGCCGCCAGGCGTGCCACCAGCCGTGCCTCCAGGCGTGCCTCCAGCCCAGTCGAACGCCGGAGTGCCTGGCTCCTCCTGGCCCCCGCCCGGCGCGCCACCCCAACAGGGCGCGCCACCCCCGCCTTTGCCGCCATTTTCAGCGTCGGGGAGTGCAAGGGGTCAATCCGGCTCCGGTGGGCAGTCGTGGCCACAGCCGTCGCAGTCACCCCAAGGCGGGCTGCAGTCCTCGCTGCCGCCTCAAAGTTGGCCGCAGCCCCCGATCTCGCCCCCCGGCGCCATCCCCGCCATACCTCAATCCTCCCGGCCAGGTGCGATTCCCCCGTCTCCTTACCCGCTGTGGATGCCGCATCCTCCACAGCGGGTCGTCCAGACGTTGACTCGTCGGACGTGGGTCTGGGTCGTGGCGTCGACGGCCATTGTGGCGGCGGTCATCGGAGCGCTGGCGGGAGCGTGGATCGGAATCGGGTCACAACAGACGGTGGTAGAGAAGTTTTTCCCCAATCAGAGCGTGATCGCGAATCCGGTAGACGTCCAGGGAGTGATCGCCCAAGCGGAGCCGGCGGTCGTCTCGATCGACACCATCGGGTACCCCGCGGGTGGCGAGGCGGGCGAGGTGCTCGTGGGCGCAGGCACCGGCATGATCCTGACGTCGTCGGGTATGGTCCTGACCAACAATCACGTGATCGCTGGCGCCAGCACAATCACCGTGACGCTGTTCGGCCAGACCAAGCGCCTCGGTGCCCATGTCATCGGAGCTGATCCTGCGACCGACGTGGCCCTTGTGCAGATCGACGGAGGACATGACCTTCCGACCGTCACCCTCGGTAATTCAGATGACGTCGAGGTCGGAGACAACGTCGTCGCCATCGGCAACGCACTCGGCCTCCCTGGTGGCCCCACCGTGACCGAAGGCATCGTGTCCGGGCTGAACCGGACATTGAGCGCAGAAAGTGACTTCACGAAGGCGACGGAGAACCTTCACGGGCTCATCGAAACGGATGCGCCGATCAATTCGGGGAATTCCGGTGGTCCTCTCTTGAACTCCCAGGCTCAGGTCATAGGGATGAACACCGCCGTTGCTGAGAGCACGACCGGGAATGCGCCGGCCCAGAACATCGGATTTGCGATCGCCGTGAACACCATCAAGGCCCTCCTGCCGACGCTCGGTGGAAGTGGAATCAATCTCGGCGTTGCCCTGAAGTCTGGTTCGGGTTGACGAGCGGCTGGTCTCACAGGACCGCGAGGAGTCAGGTAGCGCGACGTTGTTGTTGTTCGGGTCACGGCGAACCTCAACCTCCGCCGGCTCGCGGTCCGGGTGGGAGCAAGTACGCTGTGCAATCGGCGAGAGGAGCATCGGCCCGACCGCCCCACATGTTCGCAGAGTGACTCGCAGCCCGGAGGTGCCATGTCCCCAGAACCCGACGCCAGCGCGATCGGATCCGATGACCAACCCATGCCGGCAGAGCCTGTTGCGCGTGTCCGGATCGTGTACCTCGGACCAGTTGCTCCGCACTGGGAGGTGGAGACCGATTTCGGAGAAGCGGCGCTGGTCGACGCGTTTCGCGATCGCGTCCTCGCTCGCCTCGTCCTACTTCCTCCCCACGACCCGCAGTTCAGAAGGAACCGAGAGCGGGTGGTGCGAGATGCGGAGGGAGAGGGTATCCAGTTGGACTGGGAGCTGGGGATACCGGACGAGGCTTCGGCAACCTAAGCAGAGCAGCCGATCGTCGCGTCAGCGTGAGCAGTACTTGGCATGCGGGCGATGACGCCTGCTGCCGTCGAGCCGTTGGCCGACCCGTGCCTGCCCCTACGAGTCTTGGGGGAGGTCGATCCGTTCGAGCCACAGACCTGGTGCGTCCAGCTCCGCTGGGGTCGGAAGGTTGGTCTGGCCCGCCCAGAGCCGCGCCAACCCCGCGTCTCCTGCCCGTTCGACGACTCCCCGGACGAACGCAGCACCCCGGTCGACTTGTTCCCGCCCCAGGTCAAGGCCGAAGAGCGCCCCCGCCGTGCGGATGCTTGTGGCGTCGGTCGTCCGGAATCGGTACCAAGCCTCTGACAGCATGGACGCAGATCCGGTCATCGATCCAGCGACAAGTCCGGTCACGTGGTCGACATAGGCGCTGATTGCTGAAGTCACGGCAATCAGCTCAGCGGACTTTCGCTGTTGATCGGGGGATACCAGGTCGGTAACGAGGGACTCTGGATCCGAGAGCAGGGATTGCAGCGAACTGAGATCAGCGGTCTCGCTGGTCAGGCGCTCGAGGAGGCTTTTCTGCGCCTGGGTGGATTCGCTGGCTAGGTCTTGGAAGTACTGGTCGATGGTCTTCGCGATGTGCGGGATTGACAGGACAGCATGGGAAGCGAGCTCGTGAGAGCAAACCCAGAGTTGAGCCTGGTCGACCGGAACGCTCCAGTCGTCGGCGTAACGGCGTACGTTCTGCGGTATCACGAGAATGTCGCCTTTCCCCGAAACGGGAATAGGCAACACGTACTGTCCGAGCGCTTGGTGCGCCAGGTGTCCGATGGCCGACCCGAACTGCATGCCCATGATGACCGGTCCCATGGTCGTGGCAAACATCGTGAACAGTTGTTCGAGGTTCTGAGTGTCGTCCGAGTCGCTCAGCTCGTGGGACCCTTCGAGGAACGCCAGGGTGTCATCGATCCCGCCGATCCCGCCGATCCCGCCGATCCCGCCGATCCCGCCGATCCCGCTGGTCCCGCTGGTCCCGCCGATCCCGCCTATCCCGTCGATCCCACCCGTCTCCACCTCGCCCGTCCCCGCGGGAGCTGGGGGATTTGCGAACTTCCCGAGAAACGGGGCCCAGGCGTCGAGCATGTGGAGTGCCCAGGACCCGCGGCTGGTCGGGACCAAGGTTGCCGACTGCCCGCTCGAGCCGATCGGCAGCCCGGTGATCTCGGTGACGTGAAGCTCGGCAGCTCGGACGACGGCTTCAAGCGAGATGCGCTCGATCGGGTCGACGTTGACCTCGGGCTCTCCATCGGTGGCGACGCTCTGAGCGAGAGCCCTTGCTGCGTCCAGCCATGGGGTCCCACCTCCCTGGGAACCCCCGATCATCTTCAGCAAGTCGCCCAACAGCCCTTGGAGCGGGTTCCCCGGTTCGTTCACAGGCACCCTCTCATGCTAGGGGGAGGAGCTCAAGGTCACCGCAACCTCCCGACCTTTCCCATCGCGGATGATCTCAAGGTTGACAGTCTGTCCTGGCCCCAGGATGTAGAGGCGGGAGTACAGCTCGGCCATGGACCGCACCGGCGAGCCGTCAATCTGCACGATGACGTCACCGGGTCTGAGCACGTGCGCCGATGCCCCGCCGCGCTTGACCTTGACCACGAGCGCGCCCCGAATGCCCTGGGAGGCGGTGTCACGACCGACCACGTCAAGCCATCCATGCCGGATCCGCCCCCAGTCGGCGAGATCGCGGGCGACACCGAGAACAAGGCTCGCCGGCAAGAAGACTGCGCTCCTGGTCGATCCCGAGGAGTCTCCGGAGGTGTCCAAGATGCCCATGACCTTCCCGCTGCCCGCCAGGAGCAGCTCGCCGGCCACGTGCGGCATCGCCGGGAGCACCGCGTCGATTCCTGCCATCCCCGCTGCGTTGCCTCCGGCGACTGCTGACCCGATGGACTGGACCGTCCCGTTCGACCACATCGTGACCACCTTGCGAAGGTCGTTCGGAGGAGAGGTCATCGCCATGGCGGTGACATGCGACCCGCTCGAGATGGAATTGTCGTTCCCAAAGCTCGCCGAACGCAGGTCGGTGGGTACCCGGAGGAGGGCGACGTCTGATCGTCGGTCCGTTGCCACGACTTGCGCGTGCACGTGCACGCCATCCGCCGTGACCGCTTCAACTGTTCCTGCCCCTGTCACTTCGTCGAAGGTCGTGACAACCATCCCTTCGGGTCCGATCGCGACGCCGGATCCCGCGGCCACGCCAGAGCCCTTGGTCGCGAGCAGTGACACCATGGACTCTTGGAGCTTTCGCGCGGGCATGGGCACCGTGCTGCAGCAGCCGGTGGTCTCGGCGAGGGTCGCCACGGTCCCATCGCCCACCGACGTTGTCGCCGATCCGCCGACCGGCTCGGTACCGGTGCTGACGAGCAAGAGGAGCCCGATCATGATCGCCACCGCCGCGCCGCTCCCCACGAGGACGGAGGCGGCTCGCCGATGCCGGTGGAGGATCCCGCCGGCCGTCTCAGGCCGTGCCCCGGCGGCCGAGGCCACCGGATGCCGAAAGACTGTTCGACTGGGGTCCGGAGGGATTTGGGACCCGGGGTCGGGACCTGCCCGGAAGATCTCGGAAGGATGGCGCCAAGGCCGATCCTCAGGCGGAAGCCACCCTTGCCGCCGCAGCGGTGGTGGCTCGCCCTCAGCGGGATCCTCGAATACCCAGTCCCCCCCCTCGTTCTCCGGTTGCTCCGGCTCACCCTCGAAGGGACCAGGTCCAGGTGGGCTCACGCTCCGCGAGGATACCGAGGGGATCGGGGAAAGTGTCGTCGCCCGCTGCCCGTACGATGTTGCGGATGTCCCGGGATCTCGCCATCGACTTGGGCACGGCCAACACCCTCGTGTACATGCAGGGTCGGGGCATCGTGCTCAACGAACCGACGGTGGTTGCGCTCGACACCAGGTCTCGCGACGTCTTGGCCATTGGAGCGGAAGCCTGGCAGATGATCGGACGAACCCCGGGGTACATCGTCGCGGTCCGGCCGATGCGCCAGGGGGCGATCACCGACTTCGAGATCACCGAGCGAATGCTCCAAGTGCTGCTTCGACGGGTTGGTGTCGGTCGAATGAACCGCCCCAAAGTCCTGATCTGCGTACCGTCCGCGATCACCGCCGTCGAGCGACGCGCCGTGAAAGAGGCCGCAAGGCGAGCCGGTGCGTCGGCGTGCTACCTCATCGAGCAGCCCATGGCGGCTGCGATCGGAGCCGGGCTGCCCATCCACGAGCCGTTGGGCTCGATGGTCGTTGACGTCGGGGGAGGTACGTCGGAGACGGCCGTCATCTCACTCGGAGGAGTGGTGTCGATGCGGGCCATCAGGTGCGGGGGGTTCGACCTGGATAGCTCGATCCAGGGCTATGTGCGCAGCCGCTACGGCGTGGCAATCGGCGAACGTACCGCCGAGGCAGTGAAGATGACCATCGGCTCTGCCCATTCGTACGAAGGCGAGCAGGAGGCAGAGATCCGAGGGCGCGAGGTCGTGACCGGCATCCCCAAGACGATCCGTCTGTCTCCCGGCGAGATCCGCTCGGCGATCGAGGAGCACGTCGGTCAGATCGTTCAAGCGGCGGCGACCTGTCTGGGGGAATCGCCG
The DNA here is from genome assembly GCA_021799915.1 of Actinomycetes bacterium. The sequence continues at coordinate 11,115 of JAJYZN010000014.1, forward strand.
CCCGAGCTGGCCCAAGACATCATCTTCGAGGGGATTCATCTGCTTGGTGGCGGTGCGCTCTTGCGCGGGATGAGCCAGCGCCTGGCCGATGCGACTGCAGTGGCCGTGCACCTGGTGGACATGCCGCTCGAGTGTGTCGTGCTCGGTGCGGGGAAGTGCATCGAGTCTTTCGACCGGTTGCGTCCGATCTTTGCTGCCGCCGAGAGGTGAACCGCGCGCTACGTGCGCACGACGGTCCAGCCGGTGGATTGTCGTCCCGAACGGCCCTGCGGACCGTGTCCGCACCCGACGCTGATGTGGCTGCGATGCGCTGGCGATCCGCCTTCGGCCTGTCTGCGATGTGGCGGGCCGGCGCGGGTATCGAGCTTCAACCGGGCGGCAGGTCGAGCAAGATCTCGGCAATCTCGCGGACCTGCCAATCACGGTCGCGGGTACAACGGCGAAGTGCTTCGTCCACTCGGGGTCCGTCGAAGGCTGCGAGGGCGACTGCCCCACGGCGCCGGATCGACGGTTTGTCGTTGAGCGACTCGAGGATCGCTTGAAGTCCGTCGGCAGAGCCGATCGCTCCGAGTGCGGCCACCGCCGTCTCCCGGCAGCGGGCATCGGGATGTGTGCGGGCGACCGAGGCGAGGCCAGCGGTGGCTCGCTCGCTCCGCCGTTCTCCGAGCGACCACGCCGCCGACTCGACCACGAGCGGGTCCGGATCGTCGAGAGCATCGACGAGCGAGCGAACGAGCTCGGAGCGAGAACCCCGTCCGCCCACACGGACGGCTTCGTTGGCCGCACGGCGCCGGACGGCCGGCGCGGTGTCGTGCAGTCCCGCGATCACGTCGGTGACCGAGAGTGCCCCCATGGAAGCGAGCGCCCCCACGGCCGCCGAACGGACTCGAGGATCCGCATCGGTCAGGCCACGACGGGCTTCCCTTTCATCGGCGCGGTGGCCTGCGGTGATCGCCCGTACCCGTCTGGTCGTTGTCTCGTTCACCGGCGTCACCCGACCGTCTGCCACCAGGACCTCCGGCACCTCCTGGAAGCTGTGCTCATGGGAGCATCGTAGGCATCGACCTCGTGTCCTTGGTCCGTCCGCCGTGAGGTGCACGAATGTCCAAGTCAATCCATGGCAGGATCAGATCCCACGACCATGACCAGCAGCGAGCCCATTCTCCCGAGCGTTCCTCGTACCCCTCGACGATGGCCGGCCGTCCTCACCGGCGTGGTCGCGCTGCTGGTCGTCGCAGTGGTGGTGTCGAGCCGGATCGAGATCAACTACTACGTGCTCACCCCCGGCGTCGCGCAACCCGTCGCCCCGCTCGTGCATGTGCCGTCGAGCCTCGACCACGAGCTACATGGCCAAGTGCTGTTGACCGACGTGTACGTACAGCAGGTGTCCCTTCTCGACTACCTTCCCGACGAATTGAACAGTGACGCCCAGGTCCTCAGTGCGCAGACACTGCTCGGTCCCTACACGCCCCCATCCCAGCTCACCGAACAGGGCTACATCGAGATGCAACAGTCCCAGGCCGCGGCAAGAGCTGCTGCGCTCACCCGCCTTGGTTATGCAGTACCTCACACCAATGCGGGCGCGATGCTCTTCGCAGTCGCGGCCGGATCCCCGGCTTCCAACGTCTTGAAAGTTGGCCAGGTCATCACGGCCGTGAACGGATCGCCCACGCCGACGGCGTGTGCGCTTGTCACGGCGCTGTACCCTGACTCTCCCGGCACCGTGGTGCATCTGTCGGTCGAGCAGAGCGTGGTGTCCGCCGAAGCGCAGCTCCAGGCAGGACCTACCGTCGTGAAGTCCGTTCGCCTTGGCCGCCGTCCGGCTTCGGATTCCACCACCTCGAGCCCGTGCACCGGGTCGCGCAGACCGTCACGGTCGTACCTCGGGGTTGTGATCACCACACAAGTGGACTACCACTACCCGGTCCCGGTGTCGATCAGCACCTCGGACATCGGAGGACCGTCTGCGGGTCTGGCCATGACCCTCGGGATCATCGACAAGCTCGGAGGGGGTGACATCACCGGCGGGCATCGGGTTGCGGCCACGGGTACCATCGATCCGGCCGGTCAGGTAGGAGACGTCGGAGGGGTCGCCGAGAAGACGGTCGCAGTCGAACGTGCTGGGGCGACCGTGTTCTTTGTCCCCCCTCAAGAGTACAGAGCCGCGATGTCCAAGGACGTGCCGTCCCTACACGTCTATGCCGTGACGACGTTGAGCCAGGCGCTGTCGATACTCAAGCGTCTCGGAGGCCGGATACCGCCATTGGCGCACTGAGCTGCTGACTGCAGACACCGCTGGTCCCCGCAGCCCGGTGAGGTGATCTCGGGTGGTTGCTCGGTCTCGCTGGGCGGTCGGGGGTGTGATGGTGCGGCAAGTTCCGGTGACCAGGCCGTAGTCTGTGGACGTGCGGCGTCGGGGCGAGCGAGCGGGCTTGGGCATGGAACGTGGGATCGGACCGTCGGCAATCGTCACGCGTGACGCTGGACACGTTCGTGCAGAGGGGCTGCTGACGCGTGCATCCGTGTCGTGGTCATCACGAACCTCCCACGTACGATTTGAAAGGGGGATGGGGCACGTGGCCGGCAAGAGCACCGTGACCCGAACGACCGATGGCTGACGACGTCCATTTCATCGCGTCGGGGCGGATGATGGCCTCTGACGTCGCTCGCCACTCGTTCACGACCATCCGGCGGGGCCTTGACCCTCGAGAGGTCCGGGCGTACCTCGATCAGGTCGCCCGCGAGTTGGAGAATTGGGAGCAGCGGGAGAAGGAGCTCCGCCGGGTCCTTGAAGAGGCACAAGAGCGTGCTCGCAACCCGGTCATCGACGAGTCCACTCTCTCGGCGGCACTTGGTCAGCAGAGCGCGTCCATCTTGAGGAACGCGCACGAGGAAGCGGCACGGATCCTTCGGCAGTCCGAAGAGGAGGCCGCTGCCTTGGTCCGAGAGGCCCAAGCCCACGCGGCCGAGATCCAGGTGGCGGCCGAGGCCGCTGCTGCCGAGCGAATCGCCGATGCCGAGATCGCTGTCGGTTCCGTGCGCCAGCAAGCCCAAGACCAGGTCGTCGAGATGCTCGACGCCTCGCGGGCAGAGGGAGAGCAGATGATCGAGGCCGCCCGCGCCCAGGGCCGCTCCTTGGTCGAAGAGGCCCAGGAGACCCGTCAGCGAGTGCTCTCCGACATGGCGCAGCGACGACGGTCCATGACCCTGCAGATCGAACAGTTCCGGGCAGCTCGCGACGAGCTGTCGGCGTCGGTGATGGGGCTCCGGGAATCCGTCGACCGCGTTCTCTCGGATTTGAGCGAGACGGACAACCGGGCTCGTGCAGCCGCGGCCCGAGTCACCCTCCAGGGAGCAACCGGCCAGTCGGAGCTCGTCGACCCGGTTGACAGCGAGCCGGTTGACGAGGTGGACAGCGAGCCGGTTGACGAGGTGGACAGCGAGCCGCCCGATGGTTCTTCGCCTTCTTCGATCGCTGTGCCTGCACCGGTTGCGGGTCCGACGCAACTGTCTGCATCCGAGCCGCTTGCTCCGGCCGGGTCCCAGGACACAAAGAGCCCCGACGTCGGCACCTCGGACCTTGGCGATTCGATGGCTGAGCTCGAAGCCGCAGATGAAGTGGAGAGCCTGTTTGCTCGCCTCCGGGCCAGCCGGGCCAGCGGTGTCTCACCCGGCGCGGCCCAGCTTTCCGGCGAGCCGGCGGTGACTACGGCGGGCCCAGAGGAGGTCGAGACAGATGACCTGCCAAGTGCGCCGCACTCGCCTGAGCGGTCCGTATCCAGTCCTCCTTCCAGCGCCGGACCTGATGCGCAATCTGGATCGAGCGAGAACACTGATGACCTGGTACGCCGAGCAACGCTCCTCGATCCGGTGATCGCCCAGCTCTCGCGGCGGACCAAGCGAGCGCTTCAGGACGACCAGAACCGTCTCTTGGACCGGCTCCGCAGCAATCCCGGCTCGTGGTCGGCCGATCTCCTCCTCCCAGAAGACGAGCAGCGCCGTCATTACCGAGAGGCGGTCTCGGACCTGTTGGGCGAAGCCTTCTCGGCCGGGAAGCAGGTCGCAGGCGAGGATCATGCCGGGGAGCCACGTGGCGAGGGAATTGCCGGTGGTGCCGATCCCGACTCCGCATCGGTGGTTGCGATCGCGGAGCGGTTGGCTGGATCGCTGCTCGCATCGCTGAGGAGGAGGCTTGAGGGTGCGGCCGCTGGCCTGGACTCCGGCGCGGCCGCAGAGAGCATCGGGGCGGCCTATCGGGAATGGAGGGGCGAACGCGTCGAGCGAGCGGTCGGTGACGCCGCCCTCGAGGCCTTTTGTGCGGGTGTGCTGGCAGTAGCCGGGTCGGGAACAGCGGTCCGGTGGGTGGTGGGTGGCCCCGATCCATCGTGCGCCGACTGTGACGACAATTCACTCGCCGGAGCCGTGCGCCCTGGACAGGAGTTCCCGACCGGGCATCGGCATCCCCCCGCTCATCCGGGTTGCAGGTGCCTGCTGGTGGTCTCGCCAGCTCCTGACGACTGAGCGACTCCGTCGGCGGCCTAGGCTTCCCCCGATGCGGACTCCTCAGGACATCCCGGCACGGGCACCGAGCAGGGGGCACGCTCGACGCCGTTGGTACATCATCGGCGCAATCGTCGTCTTGATCGTCATCATCCTGTCGCTCAGATCGCTCGCGACGATCTATACGGACAGTCTGTGGTTCTCCTCGGTGGACCTGCATCGCGTGTGGTCGACGCTTTTTGCCATCAAGTTGGGGTTGTTCGCGTCGTTCGGCGCGGTGTTCTTCGTTGCCTTGTGGATCAACCTGGTCCTCTGCGATCGATGGTCGGCAGCCGCTTCAGCGCTGGATCCCGAGGACGAGCTCGTCCGCCGCTACCAACGGGCCATCCGACCGTACGCCGGGCGTGTCTACGTGGGAGTGGCGTTCGTCCTCGCACTCATCACCGCTTCGAGCACGATCGGCCAGTGGAACAACTGGATCCTGTTCACCCATGGTGTGTCGTTTGGCGCGAAGGACCCGCAATTCCACATGGACATCGGATTCTTCGTGTTCAAACTTCCATTCATCAGTTTTCTCGTGAACTGGTGCCTTGCCGCGCTGCTCGTGATCTTGATCGTGACCGCCATTTTCCACTATTTGAATGGAGGAATCCGGGCGCAACGGGGCGCACCTCGGGTACGACCCGTGGTCAAAGCCCACCTGTCGGTGCTGTTGGCGCTAATGGCTCTCGTCAAGGCTGTGGGTTACTACTTTCAGCGCTTTCAGCTCGACGTCTCGACCAATGGTTACGTGGAAGGTGCCGGGTACACTGACGTGCACGCGAGGCCCCCGGCTCTCGAGCTTCTCGTCGCCGCATCGATCTGCGCAGCCGCGATCCTTCTCTACAATATCCGTCGTCAGGGTTGGACCCTGCCGGTGATCGCCATCGGGGTCTGGGCTTTCGTTGCGCTCGCGATAGGGGTGATCTACCCCGCCGTGCTCCAAGCGCTGAAAGTGAACCCCGCGCAGAGCACCCTCGAGCAGCCGTACATCAAACGGAACATCGAAGCGACGCGGGCCGCCTACGGTCTCGACCAAGTGAAAGTGTCGACGTTCCAGGGGAACACGAGCATCACAGCAGCGGGAGTGGATGCGAACCTCCCAACGCTCGAGAACATCCGACTGTGGGACCCCGACCCCTCTATTGCGCTACCGACGTTCCAAAAGCTCCAAGACGTCCGCTCCTACTACACAATCCAGTCGGTTGCGGTGGACCGGTACACAGTCGGAGGGACGCTGCGCCCGGTGGTCGTGGGCGTCCGGCAGATCAACCCCACAGATCTGCCGTCGTCCAGCTGGGTCAACACCCACCTCCAGTACACCCACGGGCAGGGGTTGGTGCTCGCCGAGGCCAATGGCGTGTCGGGCAACGGCAATCCCTTGTTCGAGATCCAAGATGTCCCACCGTCCTCGTCGGACGGGCTGCCGACCATTTCCCAGCCGGGTGTGTACTTCGGGCTGAACGCGCCGGGTTTTGTGGTGGCCGACACGAAGCAAGCCGAGCTCGACTACCAGACGAGCACAGGGGCAGACGTCGAGACCCACTACACCGGCACCGGTGGCGTCGAGATGGGATCGCTCCTCACGCGGGCCGCATTCGCATTGCGTATGAGTACAATCAACCTGCTCCTGTCGGATCTCATCACCCCGAAATCCCGAATGATCTTCGTTCGCGATGTCCAGACAATGGCAGAGAAGGCAGCACCGTTTCTGAGCTATGGATCCCATCCGTACGCGGCGGTCGTCAACGGTCACATCGACTGGATACTCAACGGCTACACGACCACCTCCGATTACCCGTACTCCCAGAACGCCAGTACCCAGCAAGTGCCTCCGGGCAGCGGTCTGCCGAGCAGCTACAACTACGTGCGCAACTCCGTCAAAGTCGTGATCAACGCATACTCGGGGAAGATGACTTTCTACGCGATGGACAACGATCCCATCTTGCGAGCGTACGAGGCAGCCTTTCCCCACATGTTCGTACCGGCTTCGCGGATGACATCACAGTTGCAGCAGCATCTCCGGTACCCCGACAACCTTTTCGCCATTCAAGCTGCCGTCTATGGGCGCTACCACATCACGACACCCTCGAATTTCTACACCGCCGGCGATGCCTGGAACCTTTCTCCGACCACCGGAGTGGGCTCGCCCTCGAACGCGCTGGCGGTGACGTACACGACCAACCCACAGGGAGTGGAGACGGGCGCCACCCTCCAGCGCATGTCGCCGCTGTACCAAGTGCTGAAGGAGCCTGGAGAGTCTGGGCAGTCGTTCACGATCTCGGACGCCTACGTGCCGGCTGCGCAGGGTGCCTCCATCCAGAACCTGTCAGCGTTCATCATGGGGAATTCGGATCCAGGACAGTACGGTCAGCTCCACGTGTACGTGACGAAGCCGGGGCACAGTGTGGTGGGTCCGGCCCTGGCGGATTCCTACATCACACAGAACAGCGCTGTGTCCACCCAGATCACCCGGCTCGACCAGCATGGGTCGACAGTCATCCTGGGGAACATCCTCATGGTGCCCATCGACCAGTCGATGCTCTACATCCGACCGCTGTACGTCCAGTCGAAAGGAAACCCCCAGCCGCAGCTCAAGGAGATCATCGCCGTCTACGGCCAGAAGGTCGGGATGGAGTCCACACTGAACGCTGCGCTGAGCGACGTGCTCGGTACGAAGATAGGCACAGGTGTGCCCTCGAGCAGCACATCGACAACACCGAGCTCGCCGCCTCCTTCCGGGACGAGCACAACCAACTCGACCGCATCCGCTCAGGCCGAAGCCGACTTGAAGCAGGCGTCGTCGGACTACGCCCAAGCGCAATCAGACCTGAAGGCAGGGACATTGGGCGGCTACCAGAGCGAGGTCACCGCCATGGAGCAAGAGGACGCCGACGCCGAGGCGTTGCTCGGGACGGGCACGGCCAAGTCGTCGAGCGGGACCACTCCGACCACGTCGAGCGGGAGCACCACGACGACGAGTCCGCGAGCGCCTTCCACGTCCACTTCCACGCCGGCGAAGAAGTCCTCGGCGAAGAAGTCGACGACCACTACCACGTCGCGGACCAGCGAGGCATAGCTGGAGCATGGAGCTCCGGTGACGCCACTCGACTCTCACCTACGTAATGTGGCTCAACGTCTCAGTGCTCCCCGTTGCGGTAGATGGACTCTGCGGCAGACACGTCGTCAACGAGGTTCCCGAGCGCGAGGTTGATGTCGTCGAGGTGGTAGCCCCAAGCTGGGCCGAGGGTTTCGGTGACGACGGGCCGGCCATCGGTGGCCAAAGTGTCGACCTGGAGCCAGGTGGCTCCTCCCGCGTTCCGGCAACTGGCTGAGTACAACCCGGGGTAGGTGACCCAGGGGGTGGCGACCGGCGGCCCGGTCGGTGAGGAGATGGCCGTGGGGAAGTACGGCTCCAGGCCGGCGCTGCCACCCTGGAGGGCCGCCGGGTTCACACACGCCACTTGTACCCCCCGCGTGGCCCGCTGGCCGGATTGGAGGCTGACGCCTTGGCCGGGGCGACCGAAGTCGGAGTCCGCCGGCGGCTTCGACGGGAAGCTCGAATAGGCGATGACGCAGCCGCTGCGAGTCGCACCGGTGCACAGCGGGAGGTGGTGGAACGTCGCTCCAACCGTCTTGCCGACGGGGACGGTGACGTTGCCCCCAACCAGAATTGCCACCACCATCCGGGCGCGCAGCGTCGGGTTGGGATCGACTTGCCTGGCGAGAAGGCGGATCAGCATGGCGGCACCCTGGGAATGGCCGATGAAGATGATCGGCCGTCCGTCGTTGTCGTGGGCGAGGTAGTTCCGCCACGCGCTCAGCAAGCTCGCGTACGCGACGTCGTCGGCCTGTGGATCAGCGCCGAGTCCCTTGGCCAACGACGCCGAGGTCCGTTGCCGGTACATCGGCGCCCACACCCGGCAGACTTGGGAGAACCGGGAAGCCTGGAGCATCGCAACTTGCTTGTCGGCGGTTTGGACCCGAAGCGTCGCGTTGTCCGACGGCTGCGTGCTCACCGTCGGGTAGACGTAGAAGCAGTCGAACTTCGAAGCCGCGTCAAGGTGGGCATCTTCGACCGTCCTCGACCCGTTGCCGGGCACGACGGTGGCTGTGAGCGGGGAGGTACACGGGTCGTCAGCCTGGCCTGGCCGGCAGAGCCAGACCGTCGGGGAGCCCCCTGACCGGCCAGCCGCGGTCGCAACGGAGGACTGCCCGGTCCCACACCCTCCGGCCAGCGCCGACACGGTCACGCACGTCGCGACAGCGAGTGCTCCGTACGAAGAAGCGATCTTGCTCCAGACTAGGCAACCTAGTTGCATAGTTGGTAGCATAGAGTTGGATGGCTGGTATTTCAAGCTCCGCGTACAGGTTTGGCGACCTCTTGGCTCTTGCACGACAGAGCTGGCTGACTCGCATGGCAGGCGAGCTGCACGCTCTGGGGCACGAGGACTACCGCCGGAGTGATGCGCTGGCGTTGCGGGTGCTCCAGCGCGGGCCGATGTCGATCGGACGACTCGGTGATGCGCTCGGAGTGACCCGGCAGGCAGCCCGCAAGGTAGCCAATGGCTTGGAGCGCCGGGGATTGGCCACCACTGCACGAGACTCGGAGGACGCTCGCCAGGTCAACTTGATCCTCACCGAACAAGGCCAGGCGTACGCCCGAGCGATCGTCGTCGTGATCGAACGCCTCAACCGCGACCTGTCGATGCGAGTCCGTGCCGAGGAGCTGGCCGCCGCCGAGGTGGTGCTCCGAGCTGTGCTCACCGACCGGCATGCGCGCTCAGTGGCCCAGCATCCCTCGGGACCCGACCCCAGCAGGATCGGCGACGCCGGTACGGAGGAGTAGCACTCCGTTCATTCGCGTTCCGCCGGCTCCCCGAAGCCGGAGACCGCTGTTCCGGTGACTTTCGACACGCCGTGTCATCGGGTGCGGGTGAAGCGGTGGACGGCTTCGAGGAGCTCCGTTATTTTCTCGGTGGCCACGGCGTCATCGCCTGACGAAAGTGCGTGACGGAGGCAGTGGTTGACGTGGTCGTCAAGGAGGATCCCGGCTACCGTCTCGAGAGCCGTCGCCGCCGCAGCGATCTGGGTGAGGATGTCGATGCAGTAGCGGTCCTCGGTGATCATCTTCTCGATGCCCCGCGCCTGCCCTTCGATGCGGCGCATCCGCTTGATGAGCGCGGCCTTGTCGTTGGCGACCACGTAGCCATAGCGTTGGTCCGAACTTGGCATGTCGGGCGCGACCTCAGTCATCTGACCTCCTCAGTTGAGTGCTCAGTCGAGCGAAATCGGCGCAGGCGAAGCGAGTTGGTGACGACGAAGACGCTGGAAGAGGCCATCGCTGCAGCGGCAATGATCGGGTTGACGATTCCGGCAATCGCCAGAGGTACGGCGACGACGTTGTAGCCGAAGGCCCAGGCGAGATTGCCTTTGATCGTCGACAGCGTCCGGCGAGAAAGCCTGATGGCGTCGCCTGCGGCCCGTAGGTCTCCGGCCACGAGCGTGATGTCGGAGGCCTCGATCGCGATGTCGGCGCCGGTCCCGATGGAGAGCCCGAGGTCGGCTCGGGCGAGGGCGGGAGCATCGTTCACGCCGTCGCCGACCATGGCGACCACCTCTCCGGACTCTTGGAGCCGGGCGATCTCAGCCGCCTTGTCGTCCGGCAGTACCCCGGCCAGGACTCGGTCGATCCCGACCTCGGCGGCCACCGCACGGGCGCTCGCCTCGCTGTCTCCGGTGAGCATCACTGGAGTGAGCCCGAGCGCCCGCAACTCGGCTACAGCCTGGCGGCTGGTCGGCTTGATGCGATCGGCCACTGCCACGACTCCCTTCACTTGGCCATCGGCGGCGACCACGACCGCGGTCGATCCTGCAGCCTCGAGGCGAGCCACAGTGCCGCGGAGGTCTTCAGTGAGGTGCAAGTCCCAGTCGGCGAGGAGGCTCGGGCGCCCGACCACGACGGCTTGGTCGTCGACGACCGCCTCGACACCGAGCCCCGCTCGAGCTGAGAACGATTCGACCGGTGGCAGTGAGCCGAGGTGCTCATGCCCGTAGGCGGCGATGGCCCGGGCGATCGGGTGCTCGCTCGCATCCTCCGCGCCGGCCGCAAGGCGGATCAGCTCGTCGTCTGCGACTCCGTCGGCGGGCACGAGTGCGGTGACCTCCATTCTGCCTTCGGTGAGCGTGCCGGTCTTGTCCAAGACGATCGTGGTGACCTGGCGAGTGTGCTCGAGAACCTCGGGTCCCTTGATGACGATACCCAGCGCCGCGCCGCGACCGGTGCCGACCATGAGGGCCGTCGGGGTGGCGAGGCCGAGAGCACATGGGCACGCGATGACGATGACTGCCACCGCGGCAGTGAACGCGGCGGTCGCGGCCACCCCGCCGATCAGGAGCCATCCCACAAGGGTCAGAGCAGAGATGGTGATGACAACTGGGACGAACACCGCCGAGACTCGGTCAGCCAGGCCTTGGACCGGGGCCTTGCCGGCCTGGGCGTCGGCGACGAGCTGGGTGATCTGGGCGAGCGCGGTGGAGGACCCGACCCGGGTGGCTCTGACGACCAGGCGGCCAGAGGTGTTGACGGTGGCTCCAGCCACAGCATCACCAGGACCGACGTCGACTGGCAGCGACTCGCCGGTGAGCATTGACTGATCGACGGCCGAGGTGCCGGTTTCCACGATGCCGTCGGTCGCAACTTTCTCTCCTGGTCGAACGACGAAATGATCGCCCACGGCAAGCCGTTCGATCGGCACGAGCACTTCGACACCGTCGTGGAGCACTCGGACTTCTTTGGCACCGAGCTCCAAGAGCTTGCGGATAGCCTCGCCCGAGCGGTGCTTGGCGTTCGTCTCCAAGTAGCGGCCGAGGAGGATCAGCGCGGTGATGCTTGCGGCGGTGTCAAAGTAGACGTTGGTCGCGATCCCCCCGAACAGGACGATTGCCGACCAGGTCCATGCGGCGAGCGTGCCAAGCGAGATGAGGGTGTCCATGGTCGTGACCCCATGTCGGGCATTTGCCACGGCCGCTCTGTGGAAAGGCCAGCCGGCATAGAACACAACCAGGGTGGCGAGCACGAGAGAGATCCACTGCCAATTGGACGGTCGTGATGCCGGGACCCACGACCAGAGAAGCAAGGGGACGGTGAGCACCACTGCCAGGACGAGCCGTCGACGGTAGGGGCGAGCCGAATCTTCGTCGATGACTTCCTCAGGCAGCATGGCCCCGTAGCCGGCGCCCTCGACTTCGCCGATCAGGTCCTCGAGGCTTACGCTCTGTGGGCTGTAGTCGATCGCGGCGTGCTCGCTCGCGAAATTGACCGTAGCCGTGACGCCCTCGAGCTTGTTGAGGCGCTTCTCGACGCGCGCCGCGCACGAGGCGCAGGTCATGCCGGTGATCGCCAGGTCGACGTGTTCGTGCAGCTCGGGAGCTGCCGTCTTCGACCCCGCAGCCATCGTCATTACGCCGCCGCGTAGCCGGCCTGTTCGATGGCCGCACGGAGTTGGCGGTGATCGAGGTTTGTGCCGGCGACGGTGACCAACTTGGTGTCGAGGTCGACCTCCACTTCCCCCACTCCCTGAACGGCTGAGAGCGCAGTCGCTACCGCGAGCTTGCAGTGATTGCACGTCATCGCCGGGACCTTGAAAGTGGTCGTCTGGCCCATGATCGGCTCCTTTCCCTACCTGTCCTATACCCTATAGGGGTATAAAGGTGTCCCAGACAGGCCACGATCCGCGACGTGGAATCCGCCAACCTCGTAGGGTCCGAGAACCCGTGTTGGTGCCGAGAACGTCATCCACTGCCTGTGTGCTGGACTTTGACGGTTGGGCCCGGAGCAGAGAGCATCCACCGATGACCCTCTCGTTCCTCTACCGGGCGTCCTGCCGCGTACGTCAGCTCACCCGGCTCGTCGGTCGCGGCGACGCGGATCTCGCGATCGAGGTCGTGATGCTGCGCCACGAGGTGGCAGTCATCGGACGCCAAGTGCAGCGAACGGCGCTCGAGCCTGCAGATCGAGCGGTGCTGGCCGGGCTGGCGCGGTTGCTCCCACGCCGACGACTCGGGCGCTTCTTCGTCCAACCGGTGGTCCTGCTGCGCTGGCATCGTGATCTCCTCTCCGAGCGCTGGACCTACCCGCATGGCCGTCCCGGTCGACCTTCTCTCGCCAACGGGACTACCGCGCTGGTACTCCGGTTGGCCAAGGAGAACCCGACCTGGGGGTATCGCCGCATCCACGGCGAGCTCGCCACCATGGGCATCACGATCGCCCCATCCAGCGTCTAGGCGATACTGAAACGCCACGGCATCGACCCGTCGCCGCGGCGATTGGGACCGACCTGGGCGGAGTTCCTCGCTGCGCGGGTGGAGGGCCTGATGGCGTGTGACTTGCGACGTCGACACGGTGCTCCTCCGCCGACTCTACGTGCTCATCTCGATCCACCACGGCAGCCGTCTCGTGCGCATCGCCGGGATCACGGCCAACCCGGTGGCCGTGTGGGTGACCCAGCAGGCCCGCAACCTCTCGATGGAGTTCGCCAACCAGGCGAACACGCTCACGTTCCTCATCCGCGATCGCGACGCCAAGTTCACCGCCTCCTTCGACGCCGTCTTCGCCGCGGAGGGCACCAGGATCATCAAGAGCCCGGTCCGAGCACCCCGGGCGAACGCCATCTGCGAGCGTGTCGTGGGCACCATCCGGCGCGAGTGTCTTGACCGCACGCTCATCCTCGGCCGCCGCCACCTGGAGTCAGTCCTTGCCGAGTACGTCGAGCATTACAACGCGCACCGTCCGCACCGATCTCTCAGCCAACGTTCGCCCGCCGCTCCCGACTCGCTGCCGGCGCCAATCGACGACATCGACCCTGCCACGCTACGAAGAACCGACCGCCTCGGCGGCCTCATCCACGAGTACCGGCTGGTG
>JAJYZN010000176.1 GCA_021799915.1 Actinomycetes bacterium
AGCGCGGCCGTGGCCGTCGCCACGGCCGCGGTGTTCGGCGTGGAACGGACAGCGCGGGCGATGGCACTCCTGTGCCAGCGGGCAGAGGCGGCCGTGGGTTCTGAAGTAGGCCTGATGGACTACCTGGTCTCGGTGGCCGGGAGGAACGGGCACGCCCTCTTCATCGACTTCGACTCCCTCACGATGGACGAGGTGGTCGTTCCCGAGGGTGTCGAACTGATGGTCGTCCATTCGGGCGTCTCGCGACTGTTGGAGCGGACCCCCTACGCGGCGCGTCGGGCCGAGTGCGAGGCCGCCGCCATCGAGCTCGGACGGTGTCTCGGGCAGGCCGAGATGGCCGACCTCCCGGGCATCTTGGATCCGGTCCTCCGTCGGCGAGCCCGACACGTCGTCACCGAGTGTGATCGGGTCCGGTCCCTGGTCCGAGCCTTCGAGAACAAGGACCTGGTCATGGCCGGCGCACTCATGGCCGAGAGCCACCGGAGCCTGGCCCACGACTTCGAGGCCACGACGCCCGAAGTGGACGCCCTGGTCCACGAGCTGGCCGCCCAGCCCGGCGTCTACGGCGCCCGGATGACCGGCGGGGGTTTCGGTGGTTGCGTCGTCGCCCTGTCCGTGCCCGGGGCTCTCGACCCGGGCGCCTGGCCGGGACGGGCGTGGCGTGTCGTGCCGTCGGACGGCCTGGTGGTGACCGAGAGGTGGTCGGACTGACGACGTGGTCCTCGGGGCCGTCAGCTTCGCCGGTGACCTTCGGCTCCGCTCCCGACACAGCCCCTCGACACCCGGACCAAGTCATCGAGCACGCGGCGCGCCTTCCCCGAGTCGACCGAATCGACCGCGCTGTCCACTCCTTCCGCCATGCTCGAGCTCCGGCCTGACAGCACCAGAGCGGCAGCGGCGTTCAGCACCCCGATGTCTCGGCGAGGCCCGCGCTCTCCGTCGAGGACCCGATGGATGACGTCGGCGTTGAACAGGGCGTCCCCGCCCCGGAGATCCTCCATCCTCGCCCGGGGGAATCCGAGGTCAGCGGGGTCGATATGCCAGGTCTTGACGTCGGGGTCGCCCCCGTCCACGGCAATGACCTCGACCACGGTCGACGGAGACGTGACGCTCAGCTCGTCCAATCCGTCGTCGGCGTAGACGACCATCGACCTTTTCGTCCCGTTGGCCGCGAGCACACCGGCCATCACCGGGGCCATGGCCGGGTCGCTGACGCCCACCAGCTGGAACTTCGTCCGGGCGGGGTTGGCCAGAGGTCCGAGAAAGTTGAACACGGTCGGCACTCCCAGCTCCTTGCGCACCGGTCCGGCGTGGCGCATCGCCGGGTGGAACCGTGGAGCAAAGCAGAACCCCATGCCCGCCTCTTCGACGCAGCGGGTCACCCCGCTCGGACCCAAGTCGACCACCACCCCCAACGCCTCCAGCACGTCCGCCGTGCCGACCGAAGACGACGCCGCCCTGTTCCCGTGCTTGCACACTCGTGCTCCGGCCCCGGCCACGATGCACGCAGCGATGGTCGAGACGTTGATGCTGCCGAGGCGGTCACCCCCGGTCCCCACCACGTCCACCAGGTCACCGTCGATCGACAGGGGCTCGGCATGGGCCATCATGGCCCGGATCAGGCCGGTCATCTCCCCGACCGACTCCCCTTTTGCCCGCATCGCCACCATGAACCCCGCGATCTGGACCGGGGACGCCGCGCCGGAGAGGATCTCACCCATCACCAGTTCTGCCTCGTCCGCCGACAGGGACTTCCCGGCGAGGAGGCGCTGGAGCACGCCTGGCCACTTCCCGAGCTGCTCGAAGTCGACTCCGGTCACCTCAGTCCCACCACAGATCGCCGTCGAGGACACCTCGGGCGATGAGGCCGAGCTGGACCTGGGACGTGCCTTCCACGATGGTGAGCTGCTTGGCATCCCGGTACCACTGCTCGGTCGGATGGTCCTCCATGTACCCGGCGGCACCGAGGAGCTGCACCGCCAGTCCCGACGCCCTCACCGCCAGCTCGGTGGCGAAGTACTTGGCCATCGAGAGGAACGGGACGTGCTCCTTGCCGAACTTCCCGGCGTCGGCCAGCGCGGCCGCCCGGTACGTGAGGAGGCGCGCTGCCTCGATGTCTACCGCGCACCGAGCGATCTCCCACTGGATCCCCTGGAAGTCGGCGATGGTGCGCCCGAAGGCAGCTCGGCGCTTCACGTAGTCGGTCGCGTACATCAGCGCTCCCTCGGCCAATCCGATGCCGCGGGCGGCCACGATGGGACGCATCGAGTTCAGTCCCAACATGGCCAGTCGGAAGCCGCCGATCTCACCGATCACGTTCTCGGGAGGTACTCGCACCTCGTCTAGCACCAGCTCGCCGGTGTCGACGCCCCGCACTCCCATCTTGTGGTCGGTCCGACCTACGGACACGCCGTCCCAGTTCCGTTCGACGATGAACGCCGAGACCGAGTCGTGGGCCCGGCTCGAAGGATCAGCGGTCTTGGCGAAGATCGTGTACCAGTCCGCCTCCTTCACCCCCGACATCCAGCACTTGGATCCGGTGACGATCCAGCCTCCGTCCGTCGCTGGATCCGGGACGGCACGGGTGCGCATGCCCATCACGTCACTGCCGGCTTGTGGCTCGGACAGCCCGAATGCAGCCCGTAGGCTACCGTCGGCGATCCCGGGGAGGTAGCGCTGTTGCTGCTCCTCGCTCCCGGCGATGAGCACCGGGCCGGTGGGAAGCCGGGTCAGGAGCAGCATGAGGGCCGCGGTGTTCGAGTACTTGGCCACCTCCTCGATGGCGATGGTGAGGCCGAGGATCCCCGCTCCCGACCCCCCCAGCGACGGTGGGAGGCACAGGCCGAGGAGGCCGGCGTCCCTGAAGGACTCGAAGACGTCCGTCGGGTACTCGCCGGTCAGGTCGATCTCCCTGGCCCGGGGTTGCACGCGATCCCGGGCCAGGCGCCGCACGGACTCTTGGAGCTGGACCAGTTCGTCAGAGAGCTCGAAATTCACCCGCCCACGCTATCCCACCTCCGAGCGAGCACCACTGCCCGTCGGACCATCGAATTCACGTCGATCGACGAGCAGAGCTCAGGCGGATTTCCGGCGCTGCCGGACGATCCGACGGCGTTCCCGTTCAGTCGCGCCACCCCAGATCCCCTCCCGCTCACGGTGGGCCAACGCGTGCTCCAAGCACGTCTCCCGGACCGGGCAGGTGGCACAGATCGCCTTCGCTTCTGCCGCGTCGGCATCGTCCTCGGTCACTGGGTAGAAGACATCGACGTCGATGCCTCGGCATGCGGCACGCTTGCGCCACGTGGCACTCATGGAAAGCACTTTCTCTGCGGATCTTCGGGTCGCCGGACCCCTCACGGCGCCCGGTCGACCGGTGCCAGCGTGGAATTCGGCAGAACGTCAAGTATGGCCCAGTTCACCTGTCGTTGTAAAGACATGGCGAGCCACCAGACCGGGGGTGTCACCCGATCGGAATCGGCTCGGTCGTGCCCTCCAAGTCGCCCAAGAGCTCGGCCCGGACCTCGTCGGATAGTTCGGTTCGGGCCTGGTACCGGGGGTGATCGACCACGAGCGCCGCTCCTCGGGCGAACTCGGCAATCTGCCCGCCCGAGAAGGTGAAACGCAGGTAGTGCACCGCCGGCGTGACTGTCTCCCTGGTCAGCAGCTCAGAGTGCTGGGGCTCGGGTTCGCTCCACACGACGTCGGCCTGTCCGGAACCGCTACGGACCTCCACCCCCACGGCCTGTTCGACACCAACCAGCAACGGTAGCCAGTGCCGCAGATCAGACTCGTCGGTGAGCTCGATGAACAGCGTCGCCGAGAGCTCCCCAGGGGCCGGGAGCAAGCTGTTGTAGACGTCCAGCTCGGCCTGTATCCCCTCGTCGCTGATGATCTTCTCGACCCGGGCCATCTCTTGGATCTGGAAGCGGACCGTGTCGACGCACTCGAACACGAGCGTCATGATCGGACCCACCGGCACCCGACGGCGGCGCTTCCGCTCGATCACCTTCCTGCGGAATTCATCGCGGACCCGTTCGTACGCTCGCAGGTCCAAGATGTCGGCCGTGGTCAGAGCCATCGCCGGTGCTGCAGTCGGCTCAGGAGACCGACTCGAGCCCCTTGGTGAACCGGCCGGCGTGGGACTTCTCCGCCCGGGCCAACGTCTCGAGCCACTCGGCAACCTCTTCGAAGCCCTCGTCGCGGGCGGTCTTGGCGAAGCCCGGGTACATCTCGGTGTACTCGTAGGTCTCCCCTTCGATGGCCGATCGGAGGTTGTCCTCGGTCGGACCGACCTTCGCCCCGGTCACCGGGTCACCGGTCTCCTTGAGGAAGTCGAAGTGCCCGAAGGCGTGACCGGTCTCCCCTTCGGCCACCGAGCGGAACAGCGCCGCGACGTCGGGGTAGCCCTCGACGTCCGCCTTCTGGGCGAAGTACAGGTAGCGACGGTTCGCCTGACTCTCCCCGGCGAACGCCGTCTTCAGGTTGGCCTCGGTCTGGGACCCCTTCAAGTTGGACATGTGGTTCCTTTCTCCATCTCGCTCTCGATCGTAACGGCGCCGGCGGTGGTCCGGGCACCCGGTGTCCGTCCCGCCACCCGACAGTCGGGGCACAGACCCCGGAACACCACTTCGACCTGGTCGATCTCGTAGCCCTGACAGTCGCCGGGGGCGGTCCCCAGTTCACCAACGCGCACATGGTGGTCCCGCACCTTTCCACAGACCCGGCACACCAGGTGGTGGTGGGCGCCGTCCACGTTCGGGTCGAACCGCACCGATCCGGTGCCGACGTCGAGAGCGGCGATCTCTCCCAGGTCCACCAGCTCGTGGAGCGTCTGGTACACGGTCTTCAAGGAGATCGTCGAGATCTCCCGGCGGGCGACTTCGAACACGGACTCGGCCGAGGGGTGGGTCACGTCACCTTCGAGGGCCCTGAAGATGCTCTGGCGCTGGGCCGTCACCTTGCGCCCGTGAGCCCTGAACGAGTCGGTGAGCTGCTGTACCCCGTGCACTGGATGGAGAAGTTATCACCAGCGATTGTTGGTTGACAATTGCTGTCAGAATACGGGCAGCGGTCGGTCGGCAGAGACCGGGAACCTCGCCGGCCCGCTCTCGGCGCTCGCGGGGGCGACGGTGCTCGGGGCGACCGCGGCCCGCTTTCCTGGAATCGAACGGCGTGTGGCAGGCTGGGCGCGTGACCACGACATCGGATAGCGCCCCGTCCGGGCTGTTCGACCGAGCCACCGCCCTCGGGCGACTGGGCACCGAGGAGTTCGACGTCGTGGTGGTGGGAGGCGGCATCACCGGCGCCGGCGTGGCCCTCGACGCTGCCAGCCGGGGACTGCGGACCGCCCTGCTCGAGAAGGACGACCTGGCCTCGGGGACGTCGTCCAAGTCGTCCAAGATGGTCCACGGGGGCCTGCGCTACCTGGAGCAGAGGGAGTTCCGGCTGGTCTACGAGAACCTGGCCGAGCGTCAACGCCTCCTGGACAACGCCCCACACCTGGTCGCACCGCTGCCGTTCCTCATTCCCCTGTTCGGCCGGGGGGGTGTCGTCTCCAAGACCGTGACCCGCTCCTACTCCACGGCGTTGTGGCTATACGACCTGACCGGAGGCATAAGGATCGGATCGCGACACCGCCGGGTGACCAAGGCGGAGGCGGTGGCCCACATCCCCAGCCTGAAGACGGACCACCTGGTCGCAGGGTTCTTGTACTACGACGCCCGGGCCGACGACGCCCGGCTCACCTTGGCCATCGCCCGGACCGCGGCGCTGGACTACGGCGCAGCCGTGGCC
>JAJYZN010000177.1 GCA_021799915.1 Actinomycetes bacterium
CGACTGGGTGGCCAAGCACCAGCTCATCGACGCCTATCGCGCGCGCCACGGCTGCGGCTGGGATGACCACCGCCTGGCGGCGATGGACCTCCAGTACCACGACCTGCGCCCCGAGCGCTCGCTGTTCTCGCGCCTGGGCATGGTCCGCCTCGTCGTCGACGACGCGGTGGCCAGAGCGGTCACCGAGCCCCCCAGGACCACCAGGGCGTGGTTCCGGGGGCAGTGCCTGGCCCGATGGCCCGACTCGGTCGTGGCTGCCAACTGGGACTCCCTCGTCTTCGACCTGGGGACCGATCCCCTACGGCGGGTCCCTATGATGGACCCTCTGAAGGGAACGGCCGGCCATACCGAGGTACTCCTGGAGGAGAGCGTCGGACCTGCCGATCTCCTCCAACGCTTGAGCGGGTGAGCGAGTGCACGACCTGAACAAGGCGCCGGCGAAGGTCGGCCGAGGGGCACGACAAGGGGACTGAGAATGCCGGAGCGAGAGCAGAAGCGCAAGAGTGGTCAGGGGCGGACCGAGGACGAGATCGTCGAGACGCCGCCTGCCCAAGACAAAGGGGAGCGCTTGAAGGCCGACCTCCAGGACCTCCTCGACGAGATCGACGAGGTCCTGGAGGACAACGCCGAGGAGTTCGTGCGCAACTATGTCCAGAAGGGCGGCCAGTAGCCGCCTGTGGCACTTCCGATCTTCCCCCCGACCGAGGATCCCGGACCCGACTTCGCCAGCTTGCTGCGGCGCGCGGGTGTGCCGGCGGTGCCGGCCGAAGCACCCGCATCGGTGCGGCACGCGACGACGGTCCTGGCGCTGCGTTTCACCGATGGAGTCGTCATGGCCGGCGACCGCAGGGCCACCGAGGGGCACTCCATCGCACACCGAGAGATGGAAAAGGTCTTCCCGGCTGATCGGTACTCTGCTGTGGCGATTGCCGGAGCGGCCGGATTTGCGGTCGAGATGGTCCGCTTGTTCCAAGTGCAGCTCGAGCACTACGAGAAAGTGGAAGGGGTCGCGCTCAGTTTGGAGGGCAAGGCGAACCAGCTCGCCCAGATGGTCCGCCAGCACCTGCCGCTGGCCATGCAGGGGATGGCCGTCGTGCCGCTCTTCGCCGGGTACGACCTTCGGCGCCGCATCGGCCGGATCTTCACCTACGACGTGACCGGCGGGCACTTCGAAGAGGCGGACTTCCAGGCCACCGGGTCGGGCGGCCGCGACGCTCGTACCACGGTGAAACTGGGCTACCGCGACGGCCTCAGCCGTGACGAGGCAGTGGAACTGGCAGTCCAAGCTCTCTACGAGGCAGCCGACGAGGACGCCGGGACCGGAGGTCCCGACGTGGTGCGAGGGATCTACCCGATCGTGGCCGTCGTGACCGAGGACGGGTACGCAGCACTCCCTGAGGCGGAAGTCGCCCAACGCTTCGCCTCGCTCATCGAGCGGCGCCGGGCTGCCCGCCAGACCGCCGCGGCGGGCTCGGGTGGCACTGGGACGGGCACTGGGACTGGGACGGGAGGTCACGCGCCGTGACGATGCCCTACTACGTCGCGCCCGAGCAGGTCATGAAGGACCGGGCCGAGTACGCCCAGAAGGGCATTGCGCGCGGCCGATCCCTGGTGGCGACCTTGTACGTGGACGGCATCCTGATCGTGGCCGACAACCCGTCTCACTCGCTCCACAAGATCAGCGAGATCTACGACCGGATCGCCTTCGCCGGCGTGGGCAAGTACAACGAGTACGACCAGCTCCGGGTGGCCGGTGTCCGCCACGCGGACACCAAGGGCTTCACGTTCAGCCGGGAGGACGTCGACGCCCGCTCTTTGGCGAACCTCTATGCCCAGTTCCTCGGCAACGTGTTCACCCACGAGATGAAGCCGCTCGAGGTGGAGATCCTCGTGGCCGAGCTGGGGGACGACGGCCGGCCCGATCAGCTGTACCACATCGCCTACGAGGGCACGATCACCGACGAGGAGGACTTCGCGGTGCTCGGCGGAGACGCCGAGACCATCGCCGAGCGAATGCGCGACGACTGGAGCGGTGGGCGCGAGCTCTCCGACGCGCTCCGGACCGCGGTGCGCGCGCTCGGTGGTCCCGAGCGGTCTTTCGACCCCGGCGACCTCGAGGTGGCGGTGCTGAGTCGAACGAATGGCCGCCGGGCGTTCCGTCGCATCAACGGTGCCGACATCGCCGGCCTCCTGGCCCCCGACGGAGCGACGACGGACTCAGTTGGGAGTGCGGGCGCCGTGCCCAGCACGCCCGCCGAGCCGAAGGAGGGCGAGGCACCCGGCGACTGAACGCTTCGCCCTCCCGGGACGGCGCTACCGTGACAGACGTGCAGCGTCGCATATTCGGCCTCGAGAACGAGTACGGGGTGACCTTCACCCTGCGAGGCCAGCGTCGGCTCAGCCCGGACGAAGTGGCGCGCTACCTCTTCCGCAGGGTGGTGAGCTGGGGTCGCTCGTCGAACGTCTTCTTGGAGAACGGCGCGCGGCTGTACCTCGACGTCGGCAGCCATCCCGAGTACGCCACGCCCGAGTGCGACAGGGTGGGCGACCTGGTGACCCACGACAAAGCCGGCGAGTGGATCCTCACCCAGCTCGTCGCCGGCGCGCAATCCCGGCTGCGCGACGAAGGGATCAGAGGCGATGTCTACCTCTTCAAGAACAACACCGATTCTGCCGGCAACTCCTACGGCTGCCACGAGAACTACCTCACCGAGCGCAGCGACGACTTCAACCGCTACGCGGAAGTCCTCATCCCGTTCCTCGTGAGCCGCCAGATCTACGCCGGCGCAGGCAAGGTCCTCCACACTGCGAGGGGAACGATCTTCTCTTTGAGCCAGCGAGCCGAGCACATATGGGAAGGAATCTCCTCGGCGACCACTCGCAGCCGCCCGATCATCAACACGAGAGACGAGCCGCACGCCGATGCCGAGAAGTACCGCCGCCTGCACGTGATCGTCGGAGACTCCAACATGAGCGAGTACGCCACCTTCCTCAAGGTAGGTGCCACGAGCCTCCTGTTGTCGATGCTCGAAGACCCCTCGACGGTGCTGCGGGATCTCACCTTGGAGAACCCGATCCGGGCGATCCGCGAGATCAGCCACGACATCACCGGGCAGCGTCGTGTCCGCTTGGCCAACGGCCGCGAAGTACGTGCCCTCGACATCCAGAGCGAGTACCTCGAACGCGCGTTGCGCTTCCGCGATCGCCAGGGGATCGGCCCCGACGAGGACCGGGCCCTCGACATGTGGGAGCACTGCTTGAAGGGCCTCGAGTCCGATCCGATGTCCCTGTGGCGCGAGTGCGACTGGGTGGCGAAGTACCGGCTGGTAGAGGCCACGGCCAACAGGCACGACATCCCTATGACCCACCCCAAGATCGCGATGATCGACCTCGCGTACCACGACGTGGATCGCTCCCGTGGCCTCTACTACCGCCTCCAGCGACGCGACCAGGTGGAGCGCACCACGACCGACGCGGCGATTGCGTCGGCCATGACCCAGCCACCCCAGACCACCCGGGCCAGGCTTCGCGGAGGGTTCGTGAGCCGCGCCAAGGAGCGCCGGCGGGACTTCACGGTGGACTGGGTCCATTTGAAGCTGAACGACCAGGCCCAGCGCACCGTCCTCCTGAAGGATCCCTTCAAGTCCCACGACGAGCGGGTCGAGCGGCTGATCGCTTCTCTTTGAGAACCTCGGCTAGGGTTTGGCCCTCGTGCCCCCCGACAGCCCCGAGAACGGCCCGGGCCCCGTGGAGTCCCACGACCCGACGGCGGCCGACCCGCAAGATGAGACGCCTGTGACCAGCGAGCGAGGCGGTAGCGGGCAAAGCCCGTCGCGACCATCGGGACCAGGATCATCGGCCCGCGCCGATCGAGCGGCGCCGGCCACCAAGCGCCGCCGCTCTCGCCGGTGGATGGTCGAGTGGGCCGTGGTGGTCCTCTTGGCCCTGGTCGTGGCGGTGGTGGTCCGGACGTACGTCTTCCAGACCTTCTACATCCCGTCAGGATCCATGGAGCCCACGCTGATGATCGGCGACCGGATCATCGTCGACAAGCTCGCTTTCGATTTCCACCCGGTTGAGCGAGGGGACATCGTCGTGTTCCGGCGCCCTCCCGGTGAGCGCCGCGAATGCGCAGGGCCCGAAGTGACAGACCTGGTGAAAAGGGTGATCGGCCTGCCCACAGAGACCATCTCGGCCCGTGGCGGCAAGGTGTACATCACAGGCAAGCCGCTCGCAGAGCCGTGGTTGCCTGCCCAGTACGCCTACACGGCTCCCTTCGGCCCGGTCAAGATCCCCAAGGGCGACTACTTCATGATGGGGGACCACCGCACAAACTCCTGCGACAGCCGCTACTGGGGCCCGCTACCCAGCTCCTATATCGTCGGGGAGGTCGTCATGCGAATCTGGCCACCCAGCCGCATCCATATCTTCTGAAGCCGGGAGAGCCGCGCCCTTCGGTAGGATCGCGAACATGCTGGACCTCACACCGGTCAAGCTCCTCATCCTCTTCATCGTGGTCATGGTCCTGGTCGGGCCGGACAAGCTCCCTCAGGTCGCCAGACAGCTCGGCAGCGGCTGGCGCAAGCTCCAGGAGTACCGCGACCGGGTCGACCAGGAGGTGCGCCAGAACATCCCCGACCTCCCCTCCTCCCAGGAGATCGTCCGCTTTGCCCGTTCGCCGATCGCACTGCTCAACCAGCTCGCCAGCACGGCAGCCACTCCCGAGCTGGTGCCCGACCCCGGTGATCTGGAACCTCGGGCCGACGCCGGATCCTGGCCTGCCGATCCAGCGGATCCCGCCGTCCGTGGCAACCCCGCGGACCCCCCGGACCCCTCAGTCTCCACGGACCCCCCGGACCTTACGGGCCGTGGTCGACGCACTGCCACTGCAGTCACCTCCGAGCCGCTCTCCGCGCCCCTTCGCAACAACACCGGTGCGGCCGGCCGGAAGGCCGGTACGGGCGGCCGCGCAACGCCTTCGGCAGCGCGGGACTCCGCTTCGGCCGGGTCGTGGCCCCCTGACGACCCGAGCATGAACTGAGTGCCGATCCCAGTGGTGGGGCGCAAGCGCGGGCCAAGTCCCGACGCCATGACGCTGGCCGAGCATCTGGCCGAGCTTCGGCACCGGCTGATCGTCTCGGTCGTCGCGTTCGTGATCGCAGGGACGGTGGCCGCCGTCTTCTACAACTGGTTCCTCGGAGTGCTCCAGCACCCCTACTGCCATGTCCGCCCGCACAACTGCCGCTTCTATGTGACCGGACCGCTCGACCCGCTCAGCCTGCGCGTCGAAATGGCGGCGTTCGGGGGGCTCGTCCTCGCCTCGCCCGTGATCCTCTGGCAGATGTGGCGGTTCATCACCCCGGGCTTGCGTGACAAGGAGCGCCGGTATGTCATCCCCTTCGTCCTGGCCTCGCTCGTGCTGTTCTTGGCCGGCTGTGCCACCGCGTACTTCATCTTTCCCCACGCACTGCAATTCCTCATCGACGTGGGAGGTCCGCGGCTGTTCGAGATCCTGAGCCCCAACAGCTACCTCAGCCTGATCCTGCTGATGATGGCCCTCTTCGGCCTGTCGTTCGAATTCCCGGTGGTGCTCGTCGCCTTGGAGCTGGTCCGCGTTGTCACGCCGGCCCAGCTCCTGCACTGGTGGCGGTGGTCGGTGATCGCGATCACGGCGGGAGCGGCCATCTTCACGCCCAGCTCCGACCCGTTCTCAATGCTG
>JAJYZN010000015.1 GCA_021799915.1 Actinomycetes bacterium
ATGGCTGCCTACTGGGACTTCCACGCCCGAGCCGATCTGGACGCGTACGTGGAAACGGTCTTGGTGGCCAAGCAGGCTGGGCTTCCTGTCGTCCTGGGACTGGAAGTGGACCACTATCCGGGTCGAATGGACCAGGTGGCCGGACTGCTCGCGGGTTACCCGTTCGACGTGCTCCTGGGCTCGGTCCACTGGCTGGGAACCTGGCGATTCGACGATCTCGGGGACGCTGTCTCCATGGAGGAGTGGTCCATACGCGATGTGGACGCCACGTGGGACTCCTATACCCGATCCATCGAGGAACTGGCGGCGACGGGGACGTGCGACGTGCTGGCCCATCCGGATCTCATCAAGGTGACCGGAAAGCGCCCTGCCAGCCCGGTGGAGTGGTGGGACCGCATTGCCGAAGCCGCAGCTTCCAGCGGAATGGCAGCGGAGCTGTCGTCAGCCGGATGGAGAAAGCCCGTGGGAGAGCAGTACCCGGCCCACCCCCTGCTGGTGCGGTTCGCGGCACACGGCGTCCCCCTGACCACTGCCTCCGATGCTCATGGCGTCGAGCACGTGGCCGACAGAGCAGGGGACCTGCGGGTCATCTTGGACCAAATGGGAGTCGATCACCTTCAGGCTTACCGGCGTCGTCAGCCCCACACCGTCCCCCTGGGCGCTGTCGATACCCAGGCTTATCGAGATGCCTCGAAGGACCCGGCACGACCGGACATCGAGGAGTAGGCGCCAATGCCCACCCCGGCCGAACTGGCAGCTCAGCACACTGACCTCCGGCCCGACGAACTCGAGCACCTCCAGCGACTGCTTGGGTCCTGGTCCGTCTTGGCCGACCTCTCGTTCTCCGATCTCTTGCTGGTCGTTCCGGTCTCGGTGACCGATCCTGACCAGGACCAAGGAGATCCTGAGCTCGTGGTGCTCGGACAGATACGCCCCAGCAATCGTCCGACCTTGGTGGAACAAGACCTGGTGGGACAGACGGTCCGGGAGTCGGCGTGGAGCCTGAGCGCCACCGCACTGCACGAGGGCCGCGTAGCCCGAGGGGCGGTTCACCACCCGATCATCGGAGAGTCGGTCCCGGTCGAGAACATCCCGGTGCGCTACGCCGGGTCGGTGATCGCCGTTCTGCTCAGGGTCACGCTGGCGCCCCTACGCGGCCCGACGAGCCTGTACGAGAAGACCTACCTGGAGGTATTCGATCGCTTGGCCGAGATGGTCTCGGATTCGGCGTTCCCGTTCCCCCAAGAGGACGTCGGGACCGAAGAGGCCCCGAGGGTGGGTGACGGCTTCGTCGTAGTCGACGCCGAAGGTCGGGTGGAGTTCGCTTCACCGAATGCCATGAATGCGTTCCACCGCATGGGTGTGTACTCTCCGCCGGAAGGGAGCCGGTTCACGGAGCTCGGCGTGGAGGAATCAGCGGTGGAGTGGGCGCTGGCCACCGGACGCCCGGTCGTCGAAGAGGTGGAACGACGGCCGGATGTCATCGTGCTGGTCCACTGCATCCCACTGCTGTTCAGAGGTTCGGTCACCGGGGCGATGATCCTCCTCCGTGACGTGACCGATGTCCGCCGGCTGGACCGCCTGCTGCTTTCAAAGGACGCAGCAATTCGCGAAGTCCACCACCGGGTCAAGAACAATTTGCAGACGATCTCCTCGCTGCTCAGTCTCCAGGCCCGTCGCGTGCCCGTCGGTGGCGGGCGTGAGGCACTGCGAGAGGCCGAACGTCGGGTGCGCTCGATCGCCCTCGTGCACGAGATCCTGTCCCGGGACCCCGGGGAGCAGGTCCCCTTTGACGACATCGTGGCGTCACTGGTGCAGATGGCACAGGATTCCGTGGTGTCGCCCAGACCGGTGGAGATCACCGTGATCGGAGACCTTGGGCAAGTTGCGGCGGACGTGGCCACGCCGCTGGCGGTCATCCTGGCCGAGGTCCTTCAGAACGCGGTCGAGCACGCATTCGGATCGGCGCAGTCGCCGGCAGATGTGGCAGCATCCATGCTCGACGACTCTCCGGTTCCCCCCGGGCACGTCTGGGTGAGCCTCGAGGATCGGGACACCGAGTTGTCGCTTTCGGTGCGGGATGACGGTTGCGGGCTCCCCGCGTCGTTCGACGTCGAAGAGACTCACAGTCTCGGGCTTTCGATCGTCCGCGATCTCGTGATGACTCAGCTGGGCGGCACCATCTCCTTCGAAGCGATGCGCAAGTCCGAGGGCGGTGGGACCCTGGTGACGATCTTCGTCCCAGCCGCAGCCCGTTGAGCTGCTACCGGGGGACCGGGAGATCGGGAAGCGACGGCGCTCGCCGTGAGCGCGGGATCAGCTCGCCCGGCGCCGAGCAGCGAGCCAGGCCTTGCGGAGCTTGCGCCGTTCGTCCTC
Organism: Actinomycetes bacterium; assembly: GCA_021799915.1. Next base: position 2,377 of record JAJYZN010000015.1, read on the forward strand.
GGACGTGCCACCCCACACGCCGGACTCCTGGTTCGTGGCCAGGGCGAAGTCCAGGCACGGCTCCTGGGCTTCACAAGTGCGGCAGACGCTCTTGGCCGCTTCGATCTGCTCGACCGCCGGACCGGTGGTCCCTATCGGAAAGAACAGGTCGGGCTCGGTGTCCCGGCAGGCCGCCATCCGCCGCCAGTCGTCTGCATCCCAATCCACCGTCCGGTTCCACATCAGCGCCATTGCCGGTCCTCCGCCTGCAAGATTGTGAACCTTTTCACATGGAAGGACCACAGGGGCCCTCCTCCGGAAAAGGGGTTTGACGTGGTCATTATATGGCACCCAACGCAGCACGCAAGGAGAATTCCGGTGAATTGTCCACAATTTGCCCAAGGCCCCCAGTCGGCGCACCCGTCGGGCTCGGAATCCCGCCGAATGGAAGCCGTGCGATGACGACCAGGGTTTTCTCCCACCGAGGCCGAACCGAGGCCGGGGTCGACACGGTCGAGAACACCGTGGCCGCATTCCGCACCGCCCGAAGCCTGGGGTGCGACGGAGTGGAGCTGGACGTGAGGTGTACGGCCGACGGGGTGCTCGTGGTCCACCACGACCCCGAGGTTTCCGGAGCCGGCCCGCTGCACCTCGTCGCGAGGCACCAGCTTCCTCCCTACGTGGCTCTCCTGGGTGAAGCCCTCGACGCCTGCGACGGCATGCTCGTGAACGTCGAGATCAAGGCGGCACCCCAGCGCGAGCGGTCCCACGGTCCCACGAGGACCTCGGATGCCGACACGCTGACGGCCGAGCTCACCGCCACCACCCTGGTCAGCCTCGGCTGGACCGATCGGGTGATCGTCTCTTCCTTCGAGCCCACGATCCTCGATGCCGTGAGGCGGACCGAACCGACGCTCGCGCTGGGCCGGCTCCTGGAGTGGAGCGTCGACGCGATGGCCGAGCTCGAAGTGGTCGAAGACCACGGCTGGCAGGCAATCCACCCGTTCGTGGCCCAGGTGGGCCCGTCGCTGGTGGAGGCGGCGCATGGGGCCGGTGTGGCCGTGCACGCGTGGACGGTGAACGCCCGGGGGGACCTCGAAGCCATGGCCGATCTCGGAGTCGATGCCGTCATCACCGATCGGCCCGGTGAGGCCCTGGAGGTGATGAGAAGTCGTCCCAGGTGATCGCCGCGCAGCCCTGCCTGGGCTGCACGCCGGAATGGCGCTATCGGCCCTGGGTGGACCAGAATGGGCACCTATGAACGTCGTCGTCTGCGTCAAACAGATCCCGGATCCTGCGGCCCCGTCCTCACTGGATCCCACCACGCACAACCTGGTCAGGACGGGAAAGCTCATCCTGGACGATTCCGACTCGTACGGGGTCGAAATGGCGTTGCAGCTCGCCGGTCAGGTGGAGGGCAGTGAGGTCACGCTGGTCTCGATGGCCCCGGGCGGAGAAGTCTCGGGACTTCGGACGGCTCTGGCCATGGGCGCGGCGAAGGCCATCCTGGTCAGCGACGATGCGCTTGCCGGATCGGATGCGCTCGGTACGGCGAAAGTTCTGGCGGCGGCCATTCGAAGGGCCCAGCCGGACCTGGTGCTGGCCGCCACGGAGTCCACCGACGGCTACACCGGGACCCTCCCGGTCCAGGTAGCCGAGTTGCTGGGGATGCCGTCGGTGACGTTCGCAAAGAGCGTCGCCGTCGAAGGGAGCAAGGTGGTGGTCGAGCGCCAGACCGAAGCGGGATACGACGAGGTGGAGTGCCCGCTCCCGGCCGTGGTCACCGTCACCGCCGGAGTGGTCGAGCCCCGGTACCCGTCGTTCAAGGGCATCATGGCCGCCAAGTCCAAGCCGGTGGACACCCTGACGATCAGTGATCTGGGGATCGACCCGTCAGAGGTGGGTGCCACCGGGGCCCGCCAGGGGATCGTCCAGGTGGCCGAAGCCGAAGCCCGGTCGGCCGGTGAGAAGGTCGTAGACGAAGGGGACGGTGCCCAGCGCATCGTGGCCTTCCTCGAGCAGATCAAGGTGATATGAGATGGCTGTGAACAAGATCTGGGTCCTGGCCGAATCCGGGGAGTCCGGCCCTCTTCCCCTGACGCTGGAGCTCCTCACCCATGCCCGGGGGCTGGCATCGACGGTCGAGGCGGTGTCTTGGGGGGCCGACGTGGCATCGGCTGCGGCCGTCCTCGGAGAGTACGGTGCCAGTGTCGTCTACGACGTAGGTGATCTCGCCGGCGCGCTGCCGGGCCCACCGGTGGCCGCCGCCATCGCGTCCTTGGTGAAGGGCGGGAATGCGCCGGATGCCATCTTGATCCCGGCCACCTACGACGGCCGGGACGTCGCCGGGCGCCTGTCGGCAGCGCTCGATCGTCCAGTCCTGACCAACGTCACCGGGTTGAACGTCGACGAGGACCTGCGAACCGAGCACCAGGTCTTCGGAGGTTCCCACACGGTGACGGCACGATTCACCGGTGAGGGACCGGGCATCTTCGTCATCCGGGCCAAGTCGTTCGCCGCCGAGCCGGGCACCGGGTCGGCGGCCCAAGTGGTGGCGGCACCGGCTCCTGACACCGGGGCCACCGGGGCCGCTCGGATCCTCAACCGCCACGTGGAGGAGCGCTCGGGTCCCAAGCTGGACGAGGCCTCGGTAGTGGTGTCCGGTGGGCGGGGGCTTGGTGCGGCTGAGAACTACGCCCTTGTCGAAGAGCTCGCTTCGTTGCTGCACGGCGCGGCCGGGGCCAGTCGGGCCATCGTGGATGCCGGGTGGGTTCCCTACTCCCATCAGGTCGGGCAGACCGGCAAGACGGTCAAGCCGACGGTCTACCTGGCCTGTGGGATCTCGGGTGCCACGCAGCACCTCGTGGGAATGAAGGGCTCCAAGAACATCGTGGCCGTGAACAAGGACCAGGACGCCCCGATCTTCTCGGTGGCAGACCTCGGCATCGTGGGGGACGTGCACAAGGTGCTGCCGGCCCTCATCGAAGCGCTGAAGGCCCGAGGTTAGGAACGCAGGGAGCAGGCGCCCGGAGGCAATGGGGGCTGCCCCGTCAGTCAGTGAGAAGCTGGCGGTGGTGGCGGCGACGGAGCGTCCAGCGCCTGGACGATGAGCGACGCGTAGTACTGAGCGCCAGTGGGGTTCAGGTGGATCCCGTCTGTGTAGAAGTACTGGGGGTCGTTGGCGCTGTCGGCGAACCAGTTCACGAGAGTTGCGTTGGGGTAGTGGGCGGCCACTGTGGCGATGGTGGCGTTCACCTGTGTCTGCCACGGCCGAGGCACGCGGGTATTGACCAGGACGATCCTCTTCATCGGTCCGAGGGAGTTCAGCAGCGTCTCCAGCTGTGTCGTCGAGTAGGGACCGTTGGTTCCCAGCTCCAAGATCAGACGGTCCCCGATGTCCCCGTTCGCCTTCAGCTGGGGGACTGTCGACTGGACCTGGTAGAGCTGTTGGCCCACCTTGGCGTCGATGACAATGCCGGGAAGCATCGCCTCGAGGTCTGTCGACGCGTCGACCATGATGGAGTCCCCGATCGCCGTCACCCCCTGCCCGGCCGGCACCGGGACAGTAGACGTGGGGCCGGGGTGCGCACCGGGCGTCGTCGACGTCGTCGTCGTGCTCCCTACGTGGTGGTGCCTGGGAGGGAGGACTGTGTGATCCTTGGCGGTCGCCGCCAACGCCGGTGCCGCCACCACCCCGGCCAGCCCGATGACGCAGACCACGAGGTTGGCCGCCACGACCACGGAGACCACCCACCCGACCGGGCGTAGCCGGGGCCAAGCCCACCTCCGTTCCCGGAGCCTGCTCCACTGGCGGCGGAGGGCGCCGTGACGGACCGGTTGCTCGACGAACCTCCACGACAGCGCCGCCAGGCCGATGCTGGCAGCGATCTGGAGGATGTCGCGCAAGAGGCTGGGACCTGCGCCGACGGGCGTGGTGAGCACGATGACCGGGTAGTGCCAGAGGTAGATGCCGTAGGAACGCTCGCCGATCCAGCGAAGCGGTCCCCACCCAAGGAGCGTCCCCAACCGGGCGCCGGGGTGCACGGTGACGGAGATGGTGAAGGCGCACAGGACTGAGAACAGGACCATTCCACCCTGGTACAAGAACGAGCCATACTCATTGGTCTGCCAGAACATGACGAAGACCCCGACGAGCGCTGAGCCCCCGACGACTTCGAGGAGACGGCGGGCGTTGGATGAGATGGCACCGAACGCCCGGTCTCGGGGGAGGGCGAGAGCCAGGGCAGCTCCGATCAGGAGGGCGAACGCCCGAGTGTCGGTGCCGTCGTAGATGCGCGTGGGGTTCCCGTCGGGAGAGAACAGGAGGGCCATCTCGGTGGCCGAGGCCGCGGCGGCGAGGAGAATGAAGCTGATAAGTATCCGGCGGTCCCGTATCCAGCGGAGTCCCGCCAGGACGACGAACGGCCACACCAGGTAGAACTGCTCTTCGATGGCCAGTGACCACAGGTGGCCGAGCGGTGAGGGAGGGCCGAACTTGGCGAAGTACGAGACGTGCTGGAAGATGAACCACCAGTTGCTGTAGTAGAAGATGGCCGGTACCAGGTCGGATCGCATGGCCGGGAGTTGTGCCCGGTGGAACAGGGTCACCCACCCCATGGTGACGAAGAGCATGACGAAGAGCGCCGGCAGGAGCCTCCTCGCCCGACGGACCCAGAACTGGGGAAGGCGAATACTCTGGTGCCGCCGGTACTCGGCGGCCAGGATGTCGGTGATGAGGTAGCCGGACAGGACGAAGAAGAGCCCCACGCCGAGCAGGCCACCCCGGGCCCATGAGAAGTTCAGGTGGTAGGCGATGACGGCCAGGACGGCGACGGCCCGCAGCCCGTCAAGTCCCGGAAGGTAGGGACTGGTTCCTTCGACCGGCTCAGGCATGGGACCCCCGGCGTGCTCGGCCGGGCGCAGTGCCGATGTGGCGAGGTGGATGGCAGCTTCGGCGCACTGCGAGGCTCATTTCCGGGAGATCTGTGACGTGGGCGAGGTGAGGACACGGTCATTGTGGCACGCCGGTTTCGCGCATGTCGGGGCGCGCCAGGACACCGAGGACACGTCGGAGGCGATGGGCGTGGGAAGGCGGAGAGATCAGACCAGTGGCCAGGGATAGGGGGGCCACTCCCGGTCCGTGTCGGGGGCTGGGAGGTGGCCGGCGGCCACCAGCCCCTCGATCCTCGCCCACAGGGCCTTCCGCTCAATTCGCTCGAGGAGGCCGGACAGGGCGTCGTCGAGCCGTGTGCGTGTGCTGCCGAGGAGCCGCTCCAAGTCGGACTGGACGGAGGGTGGTAACGGTGTGCCGGCGAAGTCCCAGATCACCGTCCGCAGCTTCTCGTCACAGTGGAACGACAGGCCGTGATCGATGGCCCAGATCCGTCCTTCGGCCAACAGGACGTGGCCGCTCTTGCGATCGGCGTTGTTGGTCACGACATCGAAGGCGGCCAGAGTCCGGAGCGTCTCGTGACGTTCTGGGTCATCCACCAAGTTGAAGTAGTGGGACGTACCGTCTGTGGGCACGAAACGTTGGACTGACCCGGGGCCGTAGGGTCCCTCGGTGCGCACGACCGTCTCGGGAACCAGGTGCCAGCCCACCAACTCGGACACGACGTACGCCGCCACTTCCCTCCGGTACAGGCCGGCAGGGAAGTCCCAAAGGGGTCGCTCGCCACGGCCTGGCTTGTAGACGGCCAGGAGATCTTCACCGTCGAGGGTGCACGTCACGAGCAGCGTGGCGTTCGAGCTTCCGGCAATCCGTCCGTGCACATCCATCACGCCGTGCTCGAGGATGCTCGACACACTGGGCGTGTCGTCGCTCGACCGCTCCGGGTCCGGGGAGCCGGGCGCCGGCGTCACGTCACCGGCGGACGGTGCCCATTGGTACGGGGGCAGTTATGGCCCGAAGGGTCCAACGGAAGACCGCACAGCGGGCAAGGTGGGCGTCCGGCCTCGACCAGGCTGGTGGCGCGAATGGCGAAGGCCGCCGCCATCTCGCGTGACAGGGCGATCCGGGCCACCTGACCAGCCTCGTCGTCCTCGTCCCCACCTTCACCTTCCTCGCCCTCCCCGCGTTCTTCGACCACGACCACGATGCGATCGGTCTCTTCGTCGTATGAGACTCCGATGGTGCCCACCACCCACTCCGGCTCCACTGAGGTGTCGAAGTCCAGGTCGTCGGGGAGGTGGCCAGGTCGTCCCAGCTGGCGCACGATACGGGCGAGGTAGCTGGCCAGCAGCGCCACCTGCTGCTTCTCCACCTTCATCGTGAGGGCCGTGGGACCCTGTGCCACGTGGAGGAGGAAGACCCGGTTCCCCACCGGACCCTCGGTGCCGACCGTGAAGCGATCGACGTGATCGAAGTCGGAGCCTTCGCTCAAGAGAGCTCCGGTTCATCGGGAGGACCGGGCGAGTTCACGCACAGCACGTGGGGGCCATCGGCTGAGTAGAGGATCGCCGACACCGAGCACGGCGAGATCACGAAGCGCTGGAAGAGGTCAAGCGGGGTCCCGGCAGCCGACGCCACCACGGCTTTGATGGGATCGGCGTGTGAGACCACGACGATCGACTCCCCGCGATGGGACTCGGCCAGGCGCACGACGACTCCTTCGGCCCTGGTCGCCATCTCCGAGAACGACTCGCCGCCGGGGAAACGGAAGCCGCTGGGCCAGGCGTGGACCGTCTTCCAGGCTCGGGTTCCGGTGATGCGACGTAGGCGGGAGCCCGTCCAGTCCCCGACGTCGCACTCCAAAAGCTCCTGTCGGGTCCGCACCCGGACGCCGAGAGCCCGCCCGATGAACCCGGCGGTCTCGCGAGTCCGCTCCAAGGGAGACGCGTACACGGCCGTCGGGGGGTGACGAGTCCGGGCGATGGCCCGAGCCACCTCCTCGGCCTGAGCCCGCCCCTTCTCCGAGAGGCTGAGACCGGGTGCCCGACCCGGGAGAATCTTGCCGGTGGTGGGAGTCGTGCCGTGACGGACCAGAAGGACGAGCGTGGGCTTGGGCCCGACTGGCGGCGTCTGGGTGGGCACAGATGCCCATCGTAGGCTGTCGCCAGTGGGACCTCGTCCGTGCCCGAGCTCTTTGGCCCTCCCGGTCCCCGCTGCCCGGGGGACGACTCCGCCGGTGCGGTCGGAGCTGTCGGAGCTGGCAGCAGAGATCGCCGCCTGCTCGCGCTGTCCTCGGCTTGTCGAGTGGCGCCGTCAGGTGGCCGAGCATCCCCGGGCGGCGTTCCGTGGTCAGCGGTACTGGGGGAGACCGGTCCCCGGCTTCGGCGATCCGGACGCCGAAATGATCGTCGTCGGGCTGGCTCCTGCGGCTCACGGCGCGAACCGAACTGGGCGGATGTTCACCGGCGATCGTTCTGGGGACTGGCTCATCGCGGCCATGTGGCGGGCCGGGTACGCCACGTCACCCTCGAGCGTCTCAGCTGACGACGGGCTGGCCCTGAAGGGTGCGTGGATCACCGCGGCCGTGCACTGTGCCCCTCCGGAGAACATGCCGAACCCCACTGAGCGGGCCGCCTGCAGCGAGTTCCTCCGCCGCGAACTGCAGATCCTCGTATCGGCGAGAGTCATCGTCGTCCTCGGGCAGCTGGCCTGCTCGGCCGTGTCCGACATCTATGGACTCCGACCGCGCCCGAAGTTCGCCCACCTGGCCGAGCACCCGTTGTCCGACGCCAGGATGTTGCTGTGCTCCTACCACCCGAGCCAGCAGAACACGTTCACCGGACGACTCACCGAGCCGATGATGGACGCGGTCTTCACCCGCGCCAGGGAGCTGTGCAGGAACGGCTGACGAGGCGGGGACCGGGAAGGGCTCTGTTCACGTGGACGTCGGAAGGCGCCCGGGCATGGGCACGGCGGTGGATGGCCATCGCCGCCTGCTGACCCGGCTGAGGCGGTGCAGGAGGGCGACCGCGCCCGGGTCGTCGTCGGCCGGGCGGACCTCGACCGCGCCTCCGGCGACCATGGCGTCGAACAGCTCGTGCCCTCGCTCGGTCCGGATGACGGTCAGCGTCCAGTCGTTGAAGGCTCCGATGCCTCCGGTGGCGATGTCGGCGTGCTCGGCGGCGAAGTCCGGGCACGACAGGCACCCCTGACGGGTGAACTCGTGGGCCTCCTTCAAGGGGACCTCGTGGTACCCACCGTCGTGGGTCCAGATCTGGAACACCCCCTTGATGTTCATCTTGGCGATGTCTTGGCGGGCCAAGCCGTACCGGGCCTCGAAGAGCTCGGGGAAGATGGCGTCGTCGAAGGTCTTCGAGCACAGGAGGCCGATCGACAGCGAGAAGCGACGAGCCACCTTGCCGGCCTTGCGGGCACTCATGACCGGCGGGGCGGACGCCTGGCACCCCATGCCCACCAGGGCGATCCGCTCGGCTCCCGACTCGATGGCCTCGGCGTAGGCCATCGGATTGGCGGAGTAGGTGTAGCGGGACCCGGCGGTGGCCAGGACGTCGGTCCGGTTCCGGGCCACGGTGGGGACCGCCTTCCACGTGCTGCCGTCCCCCTCCAGGGCCGACACCAGGGCAGCGTCGACGACGTCGTGCTCCAGGGCCCATATGAGGAGGGCCGACACGAAACCCCCGTCCTGACCAGCACCCAGGACTTCGGGATCGGTGGCCCGGGCCAGGATGGTGTGACGAGCGATGCCCGAGACCTCGTCGTCGGTCCGCGCCCGACCGAAGAGGTGCTGCTCGATCTCGGGCTCCCAGGTGCGAAAACGTGGGCAGGCCCGGGTGCAGAGGGTGCAGCCCTTCACGCCGTGGGTGCAGTTGTCAGTGCCGCCGTCGGCGTCGACGTGGAACGGTTTGTACCGCCCGTCACCGTCGTCGTAGCCCAGCACATCGTACGGGCAGACGACGACGCAGGCCGAGCAGCCCGTGCACAGTCCCGAGGTGACAACTTCCTCGTACAGATGGGCCCAATGGAGCTTCTCGGGAGGCACGGGGACACCCTATCGACTCCCCAGTGCTCGGGGTGGCAGCGTTCGGATACCGTCCGGTAGGTGCCCGAGATGCTGGAGGTGGAGTACTACCGGCGACTGGCGAGTGAGGTGGTGGGTCTCACCATCACGGGGGTGTCCGTCGACGACCCCCACGCGCTGGCTGGTCCGCTGCGTCCCTCGGACTTGATTCGAGCTCTCGAAGGCCGCTCCTTCACGACCGCCCGACGTACCGGCAAGGTGCTGTTCTTCGACTCGTCGGGCGACTCTGCGACCAACGAGAGAGAGCGTGGAGCTCCAGCCTCACGAGGCAGTGGCCCCACGTTGGCGATGCGCTTCGGCATGACCGGCAGCGTGATCGTCGACGGGCACCCGGCGCTCGACCGGCTCCTGTACGCGCCGGCACATGTCGACCCCAAGTGGATCGTCCTCTCCATCGAGTTCGACGACACCTTCACTCTGGCCCTCCACGATCCTCGTCGGATGGCCCGGGTCGCATTCAACCTGGACGAAGAGCGACTGGGACCTGACGCGGCGACCGTCTCGGCCGCCGCGCTCCGGTCTGCCCTCACCGGTCGTCTGCCGCCTCGCCGAGGCCCCGCGACTTCCGGCGCGGCCCTCAAAGCTCGAATGCTGGACCAGTCACGCCTGGCGGGCATCGGAAATCTCCTGGCCGACGAGATCCTCTGGCGGGCATCCCTGGCCCCGGACCGTCCGGCCGGGTCACTGGCCGATCATGAGATTCGTCGCCTCCACCGGCACCTGCGGGCCACCGTCGCCGAGCTTCTGGAGCGGGGAGGGTCGCACACCGGGAACCTCATGGGCGAGCGCCGTCGAGGTGGGCGCTGTCCGCTCGACGGTACCGAATTGCTCCGCTCGACGGTAGGGGGCCGGACGACCTGGTGGTGTCCGGGACACCAGCACTGAAGGGGCGGTGCCGGCAGGACCCCTGCGGGCTGCCGGACCCCTGCGGGCTTCAGTTCTCCGAAAGCGCCTTCACCTCTTCGAGCACGCGGGCCGGATGGCCGTCGGCCCGGACGTGGTACCACGCCCGGGCGATCGCACCCTTGGCGTCGACGATGAACGTGGACCGGATCGTCCCCACCGTCTTCTTCCCGTACATGGTCTTCTCGCCCCACGCTCCGTAGCTGGCCATGACCTCGTGCTCGGGGTCCGACAGGAGTGGGAACTTCAGCTTGTACTTGTTCCGGAACTTCGTGTGCTTGTCGGCGCCGTCCGGTGAGATCCCCACCACATTCACCCCGGCGTTGGCGAACGCCTTCAGGTGATCGTTGAACTGGCAGGCTTCCTTGGTGCAGCCCGGCGTGTCGTCGGCGGGATAGAAGTACACCACGACCGGGGACCCGGCGAAGTCCTTCAGTGATACCAGCGTGCCGTCCTGATCGGGCAGGGTGAACAGCGGCGCCCGGTCTCCGGGCTCGAGCTTCGGCATCAGGGTCGTCCTCCAGATCGGTCCGGGGCGATCGTGCTCGCCCGCGAACCTACTTTAGGGCGCACGCCCGTCCCGCCAAGGGCCCGCCGCGCACGCGTGACGGCTCCACCCACCCCGCACGCCCGATCGATCCAACGCCCGTACACCCACCTCAGCGTTCTCCCTGGTACCATGGAGGGTGACGACCGGCCCTTTGCCGTCGTCCGGGTCCTCCTTCTCCTCTTCTCGGGTCGGCGCCGGACCCCGCCGCAGACAAGAGACAAGAGAGCAGGACATGACCGTAGACAGTCTCCTTCCCGGACGGGATGCCGCGAGCACCAGTGCCCCGGACAGCTCGGATACCCCGGACAGAGCGGATACCCCGGATACCTATGAGACCGTGCGGACCTTCGAGTCGCTCGGGGTCGACGAGAGCCTCACCAAGATCCTCGCCGACCAGGGGATCACGACCGCCTTCCCGATCCAGGCGCTCACCATCGCTGACGCCTTGGCCGGGAGTGACGTGTGCGGGAAGGCGAAGACCGGGTCGGGCAAGACGCTGGCGTTCGGCCTCCCGCTCCTGCAGCGCCTGGCTGGCGGCCGTGACCGGGGCCGAGAAGTCGCATCCGATGGGCAAAGATCGGGCACTGCCGCCGGCGGGAGCCCGGCCCGCCCCCGAGCGCTGGTGCTCCTGCCGACCCGGGAGCTGGCAGTCCAGGTGCACGACGTCTTGGCCCCGCTCTCCGAGGGGGTGGGGCTGCGCACCGCTGCCGTGTACGGCGGCGCCGACGTCGACCGGCAGGTGACCCGCCTGCGCCGGGGCGTGGACGTGATTATCGCCACCCCCGGGCGCCTCATTGACCTGGGCGACCGGGGCGAGCTCACGGTGGCCGACGTGGAGATCCTCGTCCTTGACGAAGCCGACCGCATGGCCGACATGGGGTTCATGCCCCAGGTGGAGTGGGTGCTCCGTCGCCTGGAGCGAGACCACCAGACGCTGCTGTTCTCGGCCACGCTTGACGGGGCGGTCGACCGCCTGGTGGCCCGGTACCTGAGGGATCCCGTCCACCACGAGGTGGCGTCGAGCACCCAGACCGTCGCCGCCATGGAGCACCGCTTCCTCCAGGTGCACCAGATGGACAAAGTGAAGGTGGCGGCCTCCATCTGCCGCCCGTTGGACAAGGTCCTGGTGTTCGTGCGGACCAAGCGCGGCGCCGACCGCCTGGTGGAGCAGTTGGCCAAGGAGCGGATCCGGGCTGCGGCGATCCACGGCGATCTCCGCCAGGCCAACCGCGAGCGGGCACTGGCCGACTTCTCTTCAGGGAAGCTGCACGTGCTGGTGGCCACCGACGTGGCAGCCCGGGGTCTTCACATCGAAGGTGTGGACGCTGTCGTGCACTACGACCCGCCCGAGGACCACAAGGCCTACCTTCACCGATCGGGGCGCACCGCCAGGGCCGGGTCGGCTGGCGTCGTGGCCACCCTCGTTCTCTGGAACCAGGTCGTGGAAGCCGAAGTCATCCAGCGCCGCCTGGGACTTCGGATCCCGATCGTGGAGATCTTCTCGAACGATCCCCGGCTGGCTGATCTCACGAGCTGGATTCCCTCGCCTGACGAGGGCGTGCTCTGATCGCCTCTGGGCGGCGACCCGCTCTCAGGCGTCAGTCCGAAACCGCAGGGGCGGTCCAGTCGTTCCCACGCTGGCCAGAAGCCGGGGGCACCGTATCGCCTCCCGAAGCGTCCCCCCGAGCCGGGCGACGTCCCGTGACCAGTCCGGCTTCTTGGCGCACATAGCGCCCTGAGACATCCTCGAAGCCGGCCTGGAGCAGGATCCTCTGCCACGAATCCAGGGAGATGGGGCGCTCTTGGATCCGAAGGATCAGGCGACCGGCGTTCTTCGCGATCCTCCACCACCCGCCCGGTCCCTTCTTGGCCAAGATCCGCAACTTCGACGCGAAGATCGCACGGTCTTCCTTGCTCCCGCCCCTCCCGAACATCATGTCGGCAATCACGATCCGACCACCGGGGCGGATCCACGTGTACGCCTGTTCTACGACCCGGGCCTTGTCGGGGTCCCTCAGGTGGTGGAGGGCGTAGCTCGAGACCACGGCATCGGTGGACATTGCCGGCAACGCCAGGCGCTCGATGGGCTCGACCATGCCGGTCACGCCTTCGATGCCCCGTTCCGAAGCCAGCTCATCGAGACGGCGGACCATGCCGGCACTCACGTCCACGGCCAGGACCCGCGCCCCTTCGCTGGCGACCTCGAGGGTGATGGCTCCGGTGCCGCATCCCAGATCGACCACGTGCTCGCCGGGCCGCACGGCCACTGCCTCCACGACCGCCTGGGTGACCCGCTCGAGCCCGACCGAACCGTGTGAGGACCAGCTCTCGACCCTCGAAGACCACACCCGGCGTTGTCTCCGGAACGTCAGCCCGCTCCCGGTGCGGCTGGTCCCAGACACGAGCGAGGTGGCGTCCCTTGCGTCGGAAGCAACGGTAGCGTCGACGGTGGCGGTAGGGTCGGGAGCGAGGGGTTCGGAAGTGGTCACCGTTCGATTGTCCCCATGTCACGTGACGCGGGAATGAAACGCCACCCCATGATCCTGAGGACTTCTCAGTAATCGGTTCAGGAACCGACGTGTCCCCAGGAGCGCCCAGAGGCAAGCTGAGAAGACGATGAGCAACGGACCAGTCCGGCGTTCCACCGCTAGCGGCGATCAGACCCCGAGCCTCCCCCGGAGAAGGGCCCCGAGCCCCCCCCGGAGAAGGGTGAGGAGGGGCCCTCGTCGGCGGGCGGTCGTCCTGATCGGCGCGCTCGTGGTCCTCGTTGGAGGCGGGGCGGCACTGTACCTGGGGCCGCTCGGCCCCGGCACGGGCGGTCGGGGCACCGGTGACCCAGGTCCGCCGACCAGCACCGGCTCCAGCACGACGCCCACTACGACGCCGGGCTCGTCCTCGACCACGGTGCCGACACCGACGTCGGCGATCGGCCTGGCCGGGAGCTTCTCGGTGAAGGAGGTGTCGTTCACATTCGTCGATACCTCGCGGTTCGCAGACGTCGGCGGACACGACGTGCCACGTTCACTCCCCACGCTCGTCCGCTATCCCTCCGGCCCAGCCACGACCCAGGCCACGACCCAGTCCTCGACCCCAGCGGCTGTCACGACCGGTACCGGCTCCCACCCCGCCAACTACCCGCTGGTGGTCTTCGCCCCCGGATACCTCCAGTGCCGTTCGGCCTACGCACCCCTCCTCCAGTACTGGGCCAGTGCCGGGTACGTGGTGGCCGCCGTGCAGTTCCCGCTCACGAGCTGCCACGAGCCGACAGGGGCCACAGAGAACGACATCGTGAACCAACCCGGTGACGTGTCCTTCGTGATCACCCAACTCCTGGCCGCCAGCAGCTCAGGGCAGGGTCCGCTGGCCCACCTCATCGACCCGGACCGGGTCGCGGTGGCCGGGCACTCCGACGGAGCGGACACGGTCGCCGCTGTAGCGGCCAACGGGTGCTGCGCCGACCCGCGAGTGCGGGCCACCGTGGTGCTGGCCGGTGCCGAGCTGGCCAGCATGGGTGGTGCGTACTTCGCCTCGCCCACCCAGCCGATGCTGTTCGTCCAGGGGACCGCCGACACCGTCAACGTGCCTTCGGACAGCCTGACCCTCTACAACCAGGACACCACCGGGATCCGCGACTATCTCCAGCTCGACGGAGCCACACACTTCTACCCCTACGAGGGTGGGGACCCGCCGGAGCCCACCGTGGCCGCGGTCACCCTGGACTTCTTGAACCTCTACGTCATGGGGCAGGCGAGTGCGGGCACAAGTATGCAGCATGCCGGAAACGTGCCGGGGGTCGCATCCCTGGTCGGTGGCGGTGTGGAGCCGCCGGTGGTGTCCACAGCGGCCGGCTGACCGGGGGCCAGGTCACGGTGGACCGGTAGGATCGGCGGGATGGAGAGCGGCTACCACCCCCCGGTGGAGGAGTACCTCGAAGCCGTGCACTCCCTGCTCGAGGAGGGGACGCCGGTAATCCAGGCCAGGATCGCCGAGCGCCTGGGGCTCTCGGCCCCCTCGGTCTCCGAGATGCTGGACCGCCTGGAGTCCGACGGGTACCTCCAGCGCGACGGTCGGGTGGTCGTGCTCACGCCGAAGGGCTCGGCGGTGGCCATGAAGGTGGTCCGCAAGCACCGGCTGGCCGAGCGCCTCTTGGTGGATGTGATCGGGCTGGAGTGGCACAAGGTCCACCGAGAGGCTGGTCGCTGGGAGCACGTCATCTCCGACGACGTGGAAGCCCGCCTGGTCGTGCTCCTCGGGGATCCCAGTACCTGCCCGCACGGGAACCCGATCCCCGGTTCGGGGTCACCCACCTCGACCGCGGGGCAGGTGCCGCTGGCCGACGCCACCGCCGGCTCGACGGTGCGCCTGGAGCGCATCAGCGAGCAGGTCGAGCTGGACATGACCGCCCTCGCCTACCTGGACGAGCACGGCTTCACGCCTGGGGCCACGGCGTTCGTGTCACAGAAGGGGCCCGACGGGACGCTTCTGTTGGAGCTGGACGACTCCACCGTGGCATTCGGCCCGGATCTGTTCGCCCGCCTCTACGTGGTGGCCGCCTGAGCCCTGGGCGGGCGGCACGGGCGGGGCGACGCAGGCGGGGCGGGCGGCACGGGCGGGGCGTGCGGTGAGGCTCGGCGCGTCAGGGTGCGGCAGGGCGCAGCGCCGCTCGCCTACGATCAGGACGGCCATGCCAATCGCAAAAGCTGTGTCGGTCGCAGCGGCTGGAACGGTCACGTCGTTCGCAGCGGGTGCATCGTCCGCAGCACCGCACGTAGCCCACTACGGCAGGCAGCACACCACGACAGGCAGCACGAAGCGCCGGGGGAGAGAGGTATGGGAGTAGGGGAGGAGCGCAGGGCGCGCCGGATACACACCGTGGACGACGCCCGCCGCTTGGCCCGCCGCCGGGTCCCGGCGATGGTCTTCGACTACATCGACGGCGGGGCCGAGTCCGAGCGCACCATGCGGGCGAACGTTGAGGCGCTGGCCGCGGTCGAGTTCGTGCCCCGGATGGCGGTCACCGCCGGTACGCCGGGTCCCGATCTCACCACCACCGTCTTGGGGACGCCCCTGGCCCTGCCGGTGATCCTGGCCCCGGTCGGCTTCACCCGGAGCATGGACCCGGCGGGTGACGTCGCCGGCGCCCGTGCGGCGGCAGCTGCGGGGACGGTGTTCACCCTGAGCACGATGTCGGGACACCCGATGGAAGAAGTGGTCGCCGCCTACCGTGACCGGGCCGTCTCCGCCGACCGGGCCGGTGCCGAGGGGAGGGGGGGTGCCTGGTTCCAGCTCTACGCCCTGGGCGGGCGAAGGGGTGCCGAGCAGCTCGTCGAACGGGCCCAGGAGGCCGGTTACTCCACCCTGGTGGTCACGGTGGACACCCAGATCGTCGGGAGCCGGGAACGGGACCTGCGCCACGGGGCGTCGATCCCGATACGCCTGGATCCTCGCACCATGGTCCGGTTCGCACCGAAGGTGGTGGCCCATCCCCGATGGCTGTTCGACGCCGCTCGGGACCGGTTCCACTTCGAGATCGTCCACGCCTCGTCGCTGGGAGGTCCCGACCAGCCGCTCTCGGCCGACGACGCTCTCATCCAGTGGGTCCTGTCGCCGGTCACGTGGGACGACTTCGAGTGGATCCGCCGGCGTTGGAAAGGTCCCGTCGTGGCCAAGGGAGTGCTCACCGGGGCCGACGCCCGTCGGGCCCTCGACAGTGGTGCGGAGGCGGTGGTGGTGTCGAACCACGGTGGTCGCCAGCTCGACGGCGCCCCGGCCACCATGCCGGCGCTGGTCGAAGTGGTCGACGCCATCGGGGACCGGGCCGAGGTGCTGGTGGACGGCGGGATCCGGCGGGGTTCCGACGTGGTACGGGCGCTGGCCCTGGGGGCCCGGGCGGTCATGGTGGGCCGCCCGTGGGTCTACGGGCTGGCGGCGGCCGGGGAACCCGGGGTGAGCCGGGTGCTGTCCGTCCTGCGGACCGGGATCGACCGGACGTTGCGCCTGATGGGCAGCCCGTCGGTCCAGGCACTGGACCGGAGCTGGGTCCGCGTGCCCGATGGTCGATGAGCTCGAAGGCGCCACCGCACCGGCGCTGAACGGCGCCACCGTCACCGGGGGCGGTCCTGTCGCCAAGGTCCTCTCGGCGTGGCCGATGTGGGTCCTCGGCCTCGTGGCCATGATCGACAGCGTCGACCAGTACATCGTCCGGGGATCGGCGCCCCAGCTCCGGACGGCGTTCCACGTGGGCAACATCGCCATCGCCGTGCTGTTCTCGGCGTTCATCTTGGTGAACGGGGTGGTGACCGTCCCCGCCGGCTACATGGGAGACCGGTGGAATCGCACCAGGGCCATGGCCATCACCATCGCCCTGTGGTCGCTGATCAGTGCCGCCGGCGGGGTGGTGCCGTCGTCGGCCTTCGCCGCCCTCGTGGTGGTGCGCGGGATGCTCGGGTTCGGCCAGGCGATCACCGACCCGTCGGGGTCCAGTCTCCTGGCCGACTACTACGGCATCGAGCGCCGCGGCCGGGCATTCTCCGTCCAACAGTGCCTTACCTTCGTCGGGCTGGGTGTAGGACTCGAGCTTGGGTCCCTCGTGGCCACACACCTGTCCCACTTCGATCCGGCCGGATGGAGGCTGGCGTTCTTCATCTCGGCCATCCCCGGTTTGCTCATCGCCGCGTTGGTGTGGTGGCTCCCCGAGCCCCGGCGGGGATCGGCCGACCGAGCGCACGTCACCCGCTCCCGGGGGGTCGAGCTGGAGCGGGGCTCGACGGGGGACGGGGAGTCGCTGTTCCCCGAAGGCCTGGGATCGTTTTTCGTCTCGATGGTGCGGGGTCTCGGGGCCGACGTTCGGACCATCCTTCGCATCCCCACGATGCGCTACGCCCTCATCGGCGTGTCGGCCATCTTGTTCACCGTTACGGCGGTGGCGTCGTGGATGCCGCAGTTCTACGAGGACCAGCTCCGCTTGACCCAGACGTCGGCCACCACGGCGTTCGGTGGGCTCGTGATCCTGGCCGGGATCCCCGGCACCATCGTGGGAGGGCGTTTCGCCGACCGGTGGGTCAACCGGTTCCTCGGCGCCCGGGTGGTGATCCCCGGCGTCTGCCTCCTGATCAGCGCCAGTCTGTTCATCGTCTCGTTCCTCCCCATGCCCTTCGCCGGGGTCTACGCCGCGCAGCTTCTCGGGTTCTTCGCCGCCACCTTCGCCATCCCTGCGCTCAGGGCCGGACTGTCGGACTCGGTGCCGGCCCATCTCCGGGGCACGGGGTTCGCGGCGTTCAACTTGGCGTCGGTGGTGTTCGGAGCCGCGGCCGCTCCGCTCGTGACGTCGTTCGTCGCCAGCCGGTTCGACAACAACTTCCGCACGGCGTTCCTGATCGTGATGCCACTGGCCTACGTCGGGTCGTACTTCTTGCTGCGCGCCCGACGCCACATCGAGGCCGACACGGCCAAGATCTTCGAGGCTGTGGTCGAGGCCATGTCCGCCGAGCAGGCGGCGTCCCGTGGCGTCATCGAAGGCATCGGGAGCGGCGACGACTCCGGCGGTGGCCAACCTGAGTAGGGAGGAATTGGTGGGCCGCCCGACGACCCCCGGAGTCGGAGCGGCGTGCCTACACCGGTTCGATCCGGGACCGGACGTTCCAACGGCGGAGCGCACGGACGGCCTGGCGGGCTCGGTCCTGGGCCAGGACCGCGGCGACCGCCTCCCCGGTGGTGTGGACCTTCAGGGCCAGGGCCGCCGCCTCGTCGGGCGTGTACCCGAACAGGGTGACGCACGCTCCCTCCACCTCGGCGAACGTGGTGACGTTACTGTCGAGGATCACCACCGCGTAGAGGTCGTCGAACACCTCCCCCACCTGTTCGGCGATGCGGTCCTGCTCTCTCACGTCAGGCATGGTGGTCGCTGGCACCTGAGGCGCTCCTCGTGTGTCGGTCCCCTAACCGGTAGCGTACCGTCCGGGCATCGGCCGGCCGGACCGGCCGGACCGGCCGGACCGGCCGGACCGGCCGGACCCTACTGGAGGGCCACGGCGAGGTGAAGGGGTGAGATGAGCGACTTCGAGCTCGAGCACGTGGAGATCCACGGGCACCGCGTCGGGTACCGTCACGCCGGCCAGGGGCCGGCTCTGGTCCTGCTCCACGGGATCGCCGGAAGCTCAGATGCATGGCGTGAGGTGATGCCCGAGCTGGCTCGCCGGTTCGAGGTCGTGGCGCCGGACTTCATGGGGCACGGCGACTCGGCGCAGCCGTTGGGGGACTACTCCCTCGGGGCCCACGCCAGTGGCGTGCGGGACCTCATGGGGGTGCTCGGGATCCCTGCGGCCACCATCGTCGGGCAGTCCTTCGGCGGGGGTGTCGCTCTCCAGCTCGCGTACCAGCACCCCGAGTGCTGCCAGCGCCTCGTCCTCGTCGACAGCGGCGGCCTGGGCCGGGAGGTGAGCTGGCTCCTGCGGCTCTTCGCCCTTCCGGGAGCCGACGTGGTGATGCCGGTCCTGTTCCCCGGGTTCGTCCGGGACGCCGGTGACGCCGTGTCGGGCTTCCTGTCGCGCTTCGGCCTCCGGTCGGCCAGGGCCGAGGAGATGTGGCGGTCCTACTCGTCGTTGAGCCGACCGGACCACCGGTACGCCTTCGTTCGGACCCTGCGGTCGGTGATCGATCCGGGTGGCCAGGCCGTGAGCGCGTTGGACCGGCTGTACCTGGCAGCCAACGTGCCCACGCTGATCGTCTGGGGCGACCGCGACCAGATCATCCCGGTGGCCCACGCCCATGCTGCCCACCGAGCCATCCCGGGGAGCCGCCTCGTGGTCATGGAGGGTGTCGGGCACTTCCCCCACGTCGAGGCGCCGGGGCGTTTCGTCGAGGTCGTTAGCGAGTTCATGGTGACCACGCCGGCGGCGCACGCCACGGGCGAGCAGCTTCGGGCTCTCGTGGCCCAGCGGCAGCGGGAAGCGTCCTGACCACCTTGGCCTACCAAGCTCTCGCCCGGGCCATAGGCCCCGAGTAGGCGGCGGTGGTCTACATCTTCGCCATCGCCGCGGCGATGGTCAGTGCCACTGCCGGCGTGACCCAACGTCTGGGCCTCGAGACCGCGCCGGCCGAATCGGCAATGCGGATCGGCCTGCTGACCCACGCCGTGCGCCGACGTGTCTGGCTGGTCGGGTTCGTCCTCCTCTTGGGCCAGTTCGTGCTCCAGGCCACCGCTCTGCGGTTCGGCCAGATCAGCGTGGTCCAACCCCTGCTCACCTTGGACCTCCTCTTCGTCGTGGCCATCCTGGCCACGGTGTTCCACCGACGCCTCGGCTGGAGGGAGTGCGTGGGTGCGGCCACGATCGTCGCCGGCCTGGCCGGGTTCCTGGCCCTGGCCGCGCCGTCGGTGGGCCGGGGGCTGCCGAGCAGTGGTGCGTGGGGGGCGGTCACGGCGGTGGCCGTGGTCGTGGCCGCCGTGCTGGTCGTCACCACCCGGTGGGGACCCCGTTGGTGGAAGGCTGCCGCCTTCGGCTCGGCAGCGGCGGTCCTGTTCGCCTACAACGCCGCACTCACCAAGGCCACCACCACCCTGATCACCCGGGGCTGGAGCCACGTGTTCGTGAACTGGGAGCCCTACGCCATCGGCGTCACCGGGTTGGCCGGCTTCTTCCTCCTCCAGAACGCGCTGCACGCCGGACCCATCGCTGCATCCAGGGCCTCGATGGTCGTGGTCAACCCCCTCGCCAGTATCGTCATCGGCAGCACCGTGTTCGCCGAGCACCTTCGCGACGGTGGGTGGTACGTGGCGGCCGAGTCGGTGGCGCTGGTGGTCCTCTGCGCCGGCGCCCTCCTCCTCGCCCAGTCACCTCTGGTGTCGGCGGCCACCATCGACGGCGAGCACAGCGAGCGGCTGGGCGCCGCGACTGCTTAGAGGCCGCACGCGTACCGGCTGCTCCACGGCGACCACCCATACGTGTTGTACAGCTGGAGGGCCAAGGCATCCTGGACCGCCGCCGACGCCTGGTAGGGCCAACCGGAGTACCCGTAAGAGCTCCAGGTGATCTCGAGGATCCCGTAGGCGCCGGACGGCCGTGTCGGGGAGTGGTACACGTCGCCGGACTCTTGGACCCGGATGCACTGCCAGTCGGCGGTGTTCGTACTGGTGGCGTCCGTGGGTGGTGTCGGCGCCACCGGGGCCGGTGGCGGGGTGGCGACCGGCGGCGGGGCCAGCGGGACGGTGCGGACCATCTTGCGCCACAGAGCCCTCCCGACAGCTGATCGGAATTCTCTGGTGTCCGATGGCACCTTGGAGACGATCGCCGGGTAGAGCACCGGTACGTCCACTGCGGGTACGGTGGCGGTGAGGTCGGTGGTCTTCCCGGCCTGCTGACTTCGGGCCGGCGTCTGGGCGCCGGCCGGTTGAGTGTTGAACGACGTGATCATGAACGAGACGGTCGAAGCCGTCGCGAGTGCAATGCGGATCCGCACGGCACCTCCCTTCGTCGGGCGCACGCGGCGCCTCCCTCTGCTTGGTGTTGGCGGGCTCCGGCCATCGCATTCGCGCCCCGGACGGAGAGCGGAAAGGCTTCCTCCGTCCTGGCTTCACGCCGTAGGGTGTGCGGCCGGTTGTGTGTTCGCCCAGGGGTTCGTCGCTGGTGGGGCCTCCTTCAGCACGGGTTCGTGATGGCAGGCTTCGATCGCCTGCTCTCGCGTGACACCAGGTGGCGATCTTCTCGCCGCCGATCCTTGCGCACCGGTGGCGATCGCTCGCCATGCACATCGGTGCGCGTCCCACCCGCTGCTCGGGCGGTGACCGGGATGCGTGTCGGAGGGAACGATAGCGGGTCCTCAACGTCCTGGCGCGGATGGTCCAGTCTCGCGACGCCTGGCGCCAGGGGCTTGGGTGGAGGATCTCCCAGTTCAGAAGGCTTTCTGGAAATTTCTGCCGGTGACCGCCCCAGGGGCTGATTGCAACGGGGTTGCAACCTCCATTCGGTGCGAGTCGCCGGCCAGGCACTCCTTGCCTGCCTCCGGAGCTGACGGCTAAATTTAGCCTCCCCTGGTTGGGGGCACTCGATCCAGGGGAGCGAAGCACATGGACAGCGGCACGCAACTCTTTTCGGCTTCACGACGTGTCGGGCGCGTTCCGTGGCGACGGGTCTCCGCCCTGTTCGTCCTGCCGCTTCTCGCTTCAGTTGTCGGGGTGGGTGTCACGACCGTGTCGGCCCCGAATGCCGGAGCGAGCACACTCCCCAAGCTTGCCTGGACCCAGCAGCACCCCACCGGCACAACCCCCCCTGTTCGCTACGGCGCCTCGATGGCCTACGACCCGGCGAACGGCA
>JAJYZN010000016.1 GCA_021799915.1 Actinomycetes bacterium
AAGCAGCTCTACCTCGAGATCCTCGAGCCGCCCGACCAGGCCGGGAGGACCTTCGAGCTGGACGACGAGCTCACCATCGGGCGGTCGCCCGGCTGCGGAGTTCCCACCACCTACGACGTCTACAGCTCCACCCTCCACGCCCGCCTCTACCGCCGTAGCGGCCAGCTCTGGGTGGAGGACCTCGGTTCGACCAACGGCACCTTCGTGAACTCCGAGCGGATCATCCAGCCGACCAAGCTGGTGAAGAGCGATCTCCTCCAGGTGGGGGCGACGGTCTTCGAGGTGACCAGGTGACCAGGTGACGGCGTGACCACGCTGCGGTCGGGATCGGCCACCGACGTGGGCCGGGTCCGGGGGTCGAACCAGGACCAGCTCCTCGAGGAGCCCCGGCTGTATGCCGTGGCCGACGGCATGGGAGGCCACGCCGGGGGCGAGGTGGCGGCCCGCCTGGCGGTGGACGCGCTGCGGTCCACGTTCACCCTCCAGCCCACGCTCGAAGGGCTGCGTCAGGCCGTGGCCGGGGCCAACATGGCGGTGTGGCGGCAGAGCCAGATCCAGACCGACCTGCGGGGGATGGGCACGACCCTCACCGCGGCGGCCCTGCTGGCCGAGTCCGGTGATGCCGCCGGCCCCGGGACCCGGGACGTGGTCGCCGTGGCCAACGTGGGCGATTCGCGCACCTACCTGTACTCCTCGGGGCAGCTGACCCAGGTCACGACCGACCACAGCCTGGCCGAGGAGAAGGTCCGCCTGGGTGAGCTGACCGAGGCCGAAGCGTCGGTGCACCCCCATCGCCACATCCTCACCCGGGCCCTGGGGATCTCCCCGGAGGTGGAGGTGGACCTCTGGGAGCTTCACCTCCAGCCGGGTGACCGGCTCCTGCTGTGCAGCGACGGGCTGACCAACGAGGTCGGTACCGACGACATCGCCGCCGTGCTGGGATCCGGGGGCGACCCGGGCTCGGCCGCCGCCGAGCTGGTGCGATTGGCCAACGAGCACGGGGGCAACGACAACATCACCGTGGTCGTAGTCGACGTCCTCTCCGAAGACGGCGGGTCGGTGTCCGCCTTCCCAGGAATGGCCGCCCCCGAGGAAGTTGCCGCCGGCGCGGCGGCCCCCGTCCTCGCACCCCAGGCTCCTGTCCCCCCGCCTCCCGTGCCGGCGCCACCGGCGCCACCGCCTCCACCATCGCCTCCACCGCCTGCGCACCGCGCCACCCGCAAGGAGCGCCGTGCCGCCCGCCGCCGGGCCGGGCTCACCCGTCGCCTGACGCCCCGGGTGGGGCTGTTCGTCCTACTGGTCCTCGTCATCGTGGGCGCCGCCTACGGCCTGGTGCGGTGGTACGCCACCGACAGCTGGTACGTCACCCTCGACGGGCAGCACCTGGTGGTCTACCAGGGCCGGCCCGGCGGGTTCTTGTGGTTCCGGCCCAAGCTCGTGGACCGGACGTCGGTCACCGTCGCCGGCGTGCTCCCCGAGCGGGTGCCGACACTTCGTGACGACGTGGTGGAGCCGTCGCTGGCCGCCGCCCGCCGGTACGTGGCCAACCTGCACCTGGAGTACCTGACACAGAGCCTGACCCCTCTGGGCGAGAGCACCACGACCACCACCACGACCACCACCACGACCACCACCACGACCACTCCGGGGGCCGGATGACCCACTCGAACGCGCTCCCCATTGGCACGCTGCACGCGCGGCCGCGGTTTAGGCTCTGACCGGCATGGAACCCGTCGAGACCCCGCGCGTGTTCTCAGGTCGTTACGAGCTGACCCACCTCATTGCCCGGGGCGGGATGGCCCAGGTGTTCCGGGCCCGCGACCGTCTCCTCGATCGGCCGGTGGCCATCAAGGTCCTGTTCCCCGAGCTCTCCGTGGACCGGGCTTTCGTCGAGCGCTTCCGGCGGGAGGCCCAGGCGGCGGCGAACCTCTCGCATCCCAACATCGTGCCGGTGTTCGACTGGGGCGAGGACGGCGGGACGTACTTCATCGTCATGGAGTTCATCGACGGCCAGCCCCTGTCGGCCCTGATGCGGGCGTCGGGCCCGCTTCCGCCCCGCCGCGCGGCCGAGGTAGGGATCCACGTGGCCGCGGCCCTGGCCTACGCCCACCGCCACGGGGTGGTCCACCGGGACGTGAAGCCGGGGAACGTGCTGCTCACCTCCGACGACCAGGTGAAGGTCACCGACTTCGGCATCGCCCGGGCCCTGAACACCGAGGAGAGCCTCACCCAGACCGGGGCGGTCATGGGAACGGCCACGTACTTCTCGCCGGAGCAGGCCGAGGGTGTGGGGGTGGACGCCCGGAGCGACATCTACTCCCTCGGGGTCGTGCTCTACGAGATGTTGGCCGGGCGGCCGCCGTTCCTGGGCGACACGCCGGTGGCCGTGGCGTCCAAGCACGTGAGAGACCAGGCACCCGAGCTCCGCGACCTGGCGCCAGCCGTTCCTCCGGACCTGGAGGCGGTGATCGCCAAAGCCATGGCCAAGTCGGCCGACCAGCGTTACCAGAGCGCCGAGGAGCTCCAGGCCGACCTCCGACGCTTCGTCGAGGGCCAGCCGGTCACCGCCGGGGACCCCGGGGCGACCCGGGTCCAGCAGGCGGTGGCGGCCACCGCCGCGATGGCCGCCGTCGACCTCACCCAGGCCGTGCCGGCGACTGGGGCCGGCGACCGGGGGGACGGGGTCGAGCGGGCGGTCACAGAGCGACGCCGGCGCACCCGCCGGCTGGTGGCGGTGTTGGTCGGGCTGCTGGTGGTGTTGGCGGTGGTCGTCGTGCTGCTGCTCGACGCCCTGGGGTACATCGGGGGCAGCGGGAGCTTCGCCATGCCCGACGTGGTCGGCAAGCCCCTGGCGACGGCGACCGGGACGCTGGAGGCCAAGGGCCTGGTCATCGGTGCCACCGACCACCGGACGGCTGGGACAGCAGCCGGGACGGTCCTGGCCACCGACCCACCTTCGGGCCGCTCGGTCCACAAGGGCCAGCGGGTGACACTGACGGTGAGCTCGGGTCCGACGCCGGTGAAGTCGGTCCTGGTCCCCAAGGTGACCACACTCCCGACCACCCAGGCCGAAGCCGTGCTCCAGAACTTGGGCCTGTCGTACCGGGTCAACCTGGTGTCCAATCCCGCCCCGGCCACAACGGTGGTGGCGCAGACACCCCCGGCGGGCCGGACGGTGAAGAGCGGGTCCCAGGTGGTCCTGAGCGTGTCGAAGAGCACGACAACGGTGGCGGTCCCCGACGTGACCGGCCGCACAGCGATCCAGGCGGCGAGCACACTGGGGGCCAAGGGCCTGCAGGCCGGGACCTCCACCTCCCAGTGCTCGAACACGCTGGGCAAGGGCCTGGTGGTGTCCACCTCCCCGGCCGCCGGCACCCAGGTGGCGAAGTCCACCACGGTGAACCTCGTCGTCTCGTCGGGCCCGTGCCAGGCGGTGGTCCCGAACGTCGTGGGCAGTACCCCCACAGCGGCCAAGACAACACTGCAGTCCAAGGGCTTCACCGACGTGACCGTGACCTCCACTCCGACATGTGCTCCGGCGACAAACGGCAAGGTGGTGAAGCAGACCCCGTCGGCCGGCACCTCGGCCTCGACCTCCAGCTCGGTGGTCATCACCTCCTGCACCGCCACCGCGCCACCGAGCAACAAGAAGAAGCCGGTCCCCACAGTGACGGGGCGCACAGTGACAACAGCCAAGAAGCTCCTGGCCAAGACAGGGTTCACATCGGTCACATCGTCGAAGGCGACCCTGACATGCCCGCAGCCGACACACACAAAGGTCGTCGCTCAGACACCCAAGGGCGGACCACCCCCGGTCACACCGTCGGCGACGCCCGTGACCCTCACCGTGTGCAAGTAGCCGGGAGCCCGGACAGGAAATTCGCCAGCAGCCCGGGACCCGAGGGGGTGAGGATCGACTCAGGGTGGAACTGGACCCCTTCGAGGGCCAGGGTGCGGTGCCGCAGTCCCATCACCACCCCGTCCTCAGCGGTGGCGGTCACCTCGAAGACGTCGGGCACCGAATCTGGTGTGACGACCAGCGAGTGGTACCGGGTGGCCACCAGGGGGTCGGGCAGACCCCGGTAGAGGCCGGTCCCGCAGTGGCGGACCTCCGACGTCTTGCCGTGCATGAGCCGGGGGGCGGCCACCACCGCGCCGCCGAAGGCCTGGCCGATGCACTGGTGGCCGAGGCACACCCCCAGGATGGGGATCCGGCCGGCCAGCTCGAGCACCACGGCCATGCTGATGCCGGCGCCCTCGGGTCGACCCGGCCCCGGGGAGATGATCACGGCGTCGGGGCGCTCCCGGGCGATCCCGGCCACGTCGATGGCGTCGTTGCGGTGGACCACCGGCTCGGCGCCCAGCTCACCCAGCTCCTGGACCAGGTTGTAGACGAACGAGTCGTAGTTGTCCACCAGCAGCACCCGGGGCCCCATCCGGCCGAGCGTACCGCCGGTGGCTATCCTCGTGACCCATGGCAGCAAAGACCCACACAGGACCGGGGAGGGCCCAGCGCAAGGGCCGGTCGGCCGGAGGTCGGACCACGGCCAAGGGCTCTCCCGCCGGAGGGCAGTCCCGGGTCGGGCGGTACACGCCCCCCGAGGAGGGCGGGCGCTACACCCCGCCGATCCCCAAGGACGTGCGCCACAGCCCCCGCTGGTACGGGGTGACGGTGCTCGTCCTCATGGTCCTGGGCGTCCTCATGATCCTGCTGAACTACCTGGGGGTCCTGCCCGGCTCGGTGACCGTGTGGTACCTCATCGGGGGGCTGGGCGTGATCTTCGTCGGCTTCCTCATGGCCACCCGCTACCGGTAGCACACGGCGCCGTGTGCCACTTCGCCCAACAGGAGCGCCGGAGCCTGTGCGACCTGTTCTCGCGGGTGGGGCCCGACGCCCCGACCCTGTGCGAGGGGTGGTCGGCAGCCGACCTGGCCGCCCACCTGGTGGTACGCGAACGACGGCCCGACGCCGCGCCGGGCATCGTCGTGCCGGCCCTGGCCGGATACACCGAGCGGGTGCAGCGCCGGGTCCGTGACTCCATGACCTGGGAGGCGCTCGTCGACACCGTGCGACGGGGACCGCCGTTCCCCCTCCGCCTGCACCTGATCGACGAGCCGATGAACACCGCCGAGTACTTCGTCCACCACGAGGACGTCCGCCGGGCCGGGGACGGGGCCGAGCCCCGCGTCCTGGATCCGGGCCTCGAGCGCCTGCTGTGGTCCCGGGTCCGGCTGATGGCCCTGGTGGCCCGGCGGGCGGCACCGTGCGGGCTCCGCCTGGTGGCTCCGGGCAGCGGTTCGGTCACGGTGCGCGACGCCAGCCCCGCGGTGACCATGACCGGACGACCGGGCGAGCTCCTGCTGTTCCTGTTCGGCCGCACGTCGGTGGCCGACGTGGAGCTGTCGGGTGACGACGGCGCCGTCGAGCAGGTCCGCCGAGCCAAGTTCGGGTTCTGACCGCCTGACCCTCAACCCTCCGGGGTGCGCTCGGCCAGGAGCGCCTTCACTCGCAGGTTCACCCGGTGCTCGATGATGAAGGCCAGGAACGGGAGGAACCCGGCCCCGATCATGGCCGCCATCTGCAGCAGAGTGAACCGGGCCCGCCGGGCCAGGTCCACGGCGGCGACCAGGTAGACGATGTAGAAGAACCCGTGGATGGGACCCACGATGGCGTCCACCGAGGGGATCCCGGCCCCGTACTGGAGGGGGATGCCCACGAACACCAAGATGAACAGCCCGGTCCCGACGGTGAAGGCCATGATCCGGTAGCGAAGGAGCGCCCCCTCGGTGCCCTTCACCGGGCGGCCCGGCTCCGCCAGGTCTGGGGACCTCGGGCGGCCAGCTCGGCCAGGCGGTCGTTGTAGGCGGCCAGGGCCTCGTCCTCCTCCTCCCGCCGGCGGGGCGGGAGCGACTCCTGCGCTGCTCGGGCACCGGGACCACCTTCGGCGGCCATGCGTTGCTGGGCCCGCCGGCCCACGGTGTCGGGATCGGTATGGACGAGCATCCACCAGGCCCACACCCCGACCACGGCGAAGACCGGCCACTCGACCGAGTACAGGTAGCTGAGGTCGTTCCCGCCCAAGGCCCTGGTCACCTGCCACCAGCCGGCCACGAGGCACCCCGGGAACCACAGGACCACGGCCAGGTGGAGGGTCAGGGCCCGCTTGGACAGCCAGCGCCGGCGCACGTGCCCGATCCTACCGACCCCGCGGGGGGCGTCGGGAGGCGGCCGCCAGCCGCCGGAGGGGGTTGGCGCGGTCCGGGGCGGTCAGCCCCGACGGCCTCCTCAGCCCAGGCGCTCGATCACCGTGGCGTTGGCCATCCCGCCGCCCTCGCACATGGTGAGCAGTCCGTAGCGGCCACCGCTGCGCTCCAGCTCGTTCAACAGCGTGGTCATCAGCTTGGCCCCCGACGCCCCGAGAGGGTGTCCGAGGGCGATGGCGCCGCCGTTCACGTTCACCCGGTCCATGTCGGGGTGGTGCTCCTTCTCCCAGGCCAGCACCACCGAGGCGAAGGCCTCGTTGATCTCGACCAGGTCGATGTCGTTGATGCCGAGCTTCGCCCGCTCCAACACCATGGCCGTGGCCGGGATCGGACCGGTCAGCATGGTCACCGGGTCCACACCGGCCACGGAGAAGGCGTGGAAGCGGGCTCGGGGGGTGAGCCCCAGGGACCGGGCCTTCTCCTCGCTCATGATGAGGACGGCCGCCGCACCGTCGGTGATCTGCGAGGAGTTCCCGGCCGTGACCTTGCCGCCGTCGGGCTTGAACGCCGGCTTCAGGCCGGCCAGGGTCTCGAGCGACGAGTCGGGCCGGACCCCCTCGTCGGCGGCCACCATCTCCTCGGTGTCGTTGCCGGCGTCGTCACGCACCGGCACGGCGACGATCTCGTTGTCGAAGCGCCCCTCGGCCGTAGCTCGGGCGGCGTTCTGGTGGCTGCGGACCGAGAAGCGGTCCAGGTCCTCGCGCGACAGGTTCCACTGGTCGGCGATCATCTCGGCCGAGATCCCCTGGTTCACGAGCCCGCCCCGCTCGGCGTACCGGGCCATCATGCGGGGGCCGAACGGGTAGCCCAGGTCCTTCACCACCGAGGACCCCATCGGGGTCCGGGTCATGCTCTCGACCCCGGCGGCGACCACCACGTCGTAGGCCCCGGCAGCGACACCCTGGGCGGCGAAGTGGATGGCCTGCTGGGACGACCCGCACTGGCGGTCGATCGAGGTGGCCGGTACCGACTCGGGCCAGCCGGCGGCCAGCACGGCGTTACGCCCTACGTTCAGCGACTGCTCGGCCACCTGCATGACGCAGCCGGTGATGACGTCCTCGACGATGGCCGGGTCCAGGTCGTTGCGCTCCTGGAGGGCCTTCAGGGGCTCGGAGAGCAGGTCGACGGCGTGCCAGTTCCGCAGCTTGCCGTTGCGCTTGCCCCCGGCGGTCCGTACGGCGTCGACGATGACGGCGGTGGTCATGGTGGCTCTCCTCTCATTCCGGCGGTCTGGGCCTGCCGGTCGCGTGGCGCCAGTGTACCGTGACCATCCTTCGACCACCCATTTGAGGGGAGCGGGAGCCGTCGGCGCGCCTTTGGTTAGGGTGACGCCGTGACCACCGACAGTCGTCCGGAGGGGCGGGACGATCCCACCCCGGGCCCGGCCACTTCCCGCCCCGCCACCCCGGGGCCCGCCACCCCTGGGCCCAAGGACATGGACCGCTGGCTGGGCGACGGCGGCATGCCGGTCATCGGAGCCGTGGGGGGGTCCTTCGACCGCTACGGCGTCGACGGGGAAGACCTGGGCTGGGTCGAGGGCTCCTTCACCCCTGTGGTCCTGGCCTGCAACCACCACGGAGTCGTCCAGGCCGGCATCCACTCGGTGCTGCTCGACGCCGCCATGAACTTCGCCATCAACTCTGCGTTGCGGGGTCGGGACCGCACCCGGGCGACCCTCGAGCTCAAGACCGAGACCATGCGCCCGGCGTTGCTCGGCGAGCACTACCGGCTCCGGGGAGACGTCGTCCGACTGGCTCGACAGGTGGCCTACGCCGAGGCATCGGTGCGTGACGAAGCCGGCCAGCTGGTGAGCCGGGCCACCGGCACGTTCCTACTCCAGAGGACCGGGTCGTCCGGGGGGTGACGTCGGCGCCCCGGGGGTGACGAAGTCGAACCGCACACCGGTGGCCTCCTCGGAGAGCTGCCAGAGCCGGGTGGCGGCCTCGGGGTCGTGTGATCGCCGGTTGGAACGGACTTTCTTGGGCGGACCGAACATCTCACCGGGTCCTCTCGGGCCGAAGTAGTCGCCCCCCGCGACGCCGGGAGCGGTCGCGGCGTACAGGGACGGCAGCGCACCGGTCGCCGGCGACTGCCCGAGGGCCCCGGCGATGCGTCCGACCACGGTCCGCCGCCCCGCACCTTCGAGGAGCGGGCCGTTCGCCACCAGGTCGGTACGGGCCCACCCGGGATGGGCGGCCACGGCGATCGCCGTCACCGCGCTCGGGGTTCTCGCCGGTGCTCCCGTCACCGCCGGCGGTGACGGTGCCCCCGCTGCCCGAAAGCGCCGCTCGAGCTCGTAGGTGAAGAGGAGGTTGGCCAGCTTCGTGTCCCCGTAGGTCAGCCACGGGTTCGAGCGCCCGGGGCTCCCGAGACGGTCCAGGCTCCCGAGGCGCCTGGTGCTGCCCAGGCGGTGCATGAGCGAGCTGACGGTGACGACCCGGGCCCCCCTGGTGGACAAGAGCAGGTCCAGCAGCCGCCCCGTCAACGCGAACGGCCCCAGGTGGTTGGTGGCGGTCTGGAGCTCGAAGCCGTCCTCGGTGACGCGGGGAGGGGTGCCCATGACCCCGGCGTTGTGGACCAGGATGTCCAGCCGGGAGTGGCCGGCGACGAGGCGGTCGGCGGCCTCGTGCACCGACCCGAGGCTGGACAGGTCCAGGTCCAGCAGCTCGAGCGACGTGTCCCGGTCCACGGCCATGATCTGGTCCACGGCCCGCTCGGCCCGCAGCCGGTTCCGGCAGCCCAGCACCACGTGGGCGCCGTGGGCGGCCAGCTCCAGTGCGGTGTGCAGTCCGATCCCGCTGTTGGCACCGGTGACGACGGCCGTCTTCCCGGTGAGGTCCACGATGTCGTCGGTGCCCCACCGAGACCGGCGTGTCGGCAATGGCCCGCCCACCGTCCTCAGGAGCCGATGTGGTGGGCCGGGATGGTCCCGAGCTTGCCGGCGTGGAAGTCCTCGAAGGCCTGAGCCAGCTCGTCTTTGGTGTTCATCACGAAGGGCCCGTAGGCGGCCACCGGCTCGCGGATCGGTCGTCCTCCCAGCACCAGCAGCTCCAAAGACGGGGACCTGGACTCCTGGGAACGGTCCGCCGCCACCACGATGGCGTCGCCGGGTCCCAAGACGGCGAGCTGGCCCGAGCTCACCGGCCGGTCCTCGGGCCCGACCGTCCCGGCCCCGGCCAGCGCGTAGACCAGGGCGTTGAACTCCGGCGGCCACGGCATGACCAGCCGGGCTCCGGGGCTCACGGTGACGTGGAGCATGGTGATGGGGGTGTGCGTGAGCCCCGGGCCCTGGTGTCCGTCGACCGAACCGGCGATCACCCGGACCAGGGCGCCTCCGTCGGGAGACGACAGGAGGGCGGCCGCCGTGGGCTCGATGTCCTGGTACCGAGGGCTCACCCACTTGTCCGCCGCCGGGAGGTTCACCCAGAGTTGGATCCCGTGGAACAACCCGCCGCTGGCCACCAGGGAGTCGGGGGGACGCTCGATGTGCAGGATGCCCGCCCCGGCGGTCATCCACTGCGTGCCGCCGTTCGTGATGAGCCCGCCGCCGCCGATCGAGTCCTGGTGCTGGAACGTGCCGTCGATCATGTACGTGACGGTCTCGAAGCCCCGGTGCGGATGCCACGGCGTGCCCTTGGGCTCGCCCGGGGCGTACTCGACCTCTCCCATCTGGTCCATGTGGACGAAGGGATCCAGCTCGGCGACGGGGACACCGGCGAAGGCCCGCCGTACCGGGAACCCCTCTCCTTCGAGCCCGCGTGGCGCCGTGGTGAGCCGCGTCACCGGTCGCACGACCGTGGTCCCGGGGTCCGGGACACTGATGGCGGGTAGGACCGCCGGGTTCTCAACCGTCACTGCCGGCATGACCCACCTCCGGTTCGACGGACGTTCGCCAGGGCACACACCATGGGTCGCCCGCCACTCTTCACTCATTTCCGACGATCACAACACCGGCCACCGTCGTGAGATTCCGCACCCGGTCGTGTCCCCGGCGCTCAGGGCGACCCGGCGGCGAGGAACTGCTCGGTGTCCACGGTGATGAACAGCCCCTCGGCCTGTGCCAGCAACCGGTCGGCGTCTCGCATCTCGGCCACGATGGTCATCTTGCGACCCTCGCGACCCGCCAGCCGGGCCCGGACCTCGAGCGGCACGCCGAGCGGCGTGGGGGCCCGGTACGTGACCGTCAGCCGACCGGTGAACCCAGGTGAGCCCACGATCGAGAGCACCAGACCCATGGTCTCGTCGATGAGGGCGGCCACGACGCCGCCGTGCGCCCGACCGGGAGCGCCCTCGAATGCCGCGCCCAGGGTGACCTGGCACACCGCCTCGTCGTTCTCGCGCCACAGCCGGGCGGCGATGCCCATGGGATTGGCCCGCCCCGACACCACACAGTCGGGGAACACGTCGCCTGGTTCCTTCGACGGGCCCTCGTCGACTTGGCCGCCGAAGAAGGTCGGGGCGGTGTGGAGGAACGCGTGCGGACGGTCGGGCGCTCGTTCGAGCTCCGGCAGGACACCCTCGACCGCATCGGTGATCCGGTCCAAGAGCGCGTCGTCGGGCTGGTGGGAGACGAGGGCGTTCCCCAGGCGACGCAACGCTGTGGCCAGAGCCAGCCTCGCCGGTGACGTGCCA
Source organism: Actinomycetes bacterium (assembly GCA_021799915.1). The sequence goes on from JAJYZN010000016.1 coordinate 10,897, forward strand.
GCGGGTCCGGCGGCGCCAACGGGTTCGGCGGTGGCGGTGCTCATGGTGCCCTCCTCGGACCGGCACCGTAGCAGCCGGTGCCGATCGGTGGCCCGGCGGCGATGCGTCCGCTCGGAGCGGCAATGCTCTATCCTTCCCCCGTGCGCACCGCTCGTCCCGTCCCCGTATTGGCCCTCTTGAGCCTGGCCGTGGTCGCCGTGGTGGCGGCGGCCTGTGGTGGCAGCTCGACCTCGTCATCGGGCTCGACCACGGTGCCGTCGGGCACGTCGAAGTCCGGGCTCCCGGCGGTGGCCCACGCCACGAACACGAACATGGAGCCCGTGGTGAGCCCCGGGGGTTCGCCGGCGCCCACCAAGCTCCTGACCAAGGACCTGGTCGTGGGCACGGGTACGGTCGCCACCTCGTCGAGCACCGTCCAGGTGAAGTACGTGGGAGCGGCGTACACAAGCGGGCAGGACTTCACATCGAGCACGTGGACGCAGGGGAAGGCCACGTCGTTCTCCCTCCACACAGTGGTGCCCGGCTTCGCCGAGGGGATCGTCGGCATGAAGGTCGGGGGGCGGCGCGAGATCGTCATCCCGCCGGCGCTCGGGTACGGATCGTCGGGTTCGGGGTCGGTGATAAAGCCGAACGAGACGCTCGTCTTCGTGGTGGATCTCGAGGGCGTTTCCTGATCCTGCTGGGCGTGCCGAGCGCTCAGCGATCGCCGAGAGCCGCGTCACCGGTGCCGGCGTTGGCACCCACGCCGGTAGGCACGGCGTCCCCGACCGAGGCGTCCCCGCCGGCGAAGACGTAGGGTTCGGCGGTCCTGCGGCGGGTCCACCAGGCGAAGGCCAGCCCGAGACCCAACAGTGCGGCGACGGCCTGGTCGATACCGTGGCCGAGCGCTTTGGGGCCGGCCACGAAGAAGGCCACGAGCAGGGTCCCCATGATGGCGCTCGACACGAGTGAGCCGATGAACAGGATCCGGTGGGAGTGGGGTTGGAGGTGCACGTCGGGTAACCGTCGGTGCCCGAATCCGAGGAAGACCACGGCGGTGATCGAGTCCAGGAAGAACTCGGCGAGGAGGAAGAACCCGGCCGCCGAGAGGACGACGGAGAAGAACGACTCCAGGGACGACACGAACAGCTCCATGAAGACGACCGCGGCCGCCGCTCCGAGGCTGGCGACGATGGCCACGTGGGGAACCCGGTGGCGGTTGAGCCGGGCGAACCCGGACGGCAGGAGGTTCTCCCTCCCCATGGAGTACAGGGCCCTGGTGAGGATGAAGCTGGTGAGCCAGAGGCCCCCGGCCGTCGACAGGAGGACGGGGACGAGCATGAGCCACGGCGCGCCGGGCACGAGGCGGTGGGCCCACACCGCCAGTGGGTCCACGGAGCCGGCGAGAGCGGTGAGCGGCGTCTCGCCCAGCATGAGGGGGTAGAGGACGGCGTAGAACACCAGGGCACCCACCGCCCCGACGATCCCGCCGATCCCGGGCTGGGTACGGGGCCGGACCGACTCTTCGGCGGCGTAGCTGTCGATCTCCCAACCGTCGAGGATGGTCGCCGCCACCACGGCCACGATCAGGATGCCGCCGATCGGGGGTGGGCCGAAGTGGATGGGCTGGGCCAGTCGTGACCACCGGAGAGCGCCCACGATGCCGAGGGTCGTCACCGCCACGACCTCCACGGCGAAGAAGACCTGGGTGATGCGGGCCGTGGGTCGCCCACCGAGCAGGAGGGGGATGGCGGCGAACCCGATCCAGAAGAGGGCCACCCCGAGCACCGCACCAGCCGGCGCACGGTAGTGCGGGAACAGGAGTGCCAGGGTGTAGGAGCCGGCGGGAATGGCGATGGGCGGAATGGAGAAGAAGTAGGCCAGGAGCAGTATCCAGGCCTGGTAGCGCGAGACGCCCCGCCCGATGACCCGCGCCGACCAGTGGTAGGAGGCCCCGGCCTGGGGGAAGTGGCGGTTGAGCAGCCGGAAGACGAAGCTCAAGATGACAAAGGGAACGGCCAGGATGGCGATGGCCGGCAACGTCCACCAGCCGGCTTGCGCAGCCATGACCCCGCCGGTGGCCGCCACCGAGAACATCGGGCCGACGCTGGACACCGAAAGCGGCACCAGGTCGCGGAGGCGGAACGACTGGGCCAACCGTCGCCGGTGGATCGGCTCGTCCCTGACGGCTCGCTCGTCCCCGACGGCTACCGGCTGATCGTCGCTTCTCATCGCCCGACGATTGCCTGCCGGCTTTCCACTATTGCAAATCTATCGCATTTGGGCCTTGTGGGATCTCGGCCCAAGGGCCACCGGCGGGGTGGTCCCCGGGCCCGGCGGTACCCTTGGCCATGAGCGGGGTGACGGCGACCCAGTCCACCCCATCCTTCCTGCGGCTCCTGGCCCGGGTGGTGGGTGAACGCCACGTGATCACCGATCCCGACGTCACGGCGTCGTCGGCCATCGACTGGACCGGCCGATTCCGGGGACGCACCCCGGCTGTGGTCCGCCCCGGTGACGTCGGCGAGACCGCCGCGGTCGTCGCCTGCTGCGCCGAGCACGGCGTCGCCCTGGTCACCCAAGGGGGGAACACCGGGCTGGTGGGTGGCGGGGTCCCTCTCTACGGCGAGATCGTCCTCAGCACGACCCGGCTTGGGGCCATCGTCGACGCCGACGTGTCGGCTGGGCAGCTCACGGCCGGCGCCGGAAGCACCATCGGGGCGGTCCGGTCGACCGCGGCGGACATGGGCTGGTCCTACGGAGTGGACCTGGCCAGCCGGGATAGCGCCACCGTCGGCGGTACGGTGGCGACCAACGCCGGTGGACTGCACGTCCTCAGGCACGGCGACACCCGGTCCCAGGTGGTCGGCGTGGAGGCCGTGACGGGGACCGGGACCGTCGTGTCACACCTGGGCGGGCTACTGAAGGACAACACCGGCTACTCACTGGCGTCGCTCCTCTGCGGGAGCGAAGGCACGCTGGCCGTGGTCACCGCCGCCCGCTTGCGCCTGGTCCCGGTCGCAAGCGCCCGCGTCACCGCCCTCATCGCCTTCGACGCCGTCGCTCCGGCCGTTGCCGCCACCTCCACCCTGCGACGAGTGCTCCCCTCCCTCGACGCCGCCGAGCTGATCGTGGGCCGGAGCCTCGACCTGGTGTGCTCGGTGAGCGGCCGGCCGGCGCCGTTCGGGGATCGCCGCGGTGCCTACCTGCTGGTCGAGGCGGCCGGGGCAGACGACCCGACCGACCCACTGAGTGACGCGGTGGCGTCGCTGGAGGGCGTGGTCGAAGCAGCGGTCGCCGTCGACCCGCTCCGGCGGTCCGAGCTGTGGGCGTACCGCGAGGACCTTCCGGCGGCGGTGAACTCACTGGGCGCCCCCCACAAGCTCGACGTCACCCTGCCCCCCGGCGCCCTGGCCGGCTTCGTCGAGGAAGCCTCGGCCATCGTGGCCAGTGCGAGCACCGGCGCGGAGACCTGGTTGTGGGGGCACGTGGGCGACGGGAACATCCACGTGAACATCACCAACGTCGATCCCGACGACGACCGACCGGACGACGCCGTGCTCCGGGCCGTGGCCGATCTCGGCGGGAGCATCAGCGCCGAGCACGGCATCGGGACGGCGAAGCGACGGTGGCTGCACCTGAACCGCACCGAGGAGGAGCTGGCGGTGTTCCGGGCGATCAAGCGGGCACTGGACCCGGCGGGGATTCTGAACCCGCACGTGCTCTTTCCCGAGGTCTGAGCGCCGAGGCTGACGATCGGCGGCTCCTCACCCCGCCGGGAATGCCCCGGTCCCGGCGGGACCAGCCCAACGTGGGGCTATCGGGTGCACCTCGCCGAGACCGTGTTCGAGCTGTGTGCCTCGTTGCTGGGCCCCTTGAACACGTGGGATGGTGCGGACACCGCGACCGGCGAACCGAAGTCGGAGAATGTGACCGCCGAGACGGTCCGTGACCGAGATCGGCTTACCGTTGCGCCTCCGTGCTCAGGCGGCGGAGAATTGACCACCGAGGTCGTGGTCTCGCGGAGGATACGACCGAGCTTGTCGACCCAGACGTCGACGTGCTCTGCGGCACCGTCCGAGCAGATGGGATGCACGTCGAGTGTGATCCGATATCCGGTGGTGGTCTGGCCCTCGATCGGGCGAGGACTGGATCCGAGGTCGCGCACCTTCTCGCCGGCCGTCAGGTGGCCGAGGGACAGGAGCAACGGGCTGAACGCACTGGAACGCTGGCTCGATTCGATCATCTCGTACGGGGTGCCGGCTGTGCCCCCGCGGGAACTCCCGGGCAAGGAAGTCCCGACATAGGTGCGGTTTCCCACGACGACCGTCACGACAGACGTGCCGTTCCCGGCGCCGAAGGCCGGACCGGAGCCCACGAAGCGGTACGAGCTTGCAGCGAAGTTCACGACCCCTGTCGCGTGCCCGACGCTACTCGGGGGTCCACCGGACGACTCGATCCGTATGGCCACGTGGGCCGTGCCGGCTGCCTCGGTCGCACGTACGACCGAAGACAGCCAGGCGTTCGATGCTCCGCTCGGCGACCCGCTCGGCGACCCGTTCGGTGACCCGAGCGATCCGGCGACGGCGCCTCCCGCGGCACCGAGCAAGACGAGCGCCGTGATCACGTAAGGGAAGATCCGACGCACGCCCAAGTCTCGCACCGGACGGGAGGCTCCGCAATCAATTGCATGTATCGGGGCGACACAGGGGGAGAAGGGTCGCGGAGATCCGGCTGTTCGGAAGTGGGCGGGGTTCCCCGATTGCCCCGACGCGGTGCTCGCGAGATGTGCAAGCGCCCCGAACGGCACTTCTGGCGCGCGACCTGACGCGGGAGAGGGACACCGCGGCGGCACATCTCGGGCGCCCCGGCCGTACCAGACGGTTGAGGGATGCGAACAAATGCGGCCCTGCGAATGATGCTGCCCCTTGCCGAGAGCAAGGCCTACCTCTCGGAGATCGTGGACCGAGTCGAGCACGAGCATCATCGCGTGGCATCGACGCGCAACGATTGCGCCGCCGCGATCACCTTGAGCCTTCAGGCCCTCGAGGCGCCGGCGGACACCCCGAAGGTGCTGTCCATTCCGGCGACGCTGAACGAGATCGACCGGGCACGCCACGACGTCGCAGGAGCAAGGTCCCCACCGCCGAAGAGCTCCACGCCACGCACCTGGGGCCAGTGAGCGGACCGGCGCCCCCGCTCGTCATGGCCTCCGGCGAAGAGAGTGCCTTGGCAAGGTTGCCCGAGGAGGCCGTCGCAGCCCCGGTCGAGCTCATGGCCAGCGCCCTCGTCGACTCAGATCGCTAGTTGAGACGCGCATCGGCGGAGGGACTCACCGGCCTGTGGGCAGCCAATCGAGGTGCATACTGGTTGTCCTGGTCAAAATGAGAGCGCTCCGAAGATCAGGCTGCTGGCAAATGCGGCAGACCCGACGTGCCAGCTGCGCGCGAGGTGTCGCGACGGCACCTCGAGGTTGCGCTCGATACACGTGGTCACACCGCGGCTCCTCGTGACCCACTTGGGTTCTCCAGAAATGGGTCGGGATCCGTCATCCAAACAGCACATCGCTCTCGAAAGTTGCATGCCCTCAGAACGGCAGATGGGATGGAGCCCGGGTGGCACAGGCGATGTGCGTTCTGCGGCAACCACCCGTGAATACCAGCGGGCGCTGATCGCCGGTTCGGCGCTGACGGTGCGGGCGCGCAAAGCTATCGGCAGGTGTCGTTATGAGTGCCTCGCTGCCGCTCTCCTGCGGTCGTTGTTCTGGCTGCGCGTTCGGCGCTCCCGTTCAGCGTGAGCGCCGGGCGGAGGTGACGCCTGACCCGTCGATCTGCACTCATCGGTCCCCTCCTGGTCGAGGATGCCGGGACGTCCGATCAGGATGTTCTGGGCGTTCGTAGGCGACGGAGCAACCCCGTCGTTCGGGCTGCAAACGATGTGCCATTGCCGTGCATGTGTCGCGGATAGTCTCCCCGTGACCGGGCAGATCAAGGGTCGGCCCTTGTGGGACACCCCCGCCAGCCCTCCCCTCCTGATGCCTCGGGTGTTCCCGCAGGGGTTTGGTCATGCCGGCTCAGCGACTTGGCAGTTGCCGCCTCACGAACGAAGGATCGCCCTTGGCCTACGCGGCCCGTGATCCGGTAGCGGTCACGATCGGCGCGGAACATAGCGCCCTAAGATCCTTGGGTGCCCCCAAAGCTCTCACCGCATCCAAGCCGGGTGCTCAGCGCCTGGTCTCGTACCTGGACAGGACCACGCCGTCGGGAAACGTCCGGGTCTCCATCAGGGTCAGGTTCACCCAGTTGTCCAGGACCGGAAAGAACGGCGTGCCGCCACCCACCAAGACTGGTGCGGTGGCCAGCACGAACTCGTCGATCAGCCCGGCTCGCAGGGCCGCTGCGGCCAGCGTGGCTCCGCCAATGTCAATGGGGCCGCCATCCTCGGCCTTGAGTCGCGTGATCTCGGCGAGCGCGTCACCGCCGACCAGACGGGTGTTCCAGTCGACCGTGCTGATCGTCGAGGAAAAGACTACCTTCGGCATCTCCCGCCAGCGGCTGGCGAACTCGATCTCCGCCCGTGTGGCACCGGGCCGTTGTTCAGCGGTCGGCCAGTAGGAGCTCATCGTCTCCCACAGTTTGCGGCCATAAAGCGCCAAGCTCGTCGCCCCCACCCGGTCCGACCACCACTGGAACAGCTCGTCACTCGGAACGCTCCAACCGAGGTCGTCACCGGGCGCGGCGATATAGCCGTCGAGGCTCACGTTCATGGCAAAGGCCAGTTTCCGCATCACGCCAGTCTCCCAGAGTCAGAGTTTCGCGACCAGACCGCCATGACGCGGGACCATCGGTCAGGCCATGCACCGTCGGTTGACCGCTACTCCAACCGGAGCTTGCGGTACGGAAAAGGAAGCTGCTGTGGCACGGTAGGAGGCCAGCCGCCGGCCTGGTCGCTGATCGTCACACGGGGAACCTCTGGCGGGTCTGGTGAGCGTCCGAGGTTCGCGTCACGCTTACGGCGGGGCCACGTTGGCCAGCCGATCGGAGACCGCGAGGTATGCACCCGCTTCTGCGCGGTGGCCGAGGCGTTGCAGGAACAGCCCGGTAGAGACCCGCTCGATGAACGCCCACTGCCAGATCGCCTCGGTGTCGACACCGGTCAGCGATGCGACCTTCTCGCAGCGCTCCAACGCGAGCTTGGTCGTGTCTCCGGCGAGCAACTCGTCGTTCCAGGCTCGCAGGACAACGCCGAGATCGTGGGCGGGCTCGGAGACGAGCCCCTCGGGGTCGGTGAGCCGGAAGCGGGGCGCCTCTTCGGGGCCTGGCACCACCAGGAGATTGTGCGTATGCCCGTCGCCATGGACGAGGACGGCTCTGGCGGGGTCGAAGCGAGCGGCGCACTCCGCACTGAAGCTGACGGCCCGCTCGACGGCCGACGCCGAGCACGGCTGGCCGAGTTCCTCCCACGCCGTGCTTACGAACTCTGCGAGCCAGCGCGCCTTTGCCGCACCGGTAGGGAGGACCTCGGTCGCCACCGGCCGCCATCCGCGGGCCAAGGTGTCGCTCAGCCCTTCGATCTGGCGGCTGGTGGACCAGCCCAGGTGGGCGAGCGGCTGCCCCAGCCGTTCGAGCAGCACGCACCGCCGCTGCGTGTCGTGTCGGATCACGCCGACATAGGGATCCCCCTGAGCCAGCAGCAGCGTCTCCAGCTCTTGCTCGAAAGGAGACAGGCCGTCCACGCCGGCAGGCAGCGCGACCTTCAGGACCGCACGCGTTCCATCGGGCGTGACCGCCTCGGCGACGTACGCGGCGTTTCCGCCGTCGAACGGTGCGCCGCAGCGGACTGACCACTCGGCCTCCAAGCTGGCGAGATCACTTGGAAGCTCGTCGATCCATTCCTTCCAACAAGCCCCAGCGCTCGCGCGGACGCCATCAGGCGATCAGGCATGTTGAGCTGCCCTCACTACGCCATTGTGCCCGGTCAGGGATCGGCGGATTCTTGATCCCCTTGCGGGCGTGCCGACCGTGCCTGCTGGAAGAAGCGGCCTGTGAAGGGCTGACCGCTCATCGTCAGCCGCCGAAGCACAGGACCGGATGATCTGCGCCATCCGACCGGGCCCGGGCCGCTGCCAGCGCCGAGCGCATACTCGGCGTTCTCTCCGACCTCACCGAGCCCAGGACCTTCACGCCAGAACGTCGACCATCGCCACCTTGGCCGCAGAGCAGAACGACACGTCAGGCGGTCGAGAGGAGTCGGCGGATCGTGGAGCCGGTTGGAGCAGACATGGCAAGTAATATCGACGATCCGCTATAACGTTGGTCATGGAGGCCGCTGGCATGCTTCTTCGCACGGCCCGACAGCGAGTCGGTCTGTCCCAAGCGGAGTTGGCTCGCCGGGCTGGCCTGACGCAAAGCGTCATCAGCGCCTATGAGTCCGGCGCTCGGCAGCCCTCGTTACCCACCCTCGCCCGGCTCATCGAGGCAACCGGCTCCGACCTCGAGGTCCATGTCTGCTCTGCGCCCGATGTCAAAAGCATCGATGGTCCGCTCGCCCGAAGGGTCAGAGAGCACCATAGTGAGATTGTGGCGATCCTTGACAGTCACGGGTTGACCAACCCGCGCCTTTTCGGTAGCGCCGCACGTGGAGACGACAAGCCCGGCAGCGATGTCGACCTGCTCGTTGACGTCCCCGCCAAGGTCGGTCTCCTCGGCCTGGCCCGTTGCCAAGCCCAACTCGAAGCCTTGCTGAACGCCCCCGTCGACCTGGTTCCCTCCGGGGACCTCAAAGCAGGTCTCGTCGGAGAAGTGCTCGCCGAGGCCGTCGCTCTGTGAGCCGACGCGACTATCAACGCCTGGAAGACATCCTGGTTGCCATCGACACGATTGCCATTCACCTGCAGCGTGGTGATCCCCGTGACGGGCTCGTTTTCGATGCTGTACGCGTTCGCCTCATCGAGATCGGCGAGGCCATCAAGGCCCTGCCCGCTGACCTGCTCGCCACCGAGGCGGACCTGCCCTGGGCCCAGATGGCAGGAATGCGCGACCGGCTTGCCCACCGCTACTTCGACACCTCTCACGCTATCCTCGCTGCCACTGTCGAAGAAGACCTCCTCGTGTTGGAAGCGGCGACCCGCCGTCTTCTTCAACGTGTCGAACCGACGTGACCGTTCGGACGCGGAGGTTGGCAATGCCAGGCTCCTACCCAGCCAGTGACCACCCCGAAGGACGCGCCAGAACGACGATCGTCGCTCTCGTCTCCAGAGCGCAGAACGGCACTTCTCGGCGCGCTCCACCAGCCGGGCTACCGGTCACATCGACCGTGACATTCGGTCACCGGCAGCAGAACGCCGGAACCGTCGTTCCGCGCTACTCCCCGAAGTACGCGCCGGGCTGGTAGGTCGGGCGCAGATGAGCCAGTCTGGTCGCGTGATGACAGAGCGCCGGCCGACGTGTCTCCCGTCCGGTAGGTAGCGGTGAGCGGGCCAGCTCATCCCAGCCACCGTGATGTTGCCGCGTTCGACCTGCGGGCCGCCGACTACGAGGACGGCTGGCGGGGCCAGCTGCACCGTGAGATCACTACCCGCACGGCGGCCCTGGCCGCCCGGGAGGCTCACGCACCCTCCCGAATCCTGGACGTGGGCTGCGGCACCGGGCAGCTCCTGCGGCTGCTCGCCTCGACGTTCCCGACTGCCAGCGAACTGCGCGGTGTCGACCCGGCACCGTCCATGCTCGCCGTCGCCGCCAGCCGCGCCCCCGACCCGCGGCTGAGCTTCGACGCCGGGGACGCCGAGGAGCTCCCGTACCCCGACGGTCATTTCGATCTGGTGGTCACCACCACCTCGTTCGACCACTGGTCGGACCAGGCCGTCGGGCTACAACAGTGCGCCCGAGTCCTCGGCGCCGGCGGGCTGCTCGTGCTGGTCGACCTGTTCTCGCTGCTCCTGGCGCCCACGCTGCTCGGCGAGCGAAAGCGAAAGGCGCGTACCAGAAGCCGGGCTGAGCGTCTCCTCGACGCTGCAGGGTTCAGCGAGCACGTATGGCACGACCTTTACACGCCGATCATCAAGGCAGTGACCGCCCGCCACGCTCGGTGAGCATTTACAGCGCCCAGTCCCGTCGCTATGCGCTCGTTCGGCGTCTAAATCCGTTCGCAGGATACAGAGCAGATGAGAGGTTTTGGCCGTGAGCCAGCAGCAGTGGCGCAGGCTGGAGGGTGAGGCTGGCGGTCCGAGGGTGAGGCTGGCGGTCCAGCGCTTCGATCTGCCTCCGGTGACGACGGTGCTGAGATCGTCCGGCTAGCCGGCTTGATGTACACGGAGATGGGCGTAGACGCGTCCGACGATGCGTGGCAGCTTGCCGCTCGTGAGGCGCTTGAGCAGCGGCTCGGTCACGATGTTGCTGTCTTTGTGGTCGATGATGTTCGTACCCATGGTCGCCTGGCCGCGTGTGGCGCGGCTTCGATCGCCACTCGCCTTCCGGGACCCTCTAACCCTGCCGCACGGTTCGGCTACATCCGGTGGGTCTCCACTGATTTCGAGTGGCGACGCCAAGGGATGGCCCGAGCCGTTACTGAGGCCTTGATTCGGTGGCTGCACGAGCGGGGTGTCCGTTCGATCGAGTTTCATGCGACTCCAGACGGGGAAGCTCTCTACCGATCTCTTGGATTCGAGGAGGGGCGGAACCCGGCGCTGCGATCTCGTACCTGACGCAGAACGCCTGGGCACTCGGCTCGGCCGTCGCTCAACTACTGACACCGAGTCGGCGATCCGGTGCCTGCCGACGACAGCGATCTGCGGTCCCGAGCGGCGCGGAACGCCGCTGCAAGCACTCAGGGGGTCGGCGAAGGCAGCACCGGGGGGGACGGGGAGCGCATGGCCGTCGTTTCGCTTGGCTCGGTGACGGGAGGACCAGGCCGTACGGGTGTAGCACCTCCACTTCGCTGTGCTACACTGACGGAGATGCCGACGACTCGCCCCCGGCACTTCGTGACCGAGACCGATGATCTCGCTGCTGCGTTGGACGCGGCGGCGAAGCGATGGCCAGACCTGAGCCGCAGCCAGCTGTTGGTGAAGCTGGCATTGGAGGGCCATCGCTCGGCCCGGCGCGCCCATGATGAGCGGCATGAGCGTCGGCTCGCAGCGCTGCGCCGGCACAGCGGCGCGTTCAGCGGTGCGTACGGGCCCCGCTACCTGCAGCAGATGCGAGAGGAATGGCCGGCATGATCGTGCTGGACGCCAGCGTGCTCATCGCCTACCTCGAAGGTGAAGACGAGCACCACGAAGCCGCTGAGGCCGTGCTGGCGCGGGAGATCGACGACGACTTCGGCGCCAACTCGCTGACTCTTGCCGAAGTGCTCGCCGTGCCCGCCCGGGACGACCGGCTAGATGAGGCGCTCCTGACCCTGCGGGAGCTGGATGTCGAGGAGCTTCCATTTCCGGGCGACACGGCGGTCAAACTGGCACTCTTGCGTTCGGAGACCGGTCTGAAGATGCCCGACTGCTGTGTCCTGCTCGCCGCCGAACACGTCGGCGGGCGCCTCGCGTCGTTTGACGACGGGCTGCGGAAGGCTGCGGTCAAGCGAAGCCTGCAGACGGTGGCCTCCTGACGGCCGTCGGTCCCAAGGTGGGCGCTCGCTTCGGGTCGGGCTGTCGTGGCCCTGGCGGCGGCGCCCCCCATCGTCCCGGTCGGACGATCCCCTACTCCACCGGGACTGCGCCGGGCTGGTAGTGCAGCGGTAAGCGACTCCGGTTGACGACGGGCCGGAACCCGATGATCTGCGCTGAGCGGCCGTCTCCTCCGTCATTGGCGGCAAGCGCCGATTTGGCGATCTCGCGTCTCCAGGCACACACCGAATACCGCGCCAGAACGACGATCACCACCCGCCAGGGAGCAGCGCAGAACGGCACCTCGGGCGCCGCGCCCTCGGGCTGAAGGAAGCTTCAGGACCAGGGGTTGAGGATGTCGAGGTCTGCGAACCGCTCGAAATCCCTGGTGTTGCGGGTCACGAGGGTTAGGTGATGCTCCAAAGCCGTCGCTGCGATCAGGGAGTCGCGAAACGGTGCTGGGTCGGGCACGTGCAGTCGAGCCGCCCGACGGGCAACGGCCTCATCGATCGGTAGCACCCGATCGGCGAACGCCGGGGCGACGCTCGTGTCCAGCCAGGTTCGTAGCAGGGTGCCCGTGCGGGGGTCGGAGCGTTCGGCCAGCAGCACACCGTGCTCGAGCTCGTGGAGGGTGATAGCAGGGAGGAACATCTGCGCAGCAGCCGTCGATGTCGCCCACTCCGCTACGCCGGGGTGCGCCTTGCCGGCGCGGACCTTGCGGAGCTCCGACGCCACGTTGGTGTCGAGGAGGTACATCAAGCGAAGGCAGCCGCCTGGGGCAACTCTCGGGAGGGCTCCACCACCGACTCGACGTCTTCGACACCTGCCGGCTCGGCGAGTCGGTCCAGCAAGTCGACCCCTAAGAGCTCTTGGTAGGCCGCGAAGGTGAGCAGCACGTGGGCGGGCTTCCCGCGATCGGTAATGAAGACCGGTCCGTTCGCGGCCGCCTTCTTGGCCCGGCCGGTGTCTTGGTTGAACTCCCTACTCGACATCTGCGACGCCACCCTCGTCCTCCTTTCTTGTAGCTATGTTACTACTATCAGCGTAGCGGATGGAGCTGGACTGTCATGATGGCCAGATCGACGCGCCAGAACGACGCCCTTCGCCTACGACGCCCCAGCGCCGAACGGCACTTCGGGCATGCTCGCGGGCGGCCAGCGCGCCCGCCGTCGGGCGACTTTGCCCTCGCTGCGAACTGGGGTAGTGGGACGGGGGATCTGCCTGCTCAAATCTCCTGAAGAGCGAGCTGTAGAGACGCTGTGACAGCGGTCCTACTCGGTACTGATCTTCTCGAGTCTCTCCAGGCTGGCCGCCATGGACGCAAGCACCGGATTGCTACCGTTGATCCACTCCCCGGCATCACGAAGGAGGTCCTCCGGCAAGGGGCCCGGGTCAAAGACCTCGGTGACCACAGTGACGTCGTCACCATTTGGGGTGAGGATGTAGCCCCAGCGGTAGCCCGCAGGAATGCGGCTCTTCCGGTTTCAGTGGGGACGGGATGACGTGATCCGCGGGGCCAGAACGGCCTCGGCCAGGCGACACCGGCTGCG
>JAJYZN010000178.1 GCA_021799915.1 Actinomycetes bacterium
CCACTTCGCTCCCGTCGGTCGCCGCGTGGGGCGGTTGACCGAAGAAGTGCCGGAACAACTCATAGGTGCCGTCGACGAGGTGGATGTCCATGTCCGAAGCGTCGCACATCGACCCGGGCTGCTCACCTCCGAGGGCCCCGACCCGGCCGGTTCCCCGCCCCTGGGTGCGCAGACCGAGTCGAACCGGTTAGCACCCGCAGTCAGAGGCGCCCGGCGGCCATGATTCCGAGCACCTCGTTGCACCCGTCTTCGATCATCGAAGCGCGGGCATCCCGCAGCAATTTCTCCACGGGATAGGCCCGGGTCAGACCGTTGCCCCCGAAGATCTGGAGCGCCATGCTCGCCACCTCGAAAGCCGTCTCGGTCGCCGTGACCTTCGAGGCGATGGCCAGTGCGATGTCCGCAGGCATCGTGGCGCTGTTGTGAACGAGGGTATGGCGGCTGAGTGCCCGCGCCGCCTGGGTGAGTCGGTACATGCGGAAGAGGCGGGCGCGCACGCTCTGGTGCCCGATGATCGCGGTGCCACCCTGGACCCGCTCCTTGGCGTACTCGACCGCCATCTCGAGCGCCGCGCGTGCCACACCGACGAAGGTCGCGCCCATCCCAGCGTTCGCATTGGCCAGGACCGAGTCGGCGCTCCAGGGCCCGAGCTCGGGTGGGAGCACGAGGTACGACGCCGGGATCCGAACCTGGTCGAAGAAGATCTCCCCCTGGTTGAGCGCTCGCTGGCCGATCTTGTCGAGCGGGGCTCCCCGTCGAACCCCGGGCTCTTCGAGCGGAACGAGGAACGCGGCCGGCCCGCTGATCCTGCCGTCGGAGTCCTGCACCGCGCAGAAGAGGGCGGCAGCGGTGGCGATGGTGCCGTTGGACACCCATGCCGATTTCTGGCCTTCGATGACGTAGTCGCCGCCGTCACGTCGCGCGACGCAGTTCGGCCTCCCCGGCATCTCGTGCATGCGGCCGGCGTAAATCAGCTGGTCACTCCCGTGATCGGGCTCGGTGATCGGCCAACAGCCGATCACCTCGTCGCCACCGAAGCGCTCGATCAGCTCGGGGTTGCCCGACAACCGAGCCAGTGTGCGGGGAAACTGCGAGACCCCGAGACTGATGGCGAGACCGGCGTCCCCCCAGCCCATCTCCTCTGACACGAGCGACTGCACCCGGGCCCGATCGCTCGGTTCGAGCGCGGATTGCGTGTCGTCGAGGTCGCGAACCCCGAGCTTGCGGTAGCGGGCGAAGACGTCCCAGAGCGGGGAGTCCGGGGCCACGACGGCTTCGGGGTCCGGCATCTTGTCGAGGGCCCTCCCGACCGGTCGCAGCACCTCTTCGGCAAATCGGTGCGCGGTGTCGCGCACCGCGGCCTCTTCGTCGCTGAGGGACGTCTCGAACTCGATCGTCGTCATGGGCCTGGCCCCCTCTCGGATCAGGATCGGTCGAAGTGGACGAATTCACCCTCCAGCCCGAGGGCACGCACGACGTAGCGCAGTTCGTCGTCCCGATCGGGTAGAGGAGCCTCTCGCTGGAGCAGCTTCTCGGTCCGCAGCTGCTCCTCGACCTCGGGGTCGGGCAGGAACGGCCGTCCATGACGCCCCTCGTGGAACAGCTGTTCAAAGGGGGCCTTGCGGGTCTGGCCCCCGGCCTCCCACGACTCGGCCGGGTAGCCGACCGACTGCAGGCAGATCGGCACCGCCGTGTCGGGCAGGTCGAGCAGATTCGCCACCTGTTCGAGACGCGGACTCGACATGCAGCAGGTACCCAGGCCTTCGTCATAGGCGACCAGGGTGGCCTGGGCCACGGCCTGGCCGACGTCCATGAAGGCGAGCGGGGATACGGCCATGTCCTTCCACATCGACCCAAAGACCGGCTTCAACACGTCGTTGATCTGTGTCTTGGTCTCCTCGACATCGACGCCGATCCGACGCTGGTCCGCCAGGTCGAGCAGGTGTCCCGTCCAACGCTCGATCTCGTAGGCGTCAGTGTCGGCGTACCAGAGGATGAAGACCGGCGCCGTCTGCATCTGCTGGTAACCGAGCGGGGGGGTGATGCGCTTCAGGAGCTCGGCAGACGCCTCGTCGCGCCAGATGACGACGGCACTGGTGTTGTTCACGTTGCCGACGCACGAGGCCCGCTGGGCGGCGTGCAACATCTTTTGGATCTTGGCCCGTTCGACCGGCTTGTGAGGGAGGTAGAAGCGAATGCTGCGCCTCCGGCCGACGACCTCTTTCAGCTCCATCGAATGCTCCCTCCTGTCGTCCCTATCCGGCTCGCGGATTCCCCCGGTCCGCCCGGGACGGGCTCGCCTGGCGGTCCCAAGTGGCCGGCCCGACTCCCTGGCGCTTGAGCTCGCCCTTGCGGGTCCGGTGGGTCTCGGTCTTCGGGAGTGATTCCCTGAACTCGATGAACCGCGGCACCATGAAGGCGGCCATTCGCTCCTCGGCGAAGGCCACGAGCTCCTCCGGGGTGACCTGGCAGCCCTCCTTGACCACGACGACCGCCATGACCTCGTCCTCTCCGAGTTCGGAGGGCACGCCGAAGACGGCGGACTCGAGCAGGGCCGGATGGCGGTCGAGCTCCCGTTCGACCTCCCAGGAGGAGATGTTCTCGCCCCGTCGTCGCAGCGAGTCCGTCTTCCGGTCGACGAAGTACAGGTTGCCCTCGGCGTCGGAGCGCATGAGGTCGCCGGTCCGGAACCATCCTCCGTCGATCCGGGCCGATCCGGCGGCCTCGTTCTTGTAGTACTCGACCTTGCGCCGGGTTGGGTCGTCCACCTCGAAGAGGAGCTCGCCGGTCTCCCCGACGGCGACGTCACGACCGTCGTCATCGACGATTCGCCAACCACCCGGCGCCTTGCCGATCGACCCCGGCGGGGACTGTCCGAAGTTGATGGTCATGTAGCCGCCGCCGTCGACGGCCGCATAGCCCTCGATGATCCGCACGTCGAAGCGACGTTCGAACTCGGCCCACACCGAAGCCGGACACGCGGCGCTGAACACGGTCCGCACCGGATTGTCGGCGTCGTCGGGCCGTTCGGGCTGTTTGACGAGGATCGGGACCATCGCCCCCAGGGCATTGAAGGTGGTCACGCCGTAGCGGCGGGTGTCCTCCCAGAGCCGGCTCGCCGAGAAACGTCGGGCCAGTGCCATCGGGCGCCCTGCCGCCAGGGCCCGCGCCGTGGTGAGCAGCAGGGCGTTGGCATGGAACAGGGGCAGACAGGTGTACAGCACGTCGTCGGCTTGGAGCCCGCCCGCCAGCATCCGCATGCCCGATAGGTTCAGCCCGCCGTAGCGGCTGACCACACCCTTGGGGGCGCCGGTGGTGCCCGAGGTGTACATGATCGTGCTGATCCCTCCGGTGACGGCGGTGCGGCGAGTGATCGGACCCGGTGCCATCCCTTCGAGCTCACCGAGGGCGATCCACCCGGACGGACGCCGCCAGTCGGCGGAGGCCTGCTGCTCGTCCACCACCACCCGGTGCAGGCCGGGCAACCCGGGCGTCACGGCCTGGACCGCCTCGGCGTACTCCGCCGCCGTCACGAGGATCCCGGCGTCGGAGTGGCCGATCACGTGCCGAAGGCCCTCACCCTTGAGCGCGACGTTGACCGGGACCGTGTAGGCGCCCAGGCGTTGGACGGCGAAGAAGGCAATGAGCCACTCCGGCGAGTTCGGCATGAGGACGGCTACCCCCGTGCCCGGACCGGCTCCGAGCTCGGCCAGGCCGCGGGCGACCCGTTCGACCTGATCGTCGAGGTCGGCGAAGGACAGGGTGCGGTCCCCGAAGAAGAGGAACGGCGCGTGCCCGAACCGGTCGGACTGGGCTCGGACGAGTTCCCCGAGGGTCGTGGGCTCGGCGGTCATCGGTGGTCGCCCGCTACCGGCCGAGCGGACCGTGGGCCCGATCGGCCGGGCGGGGCCTCGAGGACGTGGATGGAGACGGCGGCCTCACCGGTGCCGATGAACCCGCCGCCGTTCTCGATCAGACCGAGACGGGCTCCGGGGACTTGGCGATCGCCTGCCTCGCCCCGCAGCTGGGTCACGATCTCGGTGATCTGGGCCAGGCCGGTGGCGGCGATCGGGTGTCCACGGCACTCGAGCCCGCCGCTCGGGTTGACCGGGCGGGCACCCCCGAGCGAGGTGGCGCCCGACTCGGCGTACGGGCCGCCCTGTCCCTCGGCGCAGAAACCGAGGCGTTCGGTCTGGGCCAGCTCTCCGAAGGCCGTGGCGTCGTGGACCTCGGCCACGTCCACGTCATCGGGATCCACGCCCGCGGCTTCGTAGGCACGCTGTGCCGGTGGAACCAGGTGCCCGCCGCCGGCCGAAAGGCGCCCCGAGGCCAGCACCGACGCTCGGACCCGAACGGCTCGGGAGCGATCGAGTGGAGCCAGCCGGTCGCCGGCCACCAGGACCGCCGCAGCGGCACCGTCGCCGGTGGGCGCACACATGGACCTCGTGAGAGGCCAGGAGACGAGGCGGTCGTCGAGCACCTCGTCGGCCGTCATGGCCATGCGGTACTGGGCGTGGGGGTTGAGGGCACCGTGGCGGTGGTTCTTGGCGGCGATGACGGCCAGCTGGCGCTGCGTGGTCCCGTAGCGCTCGATGTGGCCCCGGGCAGCCATGGAGTAGAGGTCCATGAACGGGCTGCGTGCCTCGCCTCCACCCTTCTTCACCTCGCCGCGGGCCTCGAGATCGGCCCGGCGTTGCTCGGCCTCGGCCCTGATCCGTTCGAGAAAGGCCTGTGTGACCTCGACGTCGGTGCCAGCGATGAAGCTCTCGAACCCCCGTCGACGCGCCTCGGGGTCGCCGCCCGCCGGTACGAATGACTTCTCGGCACCGACGGCGAGCGCCACGTCGTAGGCGCCGGCGGCGATTCCGAGAAAGGCGCCGTGGAAGGCCGACGACCCACCGGCGCACGCGTTCTCCACGTTCATCACCGGGATCTCCTCGATGCCGAGGGGAGCGAGGGCCACTTGACCGCGGATGCAGTGCTGGCCCGTTGCCATCCCCCAACCGGCGTTGGCGAACCAGGCCGCCTCGATGGCGGTGGGGTCCAACGCCGCATCAACCAGGACCTCGGTCACCGCTCGGGCGCTGAGCTCCTTGATCCCGAGCTCTGGATACTTGCCGAACGTCGTCATCCCAACAGCCAGGACGTAGACGTCGCGCATCAGAAGACCTCTTCCCGGGCGATGTCGACGAAGATCGGTCGGTCCACCGGAACCGGCTGCCACTCCATCGGCGCGTAGCGCAAATGGCCGTAGCCGCCCGCCATCTGAAGCCACTTGACCATGCCGGGCTCCACTTCGTTGGAGCCCCGCCCCCCGCGGAACATGTGGCCTTCCCAGCCGTTGTACACCGACAGTCCGAAGGGACGCTGTCCCGATGACGTCTTCACCCTGACCTTGAAGTCACCGACGTCGTTGAACACCCTCGCCAGGTCGCCGTCCTCGATGCCGAGGCGCGCGGCGTCATCGGGGTTCATGACCGCGTGAGGCTCCCCCCGATGGGTCTGGAGCAGCACCGGGTTACCCATGTTCATGGCGTGGATGGACCAGCGGTTGTGGCCTCCGGTCAT
>JAJYZN010000179.1 GCA_021799915.1 Actinomycetes bacterium
CGAGCATGCGCGACCTGGCGGCAGCTGCCAACCTCAACGTGGCGTCGCTGTACCACTACTTCCCGTCCAAGCGGGACCTGCTGGTCGCAGTTCTCGAAGATCGCGGGTTCATCGCCGGACTGGCAGCGCCGAGCCCGGCTGCGCTCACCCGCGATCCAGCCGATGCTCTGTCCGAGCTGCTCGACGACATCCTGCGCTCGATGCTCGAGGTGGAGGACTTCATCCGCCTCATGCTCGGCGAAGTGCTCCGCGGTGACGAGACCGCCTTCGCTGTCGGCGCCGAGCTCTTCGCCGCCACCCAGGCATCGCTCGAACGATGGCTGGCCGAGTGCGATCCCCAAGTCTGCGAGGAGACGGGGCCCGCCGCAGTCGCCCGGATGCTGCGAGCGATGGTCGTCGGGCTGTTCTTCGAGCACGTCGCGGGCGTGCTCGACGACGGCGACGACCCGGCGGGGGCGTTCCGGCGGCGGGCCGAGGAGGCGGCGGCGCTGCTTCGCTCCCGGGCCGCCAGCTCCTCATCGGATCCAGGCGATGCTGCTCGCTCGGGCTCCGATCAGGCCAGGTAGTCCTGTCGCAGCAGGCGCTTCACGACCTTGCCGTTGGGATCCCTCGGCAGCTCGTCGACCAGCTTCCACTCCCTCGGCACCTTGTAGTCGGCGAGGTGCGCTCGGACGTGGCCGGCCAGCTCGTCGACCGACACCGCGGAGCGTGCCTCGACGACTGCCACCAACTGCTCGCCGTCTCGCTCGTGGGGCACACCGAAGACGGCGCAGTCGACGACTGCCGGGTGGCGGTAGAGGACCTCTTCGATCTCGCGAGGTGCGACGTTGACCCCGCCCCACAGCACCATGTCCGACGCCCGGTCGGTGATGGTGAGGTAGCCGTCGGCGTCCAGGTGCCCGATGTCCCCGACCGTGAACGCCTCGTCACGCCACGCCTGCGCCGTTGCGTCAGGATCATTGCGGTAGGTGAAACGCTGGGCGCCGGGGGGCTTGATCCAGATGATCCCGTCGGTCCCGGCCGGCAGCGGCTCGCCGGCCTCGGACAGCACTCGGATCTCGACACCGGGCCACGGACGACCGACGCTGCCGGGGTGCTCCTTCCACTCGTGCGGGGAGATCCTGGTGGCACCCCCCTCGCTCGCGCCGTAGAGCTCGTGGATCTCGGTGCGGGGGAACGCCTCCATCATGCGGTACTTGACCGCGACCGGGCACGGTGCGCCGCCGTGGACGATCAGGCGCAGCGTGGAGACCTCCGCTGCACGGCGCTCCTCCTCGGGGACCTCCAGCAACCGGATGAAGTGCGCCGGCACCATGAACGAGCGGGTCCCCCCGTATCGGTGCACGGCCCCGAGGAACTCCCGCGCGTCGAACCGATCGAGAAGGACCGTCGTCGCACCGACGTACAGAGCGGTGAGGGCCCACCCGGCATGCGCTGCGTGGTAGGCGGGCCCCGACATCACGTAGACGTCGTCCGAGGTCCAGCCCCACAAGGCCGCCTGGCCTTGCATCCCTGCCCGGCGGGCGGCGAGGTCCCCGAGCCCGCCGTGCACGACGCCCTTGGGGCGGGCGGTGGTCCCCGAGGTGTAGAAGACGAGCTCGGGCCCCGGACCGCTGTCGAGCGACGGGTCGGCAGGAGAGCGAGCGATCCGATCCTCGTAGCCGCCAAGGGACCGTGGCCGACCACCCGAGGACTGCGGACCGCCGGGCGGCTCGTCGGTGAGAAGCGGGGGGGAGCCGATCCCGGCTCGCTGCACGGCCTCGCCGATCACGTCGGCGAGATCGCCGTTCCCCACCACGGCGCCCACCCCTGCGTCGGCGAGGAGAAAGCTGAGCTCCGAGGCTTTGAGGTGCCAGTTGACCGGGAGGTACGGCGCACCAGCCATGGCCGCCGCGATCGCCACTTCGAAAGGCTCGAACCCGTTGCGCAGGACTGCCGCCACCGGGCGGCCGGGCCCGGCGCCCATCTCGGCAAGGACCGCGGCCAAGCGCCGCGCCCGGTCGTCGAGCTCACCGTAGGTGCGCATCCGCTCTCCCACCACGAGCGCCGCGTGCTCCGGCTGCCGGTGGGCGTGGGACGTGACGCCTTGCTCCGCCGCTGCTCCGCCGGCTGTCGTGCCCACGATGCGCGAAGGTAGCACCGACGTGTTGCCGGGTCCGGGGGTGGAAGGGTAAGCAAGGGTGATGACGAAGCCCGACGCCGAGGAGACCGTAGAGATTGCCGCGCCGGCACCGGACGTCTGGGCGTTGCGCCTCGATTTCACCAGGCTTCCCGAGTACAACCCCGACGTGAGCGAGGTGAACCGCATCCGTTCTGGCTCGGGGATCGGTGGCGAGCTGGGTGCTGGGGCGTGCTACCGGTTCGTCCTGGCGACCTCCCACGGGCCTCACCCCGTCGAGCTCGCCGTCAGCTCGGTCGTCGAGGACCGCGAGGTGGTCGCGACCATGGACGGGGCGCTGAGAGCCCGGGAGGCCTTCCAGGTGGAGGCTCTCAGCCCCGTACGGTGCCGGGCGAGCCTCGCACTCTGGCTGGAGCTGCCCGCAGGGATCGCCCCGGAGGTGGCCGAGGGCGTCGTGGAGGGTGGGAGGCGTCAGATCCGAGCCGAGCTGGACCGCATGAACGAGGTGCTTTCGGCTCCGGCTGCGCCGGCATGAGCCCGGCTGTGCCAACATGACAGCCATGTCAGGTCCCGACTCGGTCTCGACTCCCCCGTTCGCCCCCGGCATGCTCGGACCGATCCCCCGCGATCCGGGCCAGGCGCTCTGGGACCCCGACAAGCAGGCGATGGACCCGGAACGGCGGCGCCATCTCCAAGACCAGCGAGTGAGGGATCTCGTCACCCGGGTCATCGAGACGCCGGTGCCCCTGTTCAAGGACAAGCTCGCCGCAGCCGGCGTTCACAGTCCCGAGGACGTGAGCGGCGTCGACGATCTCTGGAGGATCCCCCTCACTGTGAAGCAGGACCTCCGGGACTCGGAGGCCGCTGCACCGCCGTGGGGTACGTACCGCTTCACCGATCCCCGAGACGGCGTGCGTCTCGGGACGTCGACCGGGACCACCGGGCAGCCGACCATCACGATCTGGACCCGCAAGGACCTCTGGGTCGAGTACGAGTCAGGCGCCCGCAACTGGTGGCGGATGGGCTACCGCCCCGGGATGATCGTGACCCACGCCCATCCGGCCTACCTCTACGGAGGCGGACAGATGCTCCAGGGAACCTACGAGTACCTCGGGCTGCTGAGCCTGTGGGTGCCGCCGCCCGACACCGACGAGCTGGCCGAGCAGGCCGTCCGCTTCTGGACGCGGGTGACCCCGGACATCCCTTTCATGGGCTTCGCCACCGGGCGCTTCCTCGAGGTCGCCAACAAGTTGGGCATCCCTCTCGAAGACGCAGGCCTCACGGGCCTCAAAGCGCCACCGGGCTTCGGGATGGGTCGTGGCGGCATGCCTCTCATGACGGCGGGAGCCGAGTGCTACGCATACGTCGGCGGCCCGTGCGGGCAGTCGCCGGGCGCCCACATTCACGAGGACTGGGCCGTGGTCCAGGCCGTCGACCCGGCCACCGGGCGCGAAGTCCCCGACGGCGAGTGGGGCAACCTCACCGTGACCACCCTGGATCGGGACAACGGCCTGCTGCGCTACGACCTCGAGGAGGCCTGTGCCATCCTGCGCGAGCCGTGCCCGTGCGGGGAGACCTCCATCCGCGGCCTGTGGGGCGGGAGGTTCAAGGATCTGCTCACCTGTCAGGGCACCCGGTTCCAGCTCAACGAGCTCGAGTCGGTGCTGCGCGGCATCGAAGAGCTGAGCCGCCCTTCACTCGAGTACCAGGTGGTCCAGCCCGACGGCAGCGACACCCCGCTCAAAGTGCGCGTAGAAGTGGCATCGGAGGATGCAGACCTGCGACGCCGGGCTGCCGAGCGCCTCGCTGCCGACGTCAAGGCGGCGCTCGGCGTGGTCGTGGACGCCGAGCTCCTCGATCGCGACACCATCCCCCGGGCCGGCTACAAAGCGACCCGGATCGTCGACTCTTGAACGGGCTCCATCGGCCCGAGCCGCGCTGATGGAGGCACGCCGATCAGAGGTCCGAGTCGCGGGCGCGGCCAACCTCTTGGACCTCGCGCACCGCCGTCGTGCGGAACCCGAGGCTCGTCTCGGTGGCGCCTGCGACCTCGGTAGCCCAGTAGACGACCATCGCCTTGCCGAGCACGGGGCCGTCGATGGCGATGAACCGGCGCCAGATCCCGTCCTGGGGCTGGGTGTCGGCCGGGCCGTGGCGACCGTGGACGCGCCGGATCTGCTTCCCGTCGCAGTCGACGTCGTAGACCGATCCGGACTCGGTACGGACTCGCAGCACGCCCCGGAGTGTAGGGCCGGTCGCCGCCTGAGGAGAGGCTGTGGCCAATTGTCGCAGGATGGAGCGGCGGGGCGGCTAGAAAGGGGGCTTCCATGGAACATTTTCTCTCCCACTGGGGCTACCTGGCGCTGTTCGCGTTCAACTTCACCTCGGCGCTCGGGATCCCGGTCGGCTCGGAGCCGGCCATGGGCTACGCCGGCGCGCTGGCCAGTGGGGAGCTGACCGCCCACGGCGACCCCCATCTCCAGCTCGG
The DNA here is from genome assembly GCA_021799915.1 of Actinomycetes bacterium. The sequence continues at coordinate 4,608 of JAJYZN010000179.1, forward strand.
GATCGTGATACTCGTCGCGATCGCCGGGGACACCGCGGGGTCGGTCGCCGGGTACTCGATCGGCCGGTTCGGGGGGCGGCCCCTCATCGACCGTCTCGGTCGCTTCATCCTGCTCACCCACCGCGACTTGGACCGGGCCGAGGCGTGGTTCGAGCGCCGAGGCGATCCATTCGTCTTCGTCGGCCGGCTCATCCCGCTCCTGCGCTCCTTCGTCTCTTTGGCCGCCGGTATCGGGGAGATGGCGTTCGGCACCTTTCTCGCCTTCACGCTCCTCGGGGTCGCGATCTATGACGCCGCCATCTGCAGCATCGGCTATGCCCTCGGAAGCGGTTGGGACCACGTGATCAAGGCCTTTAGCGATGCCGGCTACGTGGTGGCCGCACTCGTCGTCTTGGGCGTGGTCGGTGTCATCCTCCACCGGGTGAGTGTCATCCGAGCCGAGAACAGCGGTCGTGCCCCGTCAGGACAGCGAGGCCGCCATGCGCCGGGCGCGGCCGGTGGCGAGCGGGCCGACGGGAATGTCGGTTCGGGGTTCCAGCCTGTGGGGAGTGCGACCGCCGCCGCGCTCACGGACGTGACGCGGGAGCCCCTCCGCCCGCACGAGCACAGCCACGTGAAGGTGCGGCCACCGGTCCGCCCGGAGACCGAACCGGCCGACTGAGCTCGGGGGACCCAGGTGCTCGGGGGACCCAGGTGCTCAGGGGACCCAGGTGCTCGGGGAACCCAGGTGCTCGGGGGACCAGCCCCTCAGGTCCTTTGGGCAGCCCGCCAGGGGCCGAGGTCGAGACCCGGATAGCGTTCCGCAGTCGCGTCGAGCAACTCCTCGGACCAGATCGGGTGGCCGGGGGGCGGGAAGCCGAAAAGCTCCAGGTCTCTCACGCTCGAGCCCTCGACAAACGCGGTCCACTCGTCGGAGGTGGAGACCGATTGCTGGGTG
>JAJYZN010000180.1 GCA_021799915.1 Actinomycetes bacterium
CGGATCCTGGCGTGTGCATACTGCAGGTACGGCCCGGTGTCGCCCTCGAACGCCAGCATGCGGTCCCAGTCGAAGACGTAGTCGCGGCCCCGATCGGTGGACAGGTCGGCGTACTTCACCGCTCCGATCCCGACTTGCGCGGCCACCGCGTCGTCGTCGACCCCGGCAGCGTTGTTGGGGTCGACCTCCCGCCGCTGCGCGATGGCGCTGCGGGCCCGCTCGATCGCCTCGTCGAGCAGGTCGACGAGCTTCACGGCTCCCCCCGATCGAGTGGCGAGCATCCGATGGTCGCTCCCGAGCACGCTGCCGAACGAGACGTGCACGGCCTCGACGCCGGGCCCGAGCCAGCGGGCCATGGACGCCACGGCGAAGCACATCTGGAGGTGCTGGGACTGGGGAGCCCCGACGACGTAGAGCAGGCGGGTGGCACCGAGCTGCCGGACCCGGTAGCGGATGGCGGCGAGGTCCGTGCCAGCGTAGCCGTAGCCTCCGTCCGATTTCTGGACGATGAGCGGTAGCGGGTCCCCGTGGCGGTTGGTGAAACCGGGCGGGAACACACAACGGGCTCCCTCGTGGAGCACGAGGAGGCCCTGGGCCTCGAGCTCTTCGACGACCTCGGGGAGCATGGGGTTGTAGAAGCTCTCGCCGAAGACGTCGTCGTCAGTCAGCTCGACGCCGAGCTTCTGGTAGACGAGGTCGAAGTACCGGATGCTCTCGGCCACGAGCACCCGCCAGAGCCGGAGGGTCTCGGCGTCGCCGGACTGCAGGAGGACCACCCGACGCCGACTGCGCTCCGCGAACGCGGGGTCGGTGTCGAAAGAGGCCCGGGCCCGTTGGTAGAAGTCGGTCAGATCGCCGGCCGAGAGCTCGTGGGCCGCCTCCTCCTCGCCCAGATCGACGAGGTGCTCGATCAGCATCCCGAAGGGGGTTCCCCAGTCCCCGATGTGGTTCTCCCGCCTCACGTCGTGCCCCAAGAAGGCAAGCATTCGGGCCAGTGCATCCCCGATGACCGTGGTGCGGAGGTGACCGACGTGCATCTCCTTGGCGACGTTGGGGGCCGAGTAGTCGACCACCACCGTCTCGGAGCGGTCGGTCCGCTCGACGCCGAGCCGTTCGTCGGCCGCCATGGCTGCCAGTCGCTCAGCCAGGAATTCCGACGCGTAGGTCAGGTTGATGAAGCCGTTCCCGCTGATCTCGACCTGCTCGCAGAGGTCGGCGATGTCGAGTACCTCGACGACGGACTTGGCGACGTCGACGGGGTCGTGCCCGAGTGATCGGGCGACGGCGATGGCGCCGTTGGCCTGGAGGTCCGCCCGGCCCGAGGGACGCACCACGGGGTCGGCACCGGGGGAAACCGAGTCGAAGGCTCTGGCCAAGCGCTGCTCGACCAGGCTCCGGACGTCGTCCATGCGCCATCTTCGCACCCTGAAGATGCCGGCCCGGTCGCCCGGACCCCGAATGCCCTGGGCCAGGGAGGGGGCAGAATGGGTCCATGGCCTCTCGCCCGAATCCCGACAGCTTCTCCACCAGGTCCCGGCTCACCGTCGGCGGCCGTCAGCTCGACTATTTCTCCCTCACCGGACCGGGGCTCGCCGATCACGACGTGGCGCGCCTGCCCTACACCCTCAAGGTGCTGCTCGAGAACCTGCTGCGCCACGAGGACGGCCTCGCCGTCGACGCCGCCGACATCGCCGGACTGGCCTCGTGGGCGTCGCACGCCGGGCGAGGCGGGTCGGCGGAGACCGCGAGGGAGGTCGCCTTCAACCCCGAGCGGGTCCTCATGCAGGACTTGACCGGGGTCCCGGCGGTGGTCGACCTGGCCGCCATGCGCGACGCGATCGCCGAGATCGGTGGCAACCCGGCCCGCATCAACCCCCTGGTCCCGGTGGAGCTGGTGATCGACCACTCGGTGATCGCCGAGCGCTCCGGGGACCCGGGCTCCTTCGCGACCAACGTCGACATTGAGTACGAACGGAACCTCGAGCGCTACCAGCTGCTCGCGTGGGCCCAGCAGGCGTTCGAGAACTTCCGGGTGGTCCCGCCGGGCACCGGCATCTGCCACCAGGTCAACCTGGAGTACCTGGCCCGGGTGGTCTTCGAGAAGGAAGGGCTCGCCTACTGCGACACCTTGGTCGGGATGGACTCCCACACCACCATGGTCAACGGCCTCGGAGTGCTCGGATGGGGCGTGGGCGGCATCGAGGCCGAGGCGGCCATGTTGGGACAGCCGTACTCCATGCTCGTGCCCCCAGTGGTCGGGCTGCGGCTCGTCGGCGAGATGCCCGAGGGGACCACGGCGACCGACCTCGTCCTCACCATCACCGCGCTCTTGCGAGAGCACGGCGTGGTCGGCAAGTTCGTCGAATGCTACGGCCCGGGCATCGCCGCGGTGCCGGTGGAGACGCGGGCGACCATCGGCAACATGTCGCCCGAGTACGGCGCCACCTGCACCGTCTTCCCCATCGACAAGGCCACCATGTCGTACCTGCGCTTCACCGGCCGCGACCCCGGGCACCTAGAACTGGTGGAGACCTATGCCAAGGAGCAGGGGCTCTGGCACGAGCCCGGCGCCGACGAGGCCGTCTACACCGAACAGCTCGACCTCGATCTCTCGACCGTCGTGCCCAGCCTGGCCGGACCCAGGCGGCCCCAGGACCGGGTGTCGCTCACCGCCGCTGCCGCGTCCTTCCGGGGCGTCCTCGGCCACGAACTGCGCTCGGCGCCCCTGGCGACGGGTGCGGGGGCGGAACGCCAGGAGGTACGGGACGGCGACGTCGTCATCGCCGCCATCACCAGCTGCACCAACACCTCGAACCCCCAGGTGCTCATCGGAGCCGGGCTCCTGGCCAAACGAGCCGTCGAGTTGGGCCTGCGCTCGCAGCCGTGGGTGAAGACGTCGCTCGCCCCCGGTTCGAGGGTGGTCATGGACTACCTCGAGCGGGCCGGGCTCCTCGAGCCCCTGGAAGCCCTGGGCTTCTACCTGGTCGGCTTCGGCTGCACCACGTGCATCGGCAATTCCGGGCCGCTCGTTGCCGGCGTCTCCGAGGCGGTCCAGTCCGGCGACCTCTCGGTCGCTGCCGTGCTCTCGGGCAACCGGAACTTCGAGGGACGGATCCACCCCGATGTGCGGATGAACTACCTTGCCTCCCCGCCACTCGTGGTCGCCTACGCCCTGGCCGGGTCGATGAACGTCGACCTCGGCACCGAAGCGCTCGGGACTGCCAGCGACGGCACACCGGTGCACCTGTCCGATCTATGGCCCTCGACCCAGGAGATCGCCCAGACCATCCGCGACGCGCTCGGTTCGGAGATGTTCCAGCGCCGTTACGCGGCGGTCTTCGACGGTGACGATCGGTGGCGGGCGATCCCGGTGGCCGAGGGCCAGACGTTCGCATGGCAACCCGGCTCGACCTACGTGCTGGGCCCGCCGTTCCTCGACGAGATGGGCTCGGACCCCGAACCGCTCGCCGACATCGAGGGGGCACGGGTGCTGGCCCTACTCGGGGACAGCGTCACCACCGACCACATCTCGCCGGCCGGCTCGATCGGCGTCTCCAGCCCCGCCGGTCGCTACCTCGTCGAACACGGGGTCGAACGGGGGGATTTCAACTCCTATGGCACCCGCAGGGGAAACCATGAGGTCATGGTCCGGGGGACCTTCGCCAACGTCCGCCTACGCAACCAGCTGGCCCCCGGCACGGAGGGCGGGGTCACCCTGCACCTGCCCGACGGCGAGGAGACCACCATCTTCGAGGCCTCCGAGCGCTATCGGCGCGACGGGGTCCCGCTGATCATCCTGGCCGGCAAGGAGTACGGCTCAGGTTCGAGCCGGGACTGGGCCGCCAAGGGTCCGGCGCTCCTCGGGGTGCGGGCGGTGATCGTCGAGAGCTTCGAGCGGATCCACCGCTCCAACCTGATCGGGATGGGAGTCCTCCCCCTCCAGTACCGGGCCGGCGAGAATGCCCACAGCCTCGGGCTCGACGGTCGCGAAGTCTTCAGCATCCGCGGTCTCGACGAGCTCAACCGCTCGGTGCCCAAGGAGGTGTCGGTGAGCGCTGAACGCGAGGACGGGACCGGCGTCGAGTTCTCGGCGCTGGTGCGGATCGACACCCCGATGGAGGCCGAGTACTACCGCGGCGGCGGCATCCTCCGCTACGTCCTCCGCCAGCTGGCGGACTGATTAGCCCGTCCCCACCGCCCAGAAGAGCTCGGCGAGACGACCCTCGGCCAGCCCCGCCGAGGTGGCCGCGCCACCGGCCCTCGTCGCCAGGCGGTCCCGAAGCCCCGGATCGTCGGTCCCCTGGCTCCGGTGGCAGGAGAGCGCGGCGAGTTTACCCTCGAACGCCTCGGTGACGTCGACGGCGAGGTTGGCGGCCGGGGCGGCCATCAGCCACAGGGCGCGCACGGTGTGGGGCTCCAGACCCTCCTCCAGGAGCTCGGGGTGGGCAAAGGGGTTCCGACTGTCCGGATACACGGCGTCGACCGCCGCCTCGCCCGCCGCGAGGTGGTCCGGATGGCTGGCGAAGATCACGTTCCAGTTCCGCTCGGGAGAGGGCGCAATCACGAGGTCGGGGCGGAACTCCCGGACCACCCGGGACAGGTCGCGGCGCAGCTCCAAGGTGGCGGAGACCCGGCCATCGGGATAGCCGAGGAACGTCACCTCGCTCACACCCACCGCCGCTGCCGCCGCGAGTTGCTCGCCCCGGCGGATCTCGGCCATCTGGCCGCGGGACATGGCCCGGTCATCGCCACCCGCCTCGCCGTCGGTGATGATGCAGTACCGGACGGCGGCACCGGCACGGCGCATCGTGGCCACCGTGGCCGCGCACCCGAAGTCCACGTCGTCGGGGTGGGCGCAGATGGCCAGCACCCGGTCGAAGGACTCCTCCTCGCTCGACCAGAGCCGCGGCGACACCGAGGAGGGAAAGGTCATCGCCTCGTTGTCCCGGCCCGTTGCCGGCTCAGAGCACGCTCTCGTCTTCGGAGGGCTCCCACCCGGCCAGATCGGCCAGACGGGGGTCGTTGGAGAACATCTCGACGATCGGGATCCGCAGCCCCAACCGACGCTGGATGACCTCACCCTCGACCAGCTGGTTCCAGAGCAGCAGAGTCACAGCCACCCCGGTCTCCCCGGCCCGAGCGGTCCGGCCCGAGCGGTGCAGGTACGCCTTGTGGTCCTCGGGCGGGTCGTAGTGGAGGACGACATCGACGTTGTCGATGTGCAGCCCCCGGGCCGCCACGTCCGTCGCGACGAGGACCGAGAGTTTCCCGGAAGCGAAGTCGGCCAGGGCGCGCTCCCGGTTGACCTGCCGAAGGTCTCCGTGGATGGCGGCGCTCCTCACCCTCTCGCGGGCGAGCTGTTCCACCAGTCGGTCCGCCCCGCGTTTGGTGCGCACGAAGCACAGCGTCTTGTCATACGAGCGGCAAATCGCCGCCGCCACCTTGACCTTGTCCATCTGATGGACCTGAAGGAACCGGTGGTGCATGGCCGCCACCG
>JAJYZN010000181.1 GCA_021799915.1 Actinomycetes bacterium
GGGCCCGACAAGACCTTCCCCGCGACCGGCCTCACACCTGCCGGCCTGCCCCGCCCGCCGAGCGCCAAGTTCCTTCTCGGGACCGACGACCTCGGGCGGGACCTCCTCGTGCGAGTGGCTTACGGGGCGCAGATATCTCTCCTCGTGGGCGTCGCCGCCACCGGCCTCGCGGTCGCCATCGGCGTGCTCACGGTGGTCTCGCTCGGCGTGGTGACCCACAGCCTGGAGGCCAGCGACCTGGCGCTGCTGAAGACCGGCAAGGCGGACTTCACCGTCGCCCAGAAGGGCGTGTCCGACATCCTGTCGAGCTCTCTTGACGACAGCCAGCTCGCCCGAGTGCAAGCCACCCCGGGGGTCGCCAGCGCCGTCGGGGTACTGGTGGAGACCGAGCGCCTCGACGCGGCGAACCCGCTCTTTCTCGAGATCGGTATCCAGCCCCAGGACCTCGCGCCCTTCGGTGTCCGGATCGTGGCCGGGCACGCCTACGGAGCCGATGCTCCCCACGAGATCATGCTGGGATGGCGGGCGGCCCAGAACTTCGGGGACCACGTGGGGAGCATCTTCCACACCAACGGGACGTGGTACACGGTGGTGGGGATCTATTCGACGGGGATCTCCTTTGGGGACTTGGGATCGATGTTCCCGCTGCCGATCCTCCAGGCCTACAACCGCGTGCCCGGTTCCATCACGATGGCCTTCGTGAAAGTTACGACTGGGGACTCCATTCCGGCCGTCGAGCATGCGCTGACGTCGGCGAACCCCGAGCTCACCACCATTCGTACCGCGTCGCAGTTCGGCCGGGCGGACAGGAACCTCGTCTTCCTCCAGGCGGCAGCGGCCGGGAGCACCGTGCTCGCGATCCTGATCGGTGCCGTCATCGTAGGCAATTCCATGCTGCTTTCCCTCTTCGAGCGGACGCGTGAGTTCGGTCTGCTCCGAGCGGTCGGCTGGTCACGATGGCGGGTGCTGTTGCTCATGCTCGGAGAAGCTGTTGTCGTTGGGCTGCTCGGCGTCGCCGCCGGCGTGCTGCTGGCGTACCTGGCGGTCATCGTGCTCGAGACCCTCCCGGATCTCCAAGGGGTGCTGCACACCAATTTCACCGCCAGCATCGTGGCCCGAGGGCTGGCCACCGGATTGGGGATGACCGTGATCGGCACGCTGTACCCCGCACTCCGGGCGGCGTTCTTGAAGCCGCTCGAGGCGCTCAGCCATGAGTAGCTCCGAGCACACCACGCTGGGCGGCGCCGCGGCCGTTCCGAGCCAAGGAGCCGTGTCTGCGGGGCGACCGCTGGTCGAGGTGCACGATCTGGTCAAGGTGTACGAAGGTTCGCTCGGCAAGGCTCTCGACCACCTCGACCTCTCGGTGGCACCAGGGGAGTTCGTCGCGATCACCGGGCCGTCGGGCTGTGGCAAATCGACCCTCTTGCACCTCCTCGCAGCGCTGGACACTCCGACATCGGGGAGCATCAGGGTCGCCGACTACGACCTGCTCCGATCCCGTGATCTCGATCACTACCGCCGCTTCCAGGTCGGCCTCGTGTTCCAGCTCCACAACCTCCTGCCCAGGCTCACCGCTGTCAAGAACGTGGAGATCGCCATGATGGGCACGCACCGATCGGCGGCCGAGCGTCGGAGCCGGGCCGAGGAGCTCTTGGACGACGTCGACCTCCAAGGGAGAGACGGACGCCGTCCTACGGAGCTCTCGGGAGGAGAGCGTCAGCGCGTGGCGATTGCTCGCGCCCTGGCCAACGAGCCCAAAGTACTGCTGGCCGACGAGCCCACCGGCAGCCTGGATTCCGCAGCCGTCCAGACCGTGCTCGCGCTGTTCGACCGGATCCGACGGGATCACGGGACCACCATCCTCTTGGTCACCCACGACCCGATGGTGGCCGAAGCGGCCGATCGGACGGTGCACATGAGGGACGGTGCCATCGTCACTCAGGCCTGACCGGCACGACATCCCGGGGCTGCGGTTCCGGGGCGTTCGAGCGGCCCGTCAGCTCATCGTGAGCACCGCCGCGCCGCTGAAGCGGTCGGCCGCCAAGTCGGCCAGTGCTTCGGGTGCTCGATCGAACGGGTAGGGCGTCGTGTGCACGCTGATACCGATGCGGGCCGCGGTGGCCAGGAACTCCTCCCCGTCACGGCGGGTGTTGGCCGTCACGCTCCGCAGCTCGCGCTCGTAGAAGAGGTGGGTCTCGTAGTCGAGCTCGGGAACGGCGCTCAAGTGGATCCCGGCAACGGCGAGCACGCCGCCGCGGTCGAGGGCGGACAGCGCCGTGGGCACGAGGTCGCCGGCAGGGGCGAACAAGATCGCCGCGTCGAGGGGCTCGGGAGGTACTTCGCCGTTTCCGACTGCGCTCGCCGCCCCGAGGGCGAGGGCCAGCGACCGGGCTTCGGCCGACCTCGTGACCACGTGGACGCGCATGTCCTCGGCGAGGGCGACCTGCGCTGCGAGGTGGGCCGAGCCACCGAACCCGTAGATCCCGAGCCGTCCTTTCGGAGGGCACCCGGTGCGGCGGAGCGCCCGGTAGCCGATGATCCCGGCGCACAGCAGGGGTGCGGCTTGGGCGTCGCCGAACGCCTCTGGGAGGTGGTACGCGTAGCGCTCGTCCACCACGGCGTACGGGGCATAGCCGCCGTCCACGTCCCACCCGGTGAACACGGGGTCAGTGCAGAGGTTCTCCTGGCCCCGGACGCAGAAGCGGCAGCTCCCGCACGTCCTGGCCAGCCAGGCGATGCCCACACGCTCACCCAGCTCGAACCTCGTGCATCCCGGTCCCAGCCGCTCGACCGTGCCGACCGCCTCGTGACCCGGCACGACCAGCGGGCGCCGGGGGGTGAGGTCGCCCTCGGCCAGGTGCAAGTCGGTCCGGCAGACGCCACAGGTCCGGATGGCCACCTGGACCTGCCCGGGTCCGGGCTCGGGGACTGCTCGCTCGATGAGGCGCAACGGACCGCTGGCGATCGGCCCTGGGCGGTCAACCGCCCACACCCGCATGGTGCTCACCGCTCCTCCCTCCTTTCGTGCGTCCTCGTTGGAGGCTCGACGTGACCGGCCCCCGACGTGACCGGCCCCCGACACGACCGGCCCCGGCGGGAAAGTCTCCCGCCGGGGCCGGCACTCGCGCACCCGCGGAGCGAGGGTTCCTCGGGTGCGCGGTCCTTCGTGTGCAGCGCCGCTGCGCACGAAGCCCGGTTCAGGCTGCCGCCGTGCGCTCGTGGCGGCTCGGGAACTCTGCCTCCTCGGGCGTCCGCTTGAGGTGCAAGAGCCCGAGGCCGGTCAGGATCAGCATGAGGAACGCGAGCACGAATGCGGCGATACCCGCCCAGAAGGCGATCGTCCCGAAAACGCTGAACGCGTACGCCTCGAGCAGGAGCCCTCGCAGCGTGGTGCCCTGGAAGGAAGTGGTCACGAGCCCGGCCAGCTTCTTTGTGGAGGGGTTCGCCCGGGAGGCCGTGCTGAGCTTCGCGTAGACACCGCCGTAGGGCATCTCGCTCAAGTGGATGGCGATGAAGTGTGTCGCGTATGCCTGTGCCTGTGTTCCCGTGAGCAACTGCTCGCCGGCATAGGGGAGGAGGTAGGGCTTCATTGTGGGGGTGATCTCGGTCCCCGGCTTGGCATGAGCGAATGCCGCGGCCGACGGGAAATAGATCTCCTGGCGCGCGAGCTGGTTGTGGACGTTCGAGCTTGCAAAGCTCGATCCCCACATGAGCAGCGCACCGGCGACCACCAGCACCACTACCAGCATTCCACCTCCCATGGTGAGGATGAGGTCGAAGGTCTTTCTCTTCATCAGTCGTTCCTTTCATGGTCCGACCGCCGCTACCCGGCGGGCTCTCGTGCTTCCACTATGAACGTGCAAGCGCGCCCCCGGCAGGGCCGAAAGTCCCCGGTCGAAAGGACGGTATTCATCCCCGCCCAGCCGCGCACCTGAGCGGGGTTCTCAGGTGACGCGGATCTTGACCGTGCCCGACCCGAGGGTCGGGTGCGTGGCCGTGACGGTCACCGTGCCGCGCCGGCCCGGCAGCGAGCGCACCCAGACGGCACCCACGCCCCCGTTTGTGCCGAAGGCGAATGGCGTCTCTCCCACCAGTCTGCACGGGCCGTGGACCGCCAGGTCCACGTCGCCGGTCACGTACGGGCGCGGCGCGCCGAAGCGGTCCACTGCCCGAAAGCTCACCCTGGTGGCATCCGGTCCGTCCGCGGTGATCTCGCTGTCGTCGGCCGCCACGGCAAGGTGGTCGCCCGAGGTGTCGGCCGCGTACCGCATCGATGCCGCCACGCGCCCTTTGACGTAGCCGTCGATCCGCAGCTCGGGCAGCGACGACGCGTCGACCGATGACACGTCGAGGAGGAACGGTGGGTAGGGCAGGTGCGGGTACGCGGCCGTGTCGGGGTGGAGGGTCGCGTAGTGGTGGTTGCCGACGTAGACCTCGAGCCGTTCACAGTTGGAGCAGATCATCGCCGTGCTCCCGAGCGACGTGACCGAAGAGACCGGTGAAAAGTCCCAATAGAACGCCGGGGCGATCACTGCCCGGATGGCCGGGTCGACTTGGGATTGGTAGAAAGCGGCACCGGGCTTGAGCACCCGGAAGGTGTCGCAGACCCCGGGCCACTTCACGTTCTCGAAGATGAAGCCGTTGAGGGAGTCGTAGTCGAACCCGCACCAGCCGAGAAGGCCGCAGTAGCGCGTGGTCGAGGCGGCGATGTCGTGCACCTCGGCATGGAGGCGCGCCTGCTCCTGCTGGATTGCCTGGGGGTCGGTTCGCCGGTAGTACGGGGCTCCGTCGAGGGCTCCGACGGCTTCGGTCACGAGGTAAGGCACCCCGGCGAGAGGCGGCAGGAGGCCGGCCGCCGTCGACGAGTGGGTGTAGTCGTCGTACGCGAACACGTCCTGGACCCATGTCGCGGTCGAGTAGATGTCCATCGCCCCCGAGGTGGGCCGGGTGCCGTCGAGCTCGTCGGCGACGGCCTTGGTCTGGGTGTAGAGGGCCGGGTCGGGTGTGGACTCGTTCACTTGGACTCCCCAGATGACCACCGACGGGCGGCTCCGGTCACGCCGGACCATGTCGGTGACGTTCTGGACGACCAGGTCGTCGAATGTCTGGTTCCCCAGGTAGTGCCATCCCGGCGTCTCTTCCCACACCAAGAGGCCCAGCTCGTCGCAGGCGTCGAAGAGGGCGTCGTCCTCGTAGTATCCGCCTCCCCAGAAGCGCAAGCAATTCATGTTGGCCGCGACGGCGTCGGCCGCGTAGCGACGGAGAGCCTCTTTGGTCAGCCGCGGCGCGAAGCAATCGGCCGGAATCCAGTTGGCCCCCTTGGCGAAGAAGGGCACGCCGTTGACCACGAAGTGCATCGGCTCCTTGTCGGTCTGCTCGATCGCGCGCAAGGTGCGCAGGCCGATGCGCCGGGTTGTCGCATCGAGCGCTTGGCCCGCGGCGTCTTGCAGTTCCACCTTCACCACATACAGCGGTTGCTCGCCCA
>JAJYZN010000182.1 GCA_021799915.1 Actinomycetes bacterium
GGCCGGATTCAGAATTTCGGCTCGTGGTCGCCGACAATGGTGCGCACAGGGCGGACCTGCCTCGGCTTGGAGTACTTTGTCTTCGAAGGTGACGAGCTCTGGAACAGCCCCGACGACCTGCTGATCGCCAAAGCGACGCGGGAGCTCGAGACCCTGGCCCTTGCCGAGCCGGGCGACGTCGAGGCCGGCTACGTCACGCGTGTTCCCAAGGCTTACCCTCACTACGACCACGGCTACCAGGCGAACGTCGCGACCATCGTCGATTTTCTCGCAGACGTCGCTCCGAACGTCCACCTGGTGGGCCGCAACGGCATGCACAAGTACAACAACCAGGACCATTCCATGTACACGGCCATGCTCACGGTGGAGAACATCCTCGGTGCGTCGCACGACATCTGGGCGGTGAACGTCGAGGAGGAGTACCACGAGGAACGTAGCGACGGGTCCCGTCGGACCGGTGGCGGCACCGGTCGCGACGCACCAGTGCTGCCGTGGCGAGCGGCCGCGGGTTGATGCCCCTCAGCGACGGCCCGAAGCAAGACGTCACCGGGTGCGCTTCGCAGGCGGGTGGGAAAGGCACCCCAACGTTGTCCGAGCCCGCTGACGGCGTGCCCGAGACCCTCCATGCGCCGATCCTGGACCGCGTGCGAGGAGAACCTCAGGACACGGAGCGCTCGACCAGGCGGACCACCGCCGGAGAGCTCCTGCTCGCCGGGACCCTGTACCTCCTCGCGGCGGTGCTCCTGTGGTGGCACGTCTGGTCGGGCCATCCGTCGTCGACCACGCTCTGCGGTTGCGGGGACCCGGCGCTGTTCACCTGGTTCATGGAGTGGCCGGCCTATGCCATCGCCCACGGTCACAGCTTGTTCTACTCGTCGGCGTTGTTCCACCCGACGGGGATCAATCTCCTCGCCAACACCAGCGTGCTGGCCCTCGGCGTCCCGCTGGCGCCGGTGACGTGGGTGTTTGGGCCCGTCGCCAGCCTCAACGTGGCACTCACCCTCACCCCAGCCCTCAACGCCCTGGCCGCCTACTGGGCGCTCAAGAGGTGGGCGCGGTGGCCATTGGCGGCCTTTGCCGGTGGCCTGCTGTTCGGGTTCTCTCCCTTCGTCCTCCAGAATCTCGCGTACGCGCACCTTCAGATGGCAATGCTCGCGGTGCTCCCTCTCGTCCTGGCCGGTCTGGACGAGCTCTTCGTGCGACAGCGGCACCGGGCGGTGCCGGTCGGCCTGGCACTCGGGAGCCTCGTGGCGGTGCAGTTCTTCGTCGGGACCGAGATGCTCGTGGTCATGGCACTTTCGATCGTGCTGGGGGTGGCCATCCTCGCCGCCTGGGGATTGATCGCCGACCGGGGGGGGATGGTTGCGCGAGCGCGGCGGGCCATGCCCGGTGTGGCCGCGGCGATCGGGGTATCGGTCGTCCTCCTCGGATACCCAGCGTGGTTCGCCCTGGACGGCCCCGCCCACCTGTCGGGCCTGGTGTGGCCGACGATGACGTTGCTTGCCGGTGCGGGGTTCGGCGACCTTGTTGCACTGCATCCGGCCAACATCGCCGGCTTCGCCTCCATCGGGGGGTACTTCGGCACCTTGTTCCCCGCTGCTTCGTACCTCGGGTGGGGGGTGCTGGTGTTGGTGGCGTTCGGCCTCGTGTGCTGGCGGCGTGAGCGCTTGCTGTGGTTCTTCTCCCTGCTGGGCGCGGCGGCCACGCTGCTTGCCCTTCCCGCGGCAGGTGGTGGCTGGAGCCCATGGAGGCTGTTGGACCGGCTACCGCTCCTCGACGACGTCAATCAAGAGCACTTCGCCGCCGTTGCCTCGCTCGCCAGCGCCGTCCTGGTCACCGTGGTTGTGGACCTCGTCCGCCGATCCCCCCGACTCGCCCGGTGGGCGGCGGACCGCCGTGACCGGCAAGCTCAGCACAGCTCCGCCAAGTGGCTGCCGTCTGTTGCAGCCGGGGTAACCGCCGTCGTTGCACTCGGCCCGGTTGCCGCTGTGCTGGCACCTGCGCTGCCCTACACCGTGCGCGCCCTCGACGTGCCACCCTGGTTCGCGCAGCGATCTTCCAAGCTTGTGCCACGCCAGGTCCTGCTTGCGTACCCGGCTCCGTTCTCCGGGATCCAATCCGCTCTCACGTGGCAGGCCACCTCCGGCATCCCCTACGCCCAAGTCGGAGGCAGCGGGCCCGAGAGCACACCGTCACGCGCCGGGGCCGAGCGACCGGCGGTCCAGGCCTTGACCGACCTCGCCTTCTTGGACCCGTCAGCGGTGCTCGCCGATCCCGCGGCGCCATCGGCCATCCGATCGGCGCTGCATGCCTGGGAGGTGACGACGGTCGTCGTCCCGACACGACGAGACCTGCCGCTCGTCGTGAGCGGCCAGGACTCGCGTGTCGCAGCGGCCTACATGACCGATGTCATCGGTCGCGCTCCGGTCTTCACCGACGGCGCATGGGTCTGGTCCGGACATCTGCTGTCCAGACCGGCCCTTGACCTCTCCGCGGCGGCACTGCAGGACTGCGTCGCCCAAGCCGAAAAGCCCGGGGAAACGATGAGAGCGCTGCCGGCATGCGTCCTGGGCGCAGCAGCCCGCCGCAGTTCCTCGAGAACCTGAGCATCTTCCCGAAAGCGTCGTCCCGCCCGCTCCACCAGCTGCCTGCTGTGGCTGGCTACGGTGACGGCGTGGAGCCCGAAGCCACAGAGGATGAGATCCGACCTCCGGCTGTCGGCACGGTGGAGGCGATCGAGGCCGCGATCGAGGGGGTGCCCGCCGCGATCTCACTCGCCCCGGGCTCGGTGATGCCTGCCCTGGGTGGCGAGCTGCTCCTGCCGTCGGAAGCACCCGCTCCCGAGCACTCGCTGGGTAGCGAACCCCAGCGCGGCCCACGGGTCGGCATCTCCGCCACCCCTTCGACCGGCGACATCGCCACAGCACCGACCGGGGACCTCACCGTCGATACTGTCAGGTCCGGTCTACTTCAAGCCGGACCGCTTGCCTTGGCCGGCGTCGGCGCCAACGGGGTCAACGTCATCGTCACCGTACTGCTGGCCCGGCTCCTCACCACGAGGGGATACGGCGAGCTGAACCAGCTGACCGGTCTGTTCCTGATCGTCTCGATGCCAGGATCGGCGGTCATCGTCGCCGTCGTGCGGCGGCTCACCACCTGGAGGGGGGCTGGAGCCTCATCGCTCGCCCGGCAATGGGGACGTCGTTTCCATCGTTTCGCTACGCTTGCCCTGGCGCTGTTCAGCGTCGCCGTGCTCGCCTCGGGGCACTGGACCTCGGGGCTCCTCGGGCAGCGCTCCGCGGTCGGTGTGGACGCGATCGTCATTGCCGGCGCGATCTGGATCCTCCTCTGCCTGGACCGCGGCCTGCTCCAGTCACGCCGCAACTACCGAACGCTCTCGGTGAACCTCCTGGTGGAAGGTGGGGTACGCAGCACTGCCATGGTGTGCCTCGTGGGCATCGGCTTCGGAGCTCCCGGCGCTGCGGTCGGTGTCCTCGTCGCCGAAGCGGTCACTGCGGTCCACGCTCGCATCGGCGCCGACCGGACCTGGCGTCCTCCGATCGAGCCCGTCGGAGCTTTGCCGAACGGGTGGCTCGAACGAGTGACCCGGTCGTGGCACCCCCGAGAGCAGCGGCGGAGGTGGCGATCGGCGTTCGACAACCGCACAGAATTGCGCGCGCCCCTCGAGCAACGTCGTGAGCTGGGATGGGACCTCGGCGCGGCGCTCCTGGCGCTGGCGATGATCGCTCTCCTCCAGAACATCGACGTCATCGTCGTCGGCCGGGAGGCACCGGGGATCAGTGGGTCCTACGCGGCGGTGTCGGTGGCGAGCAAGGCACTGGTCTTCGGGGCCATTGTGCTCGGTGCGGGTTACGTGCTGCCCGAGGCAGCGATCCGATGGCGCGACGGGGGCCACGCGCTCCGCCAATCGCTGGTCACCATGCTCCTGCTCGCCATTCCTGCAGTAACTCTGCTCATCCTCGCATTGGCTGCACCTCATTTCCTCCTCTCGCTGGTGTTCTCGTCGCGTTACCTGGGGGCTGAGGCGGCGTTCGTCCCGTTGGTCCTGGCCATGGTCTTCTTGAGCGTCACGGTGGTCCTCACGATGTACCTGCTGGCAGTCGGACGCCGCTGGATCACCGTCGTCCTCGTGATCGGCGCCATCGCCGCCGTCGGCGCAGTCCTCTTGGCCCACGGCGCGCCACGCTCCACCGCGGTGCACGATCTCGTCGTACAGGCAGGGCTTTCGCTGGTGACCATCACCGGGTTTGCCGGCGTACACCATCGGCGAGCCCGGGCCCATTGAGAGCCATTGAGAGCTATTGTAGAGTCATTGAGAATTGTGCCTTGGCTGTGCGAGTAGCCGCCTTCCGGCCAGCGCTCGCGGGTCCGGTCCAGTCCTTGCCTTCGCACCGGTCGGACCCGCCACGAGCCTTTTCCCAGTCAGCGCACGGTGTGGGAGGCCGGCGAAGGTTCGGCGAAGAGTCGACGTCTCGCGGGGGAGGAGACCCGCGCCGTGAATTCCAAAGTGGCAGATGGGTGGTAGGAGAGGGAGCTCGGGTAGATGTCCTTCCGGAGTAGCGGCTACGCTCACGCGGTGCGTGCTCGCTCCGGGGGGTTCCATGGCGTTGTGTGACGTGGCGGCGGCGCGCTCGTGGTGACGATCGACCCGACGAGCAGGAGCCTCCAGGACCAGCCGGTGGGCTACTTCCCGGCGAAACCTCACCACCCGCAACCGCGTCCCGCACCAGCACGCGTGCCGATCGCCGACCTCTTGGCAGGCATCGCCGAACCGGCCGGCCTCCGCAGGGTCCATTTCGTCGCCTGGCGGGATCTCGACGACCCCGAAGCCGGCGGCTCGGAGCTGCACGCGCACCGGATCGCCTCTCTCTGGGCGGAAGCGGGGATCGATGTCACCTTCCGGACGTCGGCAGTGGAGGGCATGTCCGAGAGGCTGTCGCGTTCGGGCTACGAGGTCACTCGTCGATCCGGGAGGTACTCGCTCTTCCCTCGGGTTGCCTGGGAGGGTTTCGGCTCGCGCGGGCGTTCGGAAGCAGGGCTGGTCGAAGTCTGGAACGGCATGCCGTTCTTCTCGCCGATCTGGCATCGGGGCCCACGCGTTGTCTTCCTCCACCACGTGCATGCCGAGATGTGGCGGATGGTCCTGCCAAGCTCGCTCGCCCGTCTCGGCGAGCTGATCGAACAACGCCTGGCTCCACCGCTGTACCGGCGGAGCCGGGTGGTGACGCTGTCGGAATCGTCTCGCCAGGAGATCGTGGGGATGCTCGGGTTCCCCGAGCACCGGGTCTCCGTCGCTGCGCCTGGCGTCGAGAGCCGCTTCACTCCCGGACCGGGACGCT
>JAJYZN010000183.1:0-4716 GCA_021799915.1 Actinomycetes bacterium
CCATGGGCGGGTGGGCGTCGGTGCTGGCCGCGTACACCCAGCCGAAGGCCTACCGCTCGATCGTTCTCGTCAGCTCGTCGGTGAGCACGCCCGGCGTGGAGCCGGTGCCCGGTACGCCGACCTTCCCCCGCAACGTGCTGGTCGACGAAGCCCAGTACTCGGAGTTCTCTCAGTTGATGTGGGCCGTTCCCCAGGGAAGCGACTTCCCCCACTCTGCCCGGATGCAGACCTTCTTCGGGACCTCGCAGCCCATCGTGCAGGGCAAGGTGTACGGCTCGATCGCCGCGGGGACCGGTCGTGAACTGCTCATCCACGGCACCGACCACCCGGGGCTCACCATCGACCCGAGCGCCGTGACCGATGCCGTGCACTGGATGCAGCTGACCCTGGTTGGCGTCTCGTCGATGCCTCCCGGCCACCAGATCTGGTACTGGGACGAGATCGGGACCCTGATCGGGTTGATCGGGGTGGGGCTCTTCCTCTTCGGTGTCGCCGGGCAGCTCCTCAAGACGTCGTACTTCGGGGCTGTCGTTCGCGACCGTCCGGAGAACCGCTCGATGCGTGGTCCTCTGTGGTGGGTGGGGGCGGCCGTGCTCGTCGCCCTCGGCCCGGTGACCTTCTACTGGTTGCAGGAGTGGGGGTCCAACCACCTCCCGGCCGGCCCGTACCTCCCCCAGACCATCACCACCGGTATCGCGGCATGGGCAGTGGGCGGAGCGATCATCGCCACGCTCCTCTTCCTCCTGTGGCACTTCACGACCAAGAAGGACCGGCGCGGCACCCTGCACACCTACGGCGTCACCGAGCCCGACGGCACCGTCGACCGACGCCTGCTGTGGCGCTCCGTCGTCCTCGGGGCGACGGTGGTGGTGGTGACCTACATCGCCGTCTACTTCTTCGACTGGGCCTGGAGCTCGGACGTCCGCTTCTTCGTGTTCAACATCAAACCGCTCGATTTCGTCCACATGCAGATCGCCCTCGACTACCTGTGGCCGTTCCTCCTCTACTTCATCGTCCTGTCGATCGTCGTGTTCGGGCAGCTCCGTCCCCGGATGAAGACGCTCGGGACGTTCATGCTGGCCGTGACGGCGCTGTTGGTGGTCGGCTACGTCGGTTTCCTCGGGCTCGAGTACGGCGTCCTCTTCGCCACCGGACAGCTCCTCACCTCCAGCCAACCGCTCCTGACCATCGTCGGTGACCAGTTCCTTCCGGTGTTCATTATCATCGGCACGGTGGCCAGCTACTTCTTCTGGAAGACCGGACGGATCGCCACCGGCGTAGTGGTCCTGACCCTGTTGATCCCGGCGATCATGGTGGCCAGCACCGCCACGCAGGGCATCCCGTGGTGACTCTCGGCGACGGGTCCCGTCGCCACCGGGCCTCCGAGGCGGTGGTCCGGCCGGCGTCCTGCTGCTCCCCGGTGCTCTCGAGGCGGCTCGTCACCCCGGTGTCGCCCGCCCGTTCCCGTGCGGGGTGGCGCTGATGCAGCCAGCCGCTCTCTCTCCGGAGCACCGCGCCACTGCGTGGGACCGGCTGACCTCAGAAGCGCTCGACGTCCTGGTCGTCGGCGGCGGCATCGTCGGTGCCGGCGCCGCGCTCGACGCCGTCAGCCGTGGCTACCGCGTGGGCATCGTCGAGGCGCAGGACTGGGCGGCGGGCACCTCCAGCCGGTCCTCGAAGCTGATCCACGGTGGGCTGCGGTACCTCCAGATGATGGACTTCACCCTCGTGCACCAGGCCCTGCAGGAGCGAGCGGTCCTCCTGCAGCACGTGGCACCGCACCTGGTCCACCAGCTCCCCTTCCTCTACCCGCTCCAGCACCGGGTCTGGGAGCGGTTCTACGTCGGTACGGGGATCGCCCTCTACGACGCCCTCGGCTGGTCGACCGGCTCGGCCCGGGGCGTGCCCCGCCACCGCCACCTGACCCGCCAGCAGGCCCTGGCGAAGGCGCCGGGGCTGCGACGGGAGTCGATGGTCGGGGCCATCGAGTACTACGACGCACAAGTCGACGACGCCCGGTTGGCCTTCGAGGTCGTGCGGACCGCAGTCAGCCTGGGGGCGGTGGCCGTCAGCCGGGCAGAGGCGGTCGGGTTCCACCGTGACGGCGACCAGGTCACCGGCGCCACCGTCTGCAACCTCGAGACGGGCGCGAAGCGGGACGTCGGGGCACGGGTGACCATCCTCGCCACCGGGGCGTGGACCGAGGAGACCGAGACGCTGGCCGGGCACGAGCGCCCGGTGCAGGTCCGGCCGTCCAAAGGGGTCCATTTGGTGGTCCCAAAGGACCGCATCGCCTCGACGTCGGCCATCGTGGTCCGGACGGAGAAGAGCGTGCTGTTCGTCCTGCCCTGGGGCGACCATTGGATCATCGGGACCACCGACACCGACTGGAACCACGACAAGGCCCGGCCAGAGGCGACCGCTGCCGACATCGACTACCTGCTCGACCACGTGAACGCCGTGCTCGAGTCGCCGCTGACCCGTGACGACGTGACCGGAGTGTTCGCCGGGTTGCGGCCGCTGGTCGCCGGAGCCGGCGTCGTTCGAGGCCCCGGGGAAGCAGGAGCCCACCGGTTGCGTCTGCGGGCAGGTTCTGGCGAGGAGCAGACGACGACGCTGTCACGCGAGCATTCGGTGAGCCGCCCGTTCCCCGGTCTGGTCGTGGTGTCCGGCGGCAAGTACACCACCTACCGGATCATCGCCCGGGATGCCGTCGACGCGGCCGTCGAGCAGGGCCCGCTCGACCCGGTCACCTCGCACACCGAGCGCCTCCCGCTCGTCGGGGCCGAGGGGTACGAAGTCCGCTGGCGCCAACGGGCGAGGCTGGCCGCCGCGCACGGGCTCTCCGAGGACTGGCTCGACCACCTGCTCCACCGCTACGGGGGCATGGTGGACGAGGTGCTCGCCCTGGTCGAGGGCGACCCGTCCCTCGGCGTGCCACTGGCCGGCGCCGCCGGGTACCTGCGTGCCGAGGTCGTCTACGCCGTCACGCACGAGGACGCGCGTCACCTCGAGGACGTCCTCGCCCGCCGGACTCGGATCGCCATCGAGACGGTCAACCGCGGCCTCGGGGCGGCTGACGAAGTGGCCGACCTGATGGCTCCTCTCCTCGGGTGGAGCGATGCCGAGCGATTGGCCGAGGTCGAGGACTACGCACGCCAGAGCGAGCTCGAGGCATCCGCCGCCGCCGCCCCGGACGACGACGCCGCGAGCGACTTGGTGTCGGCGACGCCCACTCGCCTCGTGCTCCCCTGAGGCTCGGACCGTCTGCCGACGACTGCCGGCTTGTGCCGTGGCCGCCTGGCCATGGCCACGTGCGCCGATGCCCACCTGGCCACCTGGCCGCCGTAGGCGCCCAGGAGCGAGACAGGGGACGAAGGCGTAGCGTCGCGGAATGGCCGACGACCGAGGGGGGGTGAGCCTCGAACGAGGGACCATCCTCGGCCGAGGCCCGAGCGAGACCGAGCCGCCCTGGGTCGTCGACCCACGCGCCAGGCGCCACGAGTGGCGACGCCTCTTCGCCGAAGTGCTCGGTACCTTCCTGCTCGTCGTGGTGGCCGCCGGTGCCCCGGTCGTCGACGGCGTCTCCCATGGCCAAGTCCCCCTCGATGCCCAGGTCGTCGCGCCGGGCCTCATGGTGATGGCGATCATCTACTTCATGGGCATGGTGAGCGGCGCCCACCTGAACCCGGCGGTCACCCTGTCCTTCGCCGCCCGAGGCAACTTCCCATGGAGCCGAGTACCCGGCTACGTCGTGGCCCAGCTGATCGGAGCCGCCGCTGCGTCGCTCCTCCTGCGGGCGCTCTTCGGCACAGTCGGCCAGCTCGGTGCGACGCTCCCCGGGCCGGGGATCTCTACGACCACGGCACTCGTCATCGAGGCGCTCCTGACCCTCGGGCTCGTCAGTGTCATCCTCGGGACCGCGTCGGGGGCGCGCAACGTGGGCGCCAACGCCGCGCTCGCCGTCGGTGGCTACATCGCCCTCGCTGGGTTGTGGGCGGCCCCGATCAGCGGGGCATCGATGAACCCAGCCCGCTCGTTCGGCCCCGAGCTCCTCGCTGGTGACTGGACGAGCTGGTGGGCCTACGTTGCTGGCCCGATCGCCGGTGGCCTGCTTGCCGTCGGCATTGCCTGGGTCCTGCGCGGACCCCCGAGCCTGGCCGCCGACGTCGCTGCCCAGGGGGAGGTCCCCGACGAGGACCTGGGCGAGACCCCCCAACCGGCACCAGGAGGGAGCAGCCATGACCAGTGAGCACTGGAAGGACGAACCCGAGGCGAGGGACTACCCCGCAGCCCGCAGCTACCTCTCCCTCCTCGTCGACCCCAGCGAGGCGAAGAAGACCGTCAAGGCGCTCGCCGGTGATCCCACGGCGACGCGCTATCAGGCCAAGGACATCCTGCGGGCGGCCAGGCTCCCGCTCCTGCCGCTCGACGATCCCGAGGTGACCAAGGACCTCGCCAAGGTGAGAGCCGGCACCAAGCTCTCGCCGGTCCTGCTGGTACGGGGCGACCCGCTGTGGGTCGCCGATGGCTACCACCGGATCTGCGCCAGCTACCACCTCGACGAAGACGCCGAGATCCCCTGCCGCATCGTTTCGAGGCCGCGTACGGACACTCGGCGAACCAGCACCCGGAAGGCTTCTAGCTCGCGTTGACGCGCCGAGCACCCCACGTCGACCTCCGTGCCAGGCGCCGCCGGTCCGCACCCCGGCGCGC
>JAJYZN010000183.1:4726-5330 GCA_021799915.1 Actinomycetes bacterium
CGATCTTGGCGTCCGTCTCGGCGAGCCAGGTCGGCCCGGCCTCCCGGGGGTCGAGCCGACGACCGCCTCAACGGGGGATTTCCTGCTTGATCCGTGGGCCGCTCACGCAGCCTCGCTGCAGCCTGGCGGTGGCCAGAGCCGGATCGGTCGAGCATGCCGGGGGAAACGAGGTTGTCGGTGGAGCGCGGCCTGCGGCACGGGTGGGTTCCGCTGGGCTCTGCACGGCCAGACGAGTGGGGGCCGGCTCGAAGACGCTGGGGCCGGCGCGGTCGCGGCGGACGGTCTCCTCGGCGCACGCAGCGAGGGGTCGACTCGGCGCGGATGCCGTTCACCGTGGACCTCGACACCCCGGTCTGTCGGGGGTGCTTGCGATTCATTCGAGTATCGGTACATCGAAACGGATGCAGGGGGGTCCTCGATGAGTGCGATTCGAGAGGAAACGGTGTCCCCGCCGGGGGACGCCGAGGCGCTCGCCACGTTGGCCGCGCTCCTCAAAGCAGGCAACGAACCGCTGCGGCTCGTGGCCGCCGACGGCGCACCTGTCGCCGACTGGCCAACCACGGCTGAGTGATCGAGATGGTCCGCCTGGGGTGTGGCAGGGTGG
>JAJYZN010000184.1 GCA_021799915.1 Actinomycetes bacterium
CACCAGCACCAGCAGCTCCAGCACTCCTGGTGCCGGTGCCCGACGAGGAGTCAGCCGGATTCTGGGAGGGGACCGCTGCTGGTGAGCTCAGGATGCAGGCATGCGGTGAGTGCGGCCGAATGAGGTTTCCCCCCCGAGTGATGTGTCCGTGGTGCCACTCCACGTCTCGCCGTTGGGAGGCGGTCTCGGGACGGGGAACGATCTGGTCGTTCGTCGTTCCGCACCCCCCGCTTCTCCCGGCGTATGCGGAGCTCGCGCCGTACAACGTCATCGTGGTGGCGCTCGTTGAGGATCCCACGTTGCGCCTGGTGGGAAACCTGGTCACCCGCCCCGAAGGGTCCATCGGCGAGATTGATCCGAGCACGATCCGCATCGGCGAGCCGGTAAAAGTCGTGTACTCGGAGCGGCCAACCACTGGTGGTGCGGCTATCGCCATGCCCCAATGGGTGCGAGACACGACCGACCACCAAGCCTGAGCTGCCGCACCCGTTTGCCGCGACGGCGCTCGCCGCACCCGTCCGCCGCGTCGGCGCTCGCCGCACCCGTCCCGAACCGGCACTCAGGAGAGGAGCGGTCCCACCGACGAGCCAAACGCCGCGATCTGGTCGCAGCACTCATCGGCAGTTCGTGCCATGAAACGCACCTGGAGGTGGGAGACACCCATCGCGACCAGCTCGCGCAGGGATGCCGCAACCTCTTCGGGACCGCCCCGCAAGACGTAGCGCGGCTGGTCCCACCCTGCATCGCCGCCCGTCCCGTGACCGACCAGGTAGATGGGCTCGGCAATGGTCCCGATGTCAATGGGCGCTCCGTCGCGGAGCTGGTCTCGCCACCGGCGGAGCAAGGAGATCTGCTCGGGGAGATCGGCCCGCCGGGTGCCCTGGGGAAGCCACCCGTCACCGAAGGCAGCGGCCCGGCGGATGGCTGGCCGGCTCGATCCCCCGACCCAGATGGGGGGGCGAGGCTGCTGGACCGGGCGGGGGGCGAGGCCCATCTTCGACACCGGCCATCGGGGTCCGGGGAGCTCGGGGAATTGCTGGGTGAAGGCCAGCACCAACGCCTGGATCGCTTCGTCGAGGTGCCGGCCGCGCTCGGCAAACCCACCAGTGAGGAGCTCGTACTCCTCCGGCACGTGGCCGGCACCCACCCCGACGACCAAGCGGCCACCGGAGAGCACGTCGAGGGTCGAGAGCTCCTTG
Source organism: Actinomycetes bacterium (assembly GCA_021799915.1). The sequence goes on from JAJYZN010000184.1 coordinate 1,200, forward strand.
GCGGCCCGCAGCGGGTGGCGCTGCGCCAGGACGAGGACGTGCGAGAGAATGCGGGCTCGAGCCGTGATCCCCGCCAGCCACCCGAGCGTGGCGGTGGTGTCGTACCAGACAGTGCTCATCGCGCCGGCCAGGCGTTCGGGGATCGCCGTGTGGTCGCAGACGCCGAGATAGAAAAAGTCCGCCTCGTCGGCCGTCCGGGCGATCCGGGCCAGCTCGTCCGGTCCTGAGCGGGTCTCCCACTCGGCGGTGTAGAGCGTCGACTGCGACTGGATCGGGAGCTGCATCCCGTACACGGCTTGGCCTTCGGGGACGATGCTCACGGCCTCCATGGGTCCTCCATTGGTCCTCCTCGTCCTCGGTTTGCGCAGTCGGTCAGTAGCGAGCCGCGACTTCCTCGGCCAGGGCGCGAGGGGAGTCGAGCGACGCCGCGAGCACACGGGTTCGCATCAAGTAGAGGTGCAGCGGCACATCCCAGGTGAAGCCCATCCCGCCGTGCACCTGGATCGCGGCTCTGGCGTTCCGGTCGGCCGCGTCGGCGGCGAGCAGGGCCGCACCGGCGGACAGACGTCCGAGGTCGCCGGCCCCGGCCCCGTCGGCGGTGACCGCCGCCGCGTGGACGGCAGCTCGCGCCACCTCGGTTCGGACCAGCATGTCGGCGCAGATGTGCTTGACGGCTTGGAAGGAGCCGATCGGGCGTCCAAACTGGTGCCGTTCTTTGGCGAACGCCGTGGCCATCTGGCACGTGGCGTCCGCGAGACCGACCGCGGTCGCGCCGACCAGCACCCGCCATCGGTCCGTCCAGCGGACGGCGGTTGTCGCACCACCGGGTACCGGGTTCCCTTCGGGCAGCACGTCGACAACGGAGAGCGGGGTGAGAGGATCGAGCGGGCGGTCGACCGGCCGAGCCCGGGAGCGAAGCTCTTCGAGGGCCTCGCCTCCCAGCACGGTGAGGCGGAGGCTCGGTTCGACGATGATCAGTGCATGGAGCGAGTCCAAGTGGGCCACGAGGAGCGAGGTGCCCTCGGTGCCGGGGAGAGGGGCGCGCACCGCGCCGACGACCATCGAGCCGTCGGCCGCCCCGGCGCACCAGCGCTCCAGAGCACCCTCGGCACCGAAGACACCAGCCGCACCGGCCAGGTCTCCGGCCAGGTGCGAGGCGACGAGGGGACCGGGGACCAGTCCCCTCCCGAGCTCTTCGAACACGACGGCCGCGTCGGCCAGGCCGAGCCCCACCCCACCTCGGGCCTCGGGGACGGTCAGCGAGAACACCCCGGCTTCGCCGAGCGCTGCCCAGTCGTCGGGGTCGACGACCTGGCGCGCGTCCTCGGCCCGCCGGGTCCGGTCGAGCGGGAACCGCCCGGCCACGATCATGCGAATGAGGTGGGCCAGGGCCTCTTGGTCCTCGGAGAGCACGAAGTCCACTGCCGGCTATCCCTTGGGGAGGCCGAGGACGCGCTCGGCCACGATGTTGCGCTGGATCTGTGAGGTGCCCGCGGCGATGGTCCGCGAGAAGCCGTTGATCCAGACGTCGACCAGCTCGGCACTGCCAGGTCCGCCTTCGACGCGCGGCCACGCCAGGCCGTCCACCTCGGTGCGCGAGAGGCCGGCCGGGCCGATCATCTCCATCCCCAGCTCTCCGAGCCGCTGGCGCAGCTCGGAGTACGCCAGCTTGAACACGCTCCCGCCTGCCCCCGTGGCACCGGCGCGGGCGGCGATCGAGACGTTGCGCCGGACCAACGCCCACAGGCCGTCGAGCTCGGCCCCCAGGCGGCCGATGCGAGACGCCAGCTCGCCTGTGCCACCCGCCTCGGATCGGGCGGCGTCACGCAGGCGGGCGAGCAGCTCCATGGACGCCAGGAGCTCGCCGACGAACGCAGTCCCGCGTTCGAAGCCCAGCGTCACCATCGTGACCCGCCACCCGTCGTCCTCCTCGCCGACGCGCAGCTCCACGGGGATCTCCACGTCTTCGAGGAACAGCTCGGCAAACTCGTCGGTACCGGCGATCGTCCGCAGCGGCCGGATCTCGATCCCCGGGGTGTCCATCGGCATGATGAGCCAGGTGATGCCCCGGTGGCGGGAGTCCTCGGGGCCGGTGCGTACCAGCAGCTCGCAGAGATCGGCCACTTCGGCATGGCTGGTCCAGATCTTCGAGCCGTTCACGACGTAGCGGTCGCCGCGCCGCTCGGCCCGGGTCCTGAGCGAGGCGAGGTCGCTCCCGGCATCGGGTTCGGAGAATCCCTGGCACCAGACCTCTTCTCCCCGCAGGATCGGGGGGAGGTAGCGAGCCCGCTGTTCGGGAGTGCCTTCCACGGCGATGGTCGGCCCTGCATGGAGGAGCCCCACGAAGTTCACCCCGACGTAGGGTGCGCGGGCCCGTTCGAGCTCCTCGACGAAGATGAGCTGTTCCGCAGCGCTCGCCCCGCGCCCGCCGCCCTCGATCGGCCAGTCCACTCCGGCGTACCCGGCGTCGAACAAGAGGCGCTGCCACGCCGTGTCGTACTCCCGGCGTGCGACCCAGTCGTCAGCAGCGGGCTTGGGGCCGAGGGCCGGCACGGTGGTGTCGAGCCACGAGCGCAGCTCGGACCGGAAGCGCTCCTCGGACGGCGTGTCGCGGAGGTCCATCTTGCCGCAGCAGCCCGGTGCCTCAGTCTTCTCGGGCCGGGAGCAGTCTCACGCGACCAGGTCGAGGCCGAAGAGCCGGATCGCGTTGCCCCGGACGATCTTGCGGCGCTGCTCGTCGGTGAGGCCGGCCATCTGGACTTCGGCGATCTCCTTGGTCCGGGGCCAGGTGGAGTCCGAGTGGGGGTAGTCCGATTCGTAGGTGATGTTGTCCTCGCCGATCTCCTCCACCGACTTGAGACCGTGCGCGTCGTCGAAGAAGCAACCGTAGATGTGGTCTCGGAAGTAGGTCGACGGCGGGTTCGGCACCCTGTCGGCCACGCCTCCCCAGCCCCGGTTGTCCTCCCAGACCCGGTCGGCACGCTCGAGGATGTAGGGAATCCATCCGATCTGGCCCTCGGAGTAGGCGATCTTGAGCTCCGGGAAGCGGACCAGCACGCCGGAGAACAAGAAGTCCACCATGGAAAAGGTCGCGTTGGTGTGCGTGAGCGTGGAGCCGACCGCCGGCGGTGCGTCGGCCGAGGTCGACGGCATCTTGGAAGAGGACCCGATGTGCATGTTCACCACCGTCCCGGTCTCGGCACAGGCGGCGAAGAACGGGTCCCAGTAGCCGTCGGGATCGTGCACGCTCGGGAGCCCCAGGAACGGGGGGATCTCGCTGAAGCACACGGCCCGCACGCCGCGGTCCGCGTTGCGCCGCACTTCGTCCGCCGCCAGCCCGGCGTCCCAGAGGGGGATCAGCGTGAGCGGGACGAGCCGCCCGCCCGACTCGCCGCACCACTCCTCGACCATCCAGTCGTTGTAGGCCTTCACGCAGAGCAGCGCCAGCTCCTTGTCCTTGGCCTCGCAGAAGGTCTGCCCGCAGAAGCGCGGGAAGGTGGGGAAGCACAGCGCGGCTTCGATGTGGTTGAGGTCCATGTCCTCCAGGCGCTGCTTCACCTGGTAGGAGCCAGGACGCATGTCCTCGTAGGTGATGCCCTTCATCGTGACCTCGTCGCGCGGCACCCCGACTGCCGAGTCCACCCGCAGCAGGGGGCGCTTGAGCTCCTCGTAGTACCACCAATCAGTGGGGTTCCCCTCGCTCCCGGGCTTGACGGTGAGCTTGCCGCCGAGGAACGTGATCTCCCCCATCGGCGCGCGCACGACCCGGGGCCCGACCTCGGCGTACTTGGCCGGCAGCCGGTCCTGCCACACGTGGGACGGCTCGACGACGTGGTCGTCCACCGACACGATGAGGGGAAGCTCGCCCATGGGAGGGAGCGTAGCGCGGGTCTGACGACTCGTCAGATATGCCACGACAGCCAGGTATCACCCGCCCGTCACGCCGATCTCCGGCCCGCGGGCCGTCTCCCGTGCTATACACGTCGGCGACGCGCCGCCAACCGGGACGCAGTCTCTAGGGTGATCTTGAACGAGAGGTGCGAGATGCGAACGAAAAGGTCGATCCGAGCACGCTGGTGGGCGATGGTCCCGGCGGCGTCGCTGGCCGCAGCGCTTGTCGCCGGG
>JAJYZN010000017.1 GCA_021799915.1 Actinomycetes bacterium
CCCGTTCGTTTCGTTTGCCAACGCTGCGTGGTACGTCCACGAGGATCGTTGCCGTTGGCGTCTTGGTGGCCGGGACAGGAAGCTGGCCGCCCCGGAACCACCGCCATTGGGTCTGGTAGTGCACGCCTTCTTGCTCAGCCCACTCAAAGAGCTTCACCCTCGTGCTCTACGACGCATGCTCGTAGATGGTAAGTGATATCGAAGGTAGCTGTTGGCAACCCCACACGCCGCTCGCAAGCAGGGAGACGACGGTGATGATCGCAAGGACTCCCACGACGCCTGCCACCACGGGGGCTCGACGGTTCCAGGTCCGCGTCATGACCCAGTCCCCGGATCGTCGGGACCCGCCCGCTCGTCAGCGTGTGCACCCGTTTGGCCCGTTGCCGGCCCATCGTCTCGTTCGCGCTGCCTGCGCCACGCCTCTTCGGCTCGGGAGCTGACCTCCTGGAGGGGGAGACCGGTACGGCCGGCCACTTCCGCAACATCTTCGAACTCGGCCTTCACTCGACCCCCTCCGGCCTTCATCGCCACGCGAGAGCCGAGGACATCGACCTCGTCGTGAGCCCTGGGCACCGCCCACCTCTCGGTGTGCACCGCGCGCACTCCGAACGTGCCGGTGGTCCGATGGAGCACCTCTCTCAGAGCGTCAGCCAGCTCTGGGGAGCAGAGCGCGTGAAGCGTGTGGGCGGGCCTCCCCTTCTTCATGACGATCGGGGAGATCCAGGCGTCCAGAGCACCGCCTTCCATCAGCTGGGCCACCGCGTAGGCCAATTGCTCACCGGTGACGTCGTCGACGTTGGTCTCGAGCACGACGAGGGGCGAACCGAACCCGCCCCGGGCACCGGCGGTCGCTCGGCCGATGACCACTTGGAGGCAGTTGGGAAGATCGTCGAGAACGGCGCTGCCGGCGCCGTAGCCGCTCGCGAAGATCTCCACCGGCGGCATCGGTCCATAACCTACGGCCAGCGCAGCCAGGATGGCGGCGCCGGTCGGCGTGGTGAGCTCCACCTCGGTCGAGCGGCCGTACGTGGGGGCACCTCGCAGTAGGTGGACGACTGCCGGTGCCGGGTTGGGCAGGATGCCATGTTCGCTTCGCAAAGTGCCGGTACCGATGGCGACCGGGGACGCGACCACTTCATCCACCCCCAGGACTTCGAGAGCTGCTGCCGTGCCGACGATGTCGACGATGGCGTCGTGGCCTCCGACCTCGTGGAAATGAACACTCCGGGGGTCGAGACCGTGCACACGGCCCTCGGCGTCGGCGAGCGAAGCGAAGATGGCCAGCGCCCGAGACGCGACGCGATCGGGAAGGCGTGCCGCGCGGATGAGCTCGACGATGTCGGCGTGGGTCCTCGTCACGCCGCTCACGCTCGGAGCATGCGACCCTGCCCCTGCCCCTGACCCTGCCTCGGGCACCGGACGCGACGCCGGTGCCGAGACGATGGCGTGTGCGCAGCTCACACCCCCGCGGGAGGTGGACTCGACACGGAGGTCCCACCCGTCGAACGGGAGGCGGCGCAACAAGGCGAGCACTTCCTGCAGGTCGGCACCCGCGTCGATCAGGCTACCCAGGGCCATGTCCCCCGAGATGCCGGCGAAACAATGGAACCATGCGGCGAGCGGGCGGAGCGGAGGTTTGGAGATTGTCATCGTAGCAGCCGCGCCACGGCGCACGCGGCGCCAAACCCGTTGTCGATCCCGACCACCGTCACCCCGGCGGCGCACGATGCGAGCATGGCCAGGAGCGCCGTCATGCCTTCGAACGACGCGCCGTACCCGACGCTCGTCGGCACGGCAACGACGGGAGCGGCGGTGATGCCTCCGACCACGCTGGCCAGCGCGCCCTCCATTCCGGCGACCACGACAACTGCGTCAGCGTTCGCGAGGTCATCAGCCACGGCGACGATGCGATGCAGGCCCGCGACTCCGCAGTCGGCCAGCAGCACTGGTGAGAAGCCCAGCGCGTGGAGGACAGCCTCGCATTCGCCGGCCACTGCCAGGTCCGCGGTGCCGGCAGTGACGATCGTGACCCGACCAGAGCGCTTCTCGGCAGGTCGCCACGAGACGGTGGCCGTCGGTCCAATCCGGGTGACAGCACCATCGGGGTATCCCGACACTGCCGCCGCGCTGGCAGCGGCTGCTGCCTGCTCCTCGTCGGCTCGGGTCAGGATGACCGGCCCCCCAGCCTCGGAGAGCAGCTCGGAAACGATGGCAGCGCACTGCCCGGGAGTCTTGCCGGGACCGTAGACCGCCTCGGGGATGCCCTGCCGCAGCGGACGGTGGTGGTCAATACGAGCGAACCCCAGATCGGCGAACGGGAGACGTCGCAGCCGATGGACGGCCTCGTCCGGAGGGCAGGCACCCGAGACGACGTCGTCGAGAAGTTGGCGGATCGCGGGCTCGTCCATCAGGGTCACTATCCTGCCCGGGTGTGAGCACCTCTGCGACCTCGATCGCTTTTTTCGGGCCCGAAGGCACCTTCACCGAGGAAGCCCTCCTCTCGGTTCCCGACTATCGTCACGCCCGCCTCGAGCCGCGGGCCACCATTGCCGAAGTGCTCGAAGCGGTCGACTCGGGCGACGTAGCGATCGGTTTCGTGCCGGTCGAGAACGCGATCGACGGGACCGTGCGGGACACCCTGGACGCGCTGGTGCTGGATTTCGACCTGCTCATCCAGCGCGAGGTGGTGCTGGACATCCATCTCCATCTGATGGCGGTGCCCGGGACCGAGATCGATCAGGTGCGTCGTGTGCTCTCGTTCCCAGTGGCCCTGGCCCAGTGCCGCAAGTACCTCGCCGCCAACCTTCCGCAAGCGTCGACGGCCGCTGCGAATTCGACTGCCGAAGCAGCGCGTTGCGTCGGGGAGCGAGGTGCCCAAGGTGATGCAGCGATCGCGCCCCGGCTCTCGGCTGAGCTCTACGGGCTGGCGGTGATCGCCGAGGACGTGGAGGACTATCCGGGGAACCAGACCCGTTTCATCGCAGTGTCCCGCACCGGCGTGCCCGCTCCAACCGGGCACGACCGAACCAGCATCGTGTGCTACCAGCGTTCGGACCGTCCGGGAAGCCTGCATGGGATCCTCGGAGAGTTTGCGGCGCGCAACATCAATCTGACCAAGCTCGAGTCGCGTCCCACCAAGCTCGGGTTGGGCGACTACTGCTTCGTCATCGACCTCGACGGGCATCTTGCCGACGAGATCGTCGCCGACTGCCTGCGTACCCTCCACGCCGAGCTGGCCGGAGTGAAGTTCCTCGGTTCGTACCCTGCGGCGGGCGCACATGCATCTGCTCGCCGGCGCCGTGCCGGCAAAGCCTGGCACGAGGCCGAGCAGTGGCTGTCGAAACTTCGAGCACAGATGGAATGACCTCGAGCGAGCGCCGTCGAGCTGTTGCCCGCCGGCTGGCGGAGGGAGTGGGATTCGAACCCACGGGAACCGGAGTTCCACGGCTTTTCAAGAGCCGCGCATTCGTCCGCTCTGCCATCCCTCCAACGCGGAGAGCTCCGGAGCGCCGGAGCCCGCATGGCCAGGGTACAGAAGGTGGACCGGTCGCGGATGCCAAACGCTCAGAGGATGTCTCACCAACGTGCCGGCGGGCGGTGGGAATGGTTCCATCACGCCTGCTCGATTGCCCGCTGCGAGAACCCGATGCGAGTGGCCCCTGCGAGAACCCGAACCAAGTGCCAGCCGGGAACCGCGTCCTGCCGCCGTCCGGTGAGGCACGGTAGATTGTGACCAAGCGAACGTGGGGGTGGCGTGTGGTGCTGGACGTCCTCGGATCCATGGTGGCGCTGATGTTCATGGACGATCGCGGCAAGGTCGTCTACGCCTCCCAGCGCTGGACCGAACTGACTGGGTGGTTGTCCTCCGAGATCAAGGGGCTGCACTGGAGTGTCTACGTGCATCCAGATGATCTTGCTGACGCCCGGCGGGCCGGGAGTGAGGCGGTCCGGACGGCCTCGTCGGTCTCCTACGAGTCGCGGGTGCTTTCTCCCGGTGGCGCCACGACCACCTGGATCCGCTCCCGGGTCGCACCGATCTGCCCCGACGACGGACCGCCGCGCGGGTGGTTGCTCGTGGCAGACGACCTCACCGAGCACCAGCAGGTGCTCGAAGCGCTCCATCTGAGTGACGAGAGGCTGCAAGTCATCTTCGACCGCTCGCCCGAGGTCCTCACGATCCTCGAATCCGACGGGACGTGGCGATCCAGCAGTGTGTCGACAGCGTGGAACCTCGGGCTCGACGCCGAGGAATTGGCGACCGCCGGGTGGTGGTCGTGCGTGCACCCCGACGACCGGACAGACGCTCGGCAGGTCCTCCAAGCGCTTGTCGAGCAGCCTCGGGGATCCGAAGGGATCCTCCATGAGGTTCGGCTGGTGGCACCCTCGGGGGAGTGCCGGTGGATCGAGACCGTCGGGGTGAACCTGGCGGACGAGCCGTCCGTGCGCGGCATCGTCCTGCACTCTCGGGATGTGACCGAGCGCCGGCAGTCCGAGCAGGCGCTGCGCTCGGCGAATGCCCGTCTGTCAGGGCTCCTCGAAGCGATGCACCTGGGGGTGCACGTCTGCGACGAGCACGGGATGGCCGTAGCGGTGAACCCCGCGTTCTTCAAGGTCTTGCAGGTTCCCGGGACGCCCGAGGACATGCTCGAAGAAGGTGCAGGCCGGTGGTGGCACCGCTTGCAGCGCGTCTGGGCAGATCCTGTGGAATGCGAAGCTCGGTTGGGGGAGATCGTCGAGCACCGGCGCCTCGAAGTCGATGCACGCTTTCTCCTAGTTGACGGCCGCAGCATCGGCATCGATTTCGTCCCCATCGAGGATGGTGATACGAGCCTGGGCTACGTGTGGCTCATGCGAGACGTGACCGAGGATGCTGCCCTCGCCGCGGAGCGCGAGTACCTGCTGGAGATGGAGCGCCGGCAGAATGCTCGGCTTGTCGAGCTCGATACCCTCAAGTCCGAGCTCCTCGCGTCGGTGTCGCACGAGATCCGTACGCCGCTCACCGCGATCGCCAGTTTCACGCAGCTTCTGAGCGACGGGCTCGAAGGCGGCAGCGCCGAAGACCACCGAGAGATGCTGTCGGTCATCGGACGAAACGTCGACCGGCTCCAGCGCATGGTGGACGACCTCTTGTTCTTGGACCGGTTTGGCTTGGAACCGGTCCCGGCGGATCTCGACTGGGTGGAGGTCCGGTCAGTCGTGAACGTTGCAGCGTCCTCGGTCCGCCCGGTGGCCGACGCGCGCGGGGTCCGGCTCGAGGTGCACACGGAGGCCGGCCCGCCGCTTCGAGGTGACGCTCAGCGGATCGGCCAGCTCGTCGACAACCTGCTGGTCAACGCAGTTCGGTTCACCCCTTCGGGGGGGCGGGTAGACGTCCGAGCATTGCCGACCGGCACCTCCTGGCGGATCGAGGTGTCCGACACCGGCATCGGCATTCCCGAAGGAGAGGAGCACAGGGTCTTCGAGCGCTTCTATCGAGCCTCCAACGCCAGGCAGGAGGTGACGAGCGGATCGGGTCTCGGCTTGGCCGTCGTCAAGCGAGTAGCCGAATTCCACGGAGGGACCGTCGAGGTGAAGAGCACCTTGCACGAGGGGACCACGTTCACCGTGGAGCTGACGGGTGCTCGCGAGCAGCCAGCGATCCTCTCGCCGCTTTCTGGAATGGTCTCGGGGGATCGAGCCCGTTGAGATCAGCCCGCGTCCTTGTGATCGAAGACGATCCTGATATCCGCCGATCACTCGAACTGGTGCTGCAGCGAGCAGGTCATCTCCCCCAGTGGGAACCCGATGGCGAGCGCGGCCTGCAGAGATTCGCGGCGGACCGGGCAGACGTGGTGATCTTGGACCTTGGACTGCCCCAGATGGACGGATGGGAAGTGCTCGGGAGAATACGCAAGGCCAGCCCCGTGCCGGTGCTGATCCTCACTGCGCGAGGGCTCGAGGAAGAAAAGGTCCGGGGATTGCTCGGCGGTGCCGACGACTACCTGACGAAGCCGTTCAGCCATGCCGAGCTGATTGCCAGGATCGGCGCGCTCTTGCGCCGCCAGCCTCCCTCCACCGAGGGGCCATCTCTCTATGACGACGGGGTGTTGTCAGTGGACTTCGACAGGACAACGGTGGCCCTCCAGGGCGTGCCGGTCACCCTCACCCCGATGGAGCACCGCCTGCTGCTCGCGCTGGTGCGCCAACGAGGCCAGGTTGTCTCCGTCTCGCACCTCCTCGAGACGGTGTGGGGCGACTCCAGCGGATCGAGTACCGATCGTGTGAAGTCGACGGTGAGGAGCCTCCGCGGCCGGCTTGGGTGGAGTGGGGCGAGGCAGTGCCCGATCGAGAGCGTGAGAGGGTTCGGCTATCGCTACCGCCCGCCGGACCTTCCCTGAGTGACTTCAGGCCTGGCGGTAGCCGCGGCGGATCTCTCACGACCCCGCCGGCGGCCGCGAACCGTTTTGTCCAGGACGACTTTTCGGAGCCGAATTGCTGCCGGCGTCACTTCGACGCACTCGTCGTCGGCGATGAACTCGAGTGCCTGCTCGAGCGACAGCACCATCGGCGGGGTGAGGCGCTCCAGCTCCTCGGCCGTCGAAGATCGCACGTTGGTGAGCTTCTTCTCCCTCGTTGGGTTCACGTCCATTTCCTCGCTTCGGGTGCTCTCGCCGACGATCATGCCCTCGTAGACTTCGATCCCCGGGCCGACGAGCAGCGTCCCTCGATCCTGGAGGCTCATGAGGGCGTGAGCAGTCGTCACCCCCCTGCGATCGGCGACCATCGAGCCGTTCCGCCGCACCTTGAGCTCGCCGCACCATGGCTCCCAACCATCGAAGACGTGATGGAGGACTCCGGTGCCCCGGGTCTCGGTGAGAAATTCGGTACGAAAACCGACGATCCCGCGCGCAGGCACCCGGTGCTCCAAGCGGACCCATCCAGTCCCGTGGTTCACCATCTCGATCATCGAGGCCTTGCGAACGGCCAAGAGCTGCGTCACGACACCGAGGTGCTCGGCCGGCACGTCGATGGAGACACGCTCCATCGGCTCCTCGAGCACACCGCCGTTGACACGGGTCACGACTTGGGGCTTGCCGACAGTCAGCTCGAATCCTTCCCGACGCATGGTCTCCACCAGCACCGCGAGCTGGAGCTCACCGCGCCCTTGAACTTCCCATGCATCCGGGCGATCGGTGGCACTGACCCGGAGTGAGACGTTGCCCACCAGCTCGGCATCGAGGCGCCCTTTCACCTGGCGGGCCGTGAGCTTGAGCCCAGTGCCACCCCCGCTCCCCGCCAAAGGAGAGGTGTTGATGCCGATGGTCATCGTGAGGCTTGGCTCGTCCACGACGATCGCCGGGAGGGCTTCGGGGTGATCGGGATCGGCAAGGGTCTCGCCGATGGTGATGGCCGCCATCCCGGCGACCGCGGCAATCTCGCCGGGCCCGACCTCGTCGACTGGCACGCGGTCGAGCGCGCTCGTCACGTAGAGCTCGGTCACCTTGGCCGGCTCGATGCTCCCGTCGAGGCGGCACCATGCGACTGGAGCACCCTTTCGGAGCGTGCCGTGGTACACCCGGCAAAGGGCGAGACGACCGACGTAGGGGGATGCGTCCAGGTTGCAGACCAGAGCTTGGAGGGGCGCGTGAGGGTCGAAGACCGGCCCGGGGATCGCACTCGTGATGGCGTCGAAAAGGGGACCCAAATCGGTCCCGGTCTGTCCGCGTTCTGCGGTGGCCCAACCCGCGCGGGCATTCGCATAGAGGATGGGAAAGCCAACCTGCTCCTCGTCGGCTCCCAGGTCCAAGAACAGCTCCTCCACCTCGTGGACGACGTGATCGACGCGGGCGTCAGCTCGATCCACCTTGTTCACGACCAGGATGACGGGGAGGCGGGCCTCCAGTGCCTTTCGAAGGACGAAGCGGGTTTGGGGAAGGGGACCCTCGGAGGCATCGACCAGCAACAAGACGCCGTCCACCATGGTGAGCCCACGCTCGACCTCTCCCCCGAAGTCGGCATGACCGGGAGTGTCGACGATGTTGATCTTCATGCCATCGACGGTGACGGCCGTGTTCTTGGCGAGGATCGTGATCCCTTTTTCCCGTTCGAGCTCACCGGAGTCGAGGACCCGGTCAGCCACCTCCTCGTTGGTCCGAAACGCACCAGTTTGCCGGAGCATGGCGTCGACGAGGGTGGTCTTGCCGTGGTCGACGTGGGCCACGATGGCCACATTGCGAATGTCGTGGCGGACTTCCATGGCCGCCGTGACTCTAGGCGATCTACGCCCCCAGACGTGACGTGCTCCCGGTTGGCGGCATCCTCACACGATGCTGGACGCAGCAGTCCCTCCTGGCGCAGCCAAGCTGAGCTGAGCGCTCCCGAGCCCAACGTGTTCACCTCGCGCAATGGCGGCGCTGACTCCGGTATGGATCTCGTCGCAGGAGTGGGCCATGTGGGGCGGCAGGTCAGGACCGCTTCGACGTCGCAGCGCGTGGAGGGACATCCCAACAGGGACCCGGTGAAACGCGAACCACCCGATGGGCAGCAGCATGAGCCCGTCTGGAATCCCACGCCTTCAGGCGTGGGAGGAAGTCAAACGGGGCGCATGACCGGGGCTGGCGGGACCGGCACCGGTGGGCAGGGTGGTCCGAGCGCCTGAGCGACTGCGTCCGCGGCGTCTGCGAGCAGCGAAGGTCCCACGGGGAACGTGAGCAGCCGCCCCGCCGCCGGCCACCATCCGGCCGCTCGCACGGGGACGTCCTCGAGCGGCCCCGTCAACGCGGAGACCAGAGGCGCCAGGCCGAGCTCGACGCGGCTGGCGGGCGAGGGACACCCCTCGAACACCGTGAGGACTGCGCGCGGACCTCGAGGGTTGCCGTTCCCGGCGGAAGTGACCGAGAGGTCGACGCGTCCGCGTATGGCAACTCGGGGCATGGTCGGAGAGCACCACCACCGATCAGGAGCACCGATCACCGGCCTCAGCCCCGGACGCGACCAGTCGACAGCACTCAGGAGGTTCGAAGCCCACGTGGTGGCTTCGGCCCGTACCAGCGCCACGACGGGAGCGGCTGCCCGCGAGAGCCATGTCCCGAGGGACCCGGGCGGCCCGCCCCTGCCGGCCATCTCGGCGACGACCGTGGCGACTGCATCGGCAGGGGCGTACAACGCGCCGGTGGTGCAAACACGTACAGCGGCGATCCCGATGGTCCGGCGTGCCGTCCACGGGGACCACCGGAAAGGGGTGACGGCACGCCCGAAAAATCTTTGGCGGAGCGCAAAGGGCGTGATGCGCGTCAGAGCCTCGCCAAGGAGATCGGCGCGCCGCTCGAGGCACCACAGGAGCCGGGTACGCAGCTCGCCCCGGTCGGCTTCGGTGAGCACCGGGTACCCACGAGGCGCTATCAGCGCCGCGGTCAGCTCCTCGGCCACCGGCGTGGTGCTCCAGGCCGAGATCGATTGGGGAACGTCGGTCGATCGGCACAGGGGATCGGCCGGCATACAGGGGTGCTCGGGCCGGGTCATGCGGCGGTCGCCTCAGAGCGCCCCGGTCCACATTGCTCGGCCGCCACCCGGATCACCCGCCGGACGGAGGAAAAGAGCATCTCGTCAGTCACGTCCTCGCGCTCGAGCTCGCCGGACATGAGCCGGTAGGTGGCGAGACGGAACGGTGGAGCGCCGCTGCGGAGCGTCTCGAGGAGGCCGGCGAAGTGGCGGTCCTGGCGCTCGCTCTCAGGATCGGCACCGGGCGAGAGATTGACGATGCAGACCGACCTGCGGTCGACCGGGGCTGTGCCGAGCACGAGGTCGAGCGTGTCGGAGAGGACCACACGTCCTCCGCACAGGGGGATGGCGACGCGGTCGCGCGTACGAGGGCGCCAGGACGAAGGGACTGGTCCCCACTGCCCCACCATACGGCGGGCGGCTGCAGTGACCTCCCGGCGGACGGACGCCCGCTGCGCCGGGGTGAGGCAGCGCAGGAGGTCCAGGAGCGCCTCGCCCTCGTCGCCACCGGCGGCGAGGGCTTCGACCGCGTCGGCGATCGGGTCGTCGATCCGACCGGTCGCGAAGAGCTGGGGAACGAGGGCGCCGAGCAACGCGCCGCGCGCTCGGGGCACGTCGAGTCGCGCCTGAGGGTGGGAGGACGACGGGCCGCGCCCGCTGTGCCGGTCGATCCTCACGGGGGGTGAGCCAGGCGGCAACTCCCTGGCAGCCGCACCCACGCCGTCCTCCAACCACTCCCTCAGACCACGGACCAGGCAGTGGTCGACCTGAGGGCGGCGGTAGGGGTCGCCTCGGAGGGCAGCGAGCGCCGGCTCGGGCATGAGGGGCGACGCCTCAGCCGTCAAGGCCGAAGTTCGGAGCGAGGGTGCATCGTCCATGGCACCAGTGTGGACGGGGGTTGTCACACACTCGGGAGGCGCCCAGCCCGTAGCCTGGAGAGGGTGCGTGCCCACCCGTTCCCCGCGACCTTCCCGGCTCCGGTCCCTCCGGGAGCAGAGCTGGCCTTCTACCTCGTCTTCGGGGCGTTCGTCGTTGCCATGGTCGTCCTGGCCGTCGTCACCATCACCTGGGCCGTCCGACGCGACCGCGAGGGACGCGCTGCGTGGGTCCGGCGCCATCGCCCGGGCGTCGTCCCGGACGACCGCACGGTCCACCCGCCGATGACCAACGGCCACGGGCCCCGAGACCACTCCGGCACCACGGCGGAAGACCCCGAATGATTGCTCATCTCGGGGGGAGCCACGAGGAGGTCGAGCACGGGTCCGAGCCGTCCACGACCGACGTGTCGCACCGATCCCTCTGGCGCCGTTGGCTTGGCGGCCGGCGGCCGGCGAGCGCAGTCCGATCCCGGAGCGTCCCGACCGCGTTCGTCCTCGCCGGTGGCGGCACTCGCGGCGCGGTGCAAGTCGGGATGCTGGCCGAGCTCGTCAAGCGGGGCATCAGCGCCGACCGCGTCTACGGTGCGTCGGTCGGTGCGGTGAACGCTGCGGCGTACTGCGGGGACCCGACGCCAGCCGGAATGGAACACCTCGAGGCTGTCTGGAGGAGCCTGTCGGGGGAGGTCGTGTTCCCGCGGAGCCGGGTGCACGGGCCTTGGCGATACTTGCAGCGCCGGCCGTCGGTCCATGCCAACACAGGGCTTCGCCGGATCATCGAAGAGGGCCTCGTCTTCGAGCGGCTGGAGGACGCACCCATCCCCCTTGAAGTAGTGGCGACGTCGCTCACCGGCGGCGAGGAGCGCTGGCTCACCCGGGGAGCGGCCGTCGAGGCAGTGCTGGCTTCGGCGGCGATCCCGGCCATCTTCCCGCCAGTGGAGATCGGAGGCGAGCTGCTGGTCGACGGCGGCGTCGTCAACAACGTCCCCATCAGCCGGCCCCTCGCGGCGGGGATCAAGCGGATCTACGTCCTGCTCTGCGGTCCTCTCGACTACCGCCCCCCGGCCCCCGGCCGGCCCATTGAAGCCGTGCTGACCGCGTTCTTCGTGGCGATCCACGCCAGGTTTGCCCGGGAGCTGGCCGCCCTCCCGCCCGACGTGGAAGTGATCGTGCTCACCGGCGGCGGCGAGCCGGGGGGCGACTATCGGGACTTCTCGTCTACCGCCGAGATGATCGAGGCGGGACGAGCTGCGGTCGCGTCTGCTCTCGGGCGCACGGGTCCCTCGGCGGCAGCAGACCCGGTGGGTGCGCACGGCTGAGCACCGTTGCCGGGGCGGTCGGGCGGCGATTCACCTCCGCCCTGAAAGGCGGAGCGCTCTCTGCTTCAGGAGCGGTAGCAACGGCGGTGGGCGTGGACTGCCTCCGAAGTCGTGACGCACTTGTCACGGCCACCTGCTGGAATACAGAGATGCCGCACACCACCGGAGCCGGGGGCACTACTACGACCGCCGGCGCCGAAGGCAACCTCAGTGAAGGCGGGCAGGCTGCGCCAGGTCCAGAGAGTCGAGGAGCGAGCTCTGGCATCCCCGTTGGGTTCCACCCCGCTGTCCGGGAGTGGTTCACCACCCGTTTCCCCGGCGGCCCGACCCTTCCCCAGGCCCGAGCATGGCCGCTGATCGCCGGCGGGCAGGACGTGCTGGTCGCTTCGCCGACCGGCACCGGCAAGACCCTGACCGCGTTCTTGGTGGCCATCGACGCCGCGTGCCGCGGGAGAGTGTCTTCTTCGGACCCCGGCGAGCGCGCAGACCCGCGGTCCGCCGGGCCGACGGTGGTGTACGTCTCACCACTGCGGGCATTGGCCGTCGACGTCCGTGAGAACCTGGAGATCCCGCTCGCCGGCATCCGTCAGGCAGCCGAGAGGCTCGGAGAACGGGTACCCGACGTCACCGTCGGAGTCCGTACGGGCGACACGCCGGCCTCCGAGCGTGCGGCAATGTGGCGGCATCCCCCCGACGTGTTGGTGACGACGCCGGAATCTCTCTACCTGCTGCTCACGGCGGCGGCATCGCGCTCGGCGCTTGGCAACGTCCGTACGGTCATCGTCGACGAGATCCATACCCTCGTCCGAGACAAGCGCGGGGCACACCTCTCCCTGAGCTTGGAACGCCTGGCCGAGGTGGTGCACCGTCAGGGCGGGCATCTCCAGAGGATCGGGCTGTCGGCGACCCAGCGTCCGCTGTCGGTCATGGCCGACCTCCTGTCGGGGGCCGGGGACCGTCCCCGGCCGGCAGTGGTGGACTGCGGGCACCGGCGCGCCCTCGACGTTGCCGTCGAGCTGCCCTCCGCAGATCTGGAGGCGGTGGGCGGGCAGCACCAATTCGCCGAAGTGCTCGACCGGATTGCCGCGCACGTCACCGAGCACCGGACGACGCTGGTCTTCGTCAACACGCGCAAGCTGGCAGAACGGGTGGCTCACGAGCTGGCCGAGCGGCTCACGGTGGACATGGAAGGGCTGGGATCAGAGGGTCCGGTGGTGGCAGCGCATCACGGGAGCTTGTCTGCCGACCGGCGGCGCCTCGTCGAGACGAGGCTGCGAGCGGGCGAGCTGCGCGCCCTCGTGGCGACGGCATCACTCGAGCTCGGGATCGACGTCGGTCCCGTCGACCTCGTGTGCCAGATCGGCTCGCCGCGCGCCATCGCCACGTTCCTCCAACGGGTCGGACGAGCGAACCACCAGGTCGACGGCATGCCTGTCGGGCGCATCTACCCCTTGACCCGTGACGAGCTGGTCGAGTGTGCCGCGATCTTGGCGGCGGTGCGATCGGGACGGCTCGACGCGACGACACCGGTGGTCGCACCTCTCGACGTGCTGGCCCAGCAGATCGTGGCTGAAGTTGTTGCCGCCGGCGAGTGGGACGAGGACGGCCTCTTCGACATGGTGAGAAAGGCTGCTCCTTACGCGCTGCTCACACGTCACGACTTCGACGAGGTGGTGGACCTCGTGAGCTGGGGCATCCCGACCGGCCGGGGCCGGCGTGGCGCTCACCTGCACCGGGACGGCGTGAACGGTCTGCTGCGCCCGCGCCGGGGAGCCCGATTGGCCGCGCTCACCAACGGCGGCGCCATCCCCGACACCGGTGACTACCGGGTGGTGCTGGACCCCGAAGATGTGACGCTCGGCGCGGTGCACGAAGACTTTGCCGTCGAAGCCAACATCGGCGACGTCTTCCTCCTGGGCACTCACTCGTGGCGGGTCCGAAAGGTGGACGTCGGCACCGTCCGGGTGACCGACGCGGGCGATGCAGCCCCGAGCGTGCCGTTTTGGCTGGGGGAGGCTCCCGCCCGGACCCCAGAGCTCTCGGCAGTGGTGGCCGACCTCAGAGAGCTGGTGGACCGCGCGCTCGGCGGGACTGCACCTATCAAGACGGCGCTCACCAACACGGCGCCTGTGCCCGCCAACCCAGCGCCCGTGTCCGCCAACACGGCGCCCGTGTCCGCCAACCCGGCGCCCGTGTCCGCCAACACAGTGTCCGCCAATACAACGCCCGCCAACACAGCCCCTGCAGCGGTCGCCCGACGCTCTGTCCGCGAGGTCTGCGGGCTGGGCGAGCACGCCGCCGGTCAGGTGGTGGACTACCTCGCACAAGGGCGGGCCGTCCTGGGAACGCTGCCGACGCAGAGCCGCCTGGTCGTCGAGCGCTTCTTCGACGAGACCGAGGGGACGCAGCTCGTGATCCACTCTCCCTACGGTGGGCGGATCAACAGAGCGCTCGGCCTGGCCTTGCGCAAGAGGCTGTGCGTCAACTTCGATTTCGAGCTGCAGGCAGCAGCCGACGACGACACCGTGGTCCTGTCGCTCGGCCCCCAGCACAGCTTCCCGCTCGAGCACGTCTTCGGCATGCTGAAGGCCCGCGACGCCGAAGCGGTCCTCACCCAAGCGGTGTTGTTCCATCCGATGTTGAGGGCCCGATGGCGCTGGAACTGTACGCGGGCATTGGTGGTCCCCCGATCCCATGGAGGGCGCCGCCGGCCGATCCATCTCCAGCGGATGGACGCCGACGACGTGATGGCCGCCGCGTGGCCTGCCTTGGCCGCTTGCCAGGAGAACGCCCCCCCGGGTCCGGTTGCCGTGAGCGACCACGTCCTCGCCCGCCAGACGGTCACCGACTGCCTCAACGAGCAGCTCGACGTGGAAGGGCTCGTGACTCTGCTCGATGCCGTCGGTTCAGGGAGAGTCGACGTCCGACTGGTCGAGACGCTCGAGCCATCTGTGCTCGCACACGGGATACTTACCGGCCGACCGACCACGTTCTTGGATGGTGCGCCGCTGGAGGAGCGGAGGTCACGCGCCGTGTCGCTCCGCGGTGACC
Organism: Actinomycetes bacterium; assembly: GCA_021799915.1. The sequence continues at coordinate 14,726 of JAJYZN010000017.1, forward strand.
GGAGCAGGGCGGGCGTTGACGGGAGCGGGGCGGTGGACGGCAGGAGCAGGGCGGGCGCTCTTGAGGTCCCGCTCGACCAGCTCGGGGTGCTCGACGGACCGGCGTCGGCCGAAGTGCTGGCCATGGTGCAACCACATCCTCGCTCGCCCGACGAGTTTCACGACCTCCTCTTGTCACTCGTCGCCTGCCGGCCTGTGCCGGCCTGGCGCGGGCTGTTCGACGCGCTGGTGATCGACGGCCGGGCTGCGACCGTGGCCGGCTGCTGGGTCGCGACCGAACGCGTCGAGCTGGCCAGCTCCCTCCCCGATGACGACCTGGCTGTGGCTGAATGCCTGCGGGGGCACCTCGAGATCGCCGGGCCGGTGACCCTCCCCGAGCTCATCTCCGACCGGCCTCTTGGGCGCACGGGCGACGCACCCCGACAAGAGAGGGAGCGCGGTGATGGCGGCCCCTGGCGCGGCGCGCAGGTGCGGGGCGCGCAGGTGCGCGGCGCACCGGTCACCCAGGCGCGAGCGGCCACCGGGATCGCCCGGCTGGAGGCCGGTGGCGCTGCCATCCAGCTCCCCGACGGACGGTGGTGCGCCCGGTACCTCCTCGTGCGTCTTCTCGCGGCTGGTCGCCAACGCCGTCGCCGACAGCACGAACCGGTGAGCATCACCGACTTCGTCCGTTTTCTCACCCGCTGGCAGCATGCAGCGCCGGGCACGCGGCTCTCGGGTCGCTCGGGCGTCCAAGCGGTGATCGAGCAACTGGCGGGGATCCACGTGCCGACTGCCGACTGGGAGCGTCACGTCCTTCCTCTCCGGGTCGAGGGGTACGACCCCCGCTGGCTGGACGAACTGTGCCTCTCGGGTGACGTGGTGTGGGGTCGGCTGGCGACGAGGGACACAGCCGAGCGAAGCGGCATTGCCTCGGAGCGGCGGCGATCGACGGTGCCGTCGCCGGCCACCCCGCTGGCCCTGGTGGAGCGTCGCGATCTGGGGTGGCTGCTGCCGGCGGTGCGTTGGGACCAAGTGGCAGCCGTGCCGAGAGCAGGGCCCGGAGCCGACGTCCTGGCCGTGCTCGCAGAGCGCGGTGCCAGCTTTCGTACCGACATCGGCCCGTGGTCGGGCCGGCTGCCTGAGGACGTCGACCAGGGCCTGTGGGACCTGGTGGCCCGCGGTCTGGTCACGGCCGACACGTTCTCGGCGGTGCGTACCGTGCTCGCCGCTCGGCACCGGTGGGCCGTTCGCGGGCGCCGTTCAGCCGGCACGGGCAGCCGGCGCCTGTTTCGGAGTGCCGGTGGTCCGGGCGTGCCCGCCGGTCTCTCGCCGAGCGCACGCACCGCAACCGGGCGAAGCACCAGCGGGGAAGGACGGTGGTCGCTCCTCCCCGTACCCGAACCAGTCGGCGAGCATGATCCGCGGCGAGACGAGCTGGCCGAGCTCGTGGCGTGGCGGATGCTCCAGCGCTGGGGAGTGGTCGCCTGGGAATTGTGGAGCCGCGAAGCGTTCCGGCTCCCGTGGCGCGAGGTCGTTCGGGCTCTTCGGCGGCTGGAAGCGCGAGGGCAGGCGACGGGTGGCCATCTCGTTGCCGGCTTGTCGGGCGAGCAGTATGCCCTGCCGGAAGCTATCTCCGCTCTGGCCCAGGTACGCTCGGCGCCACCCGAGGGCTCTGCTGTCGTCCTCGCGGCAACCGATCCTCTGAATGTGACCGGTTCGGTCCTTCCCGGCGGGCGGGTGCCGGCGGTGCGCCACCGGACGGTCGAAGTGCTCGACGGTCGCGTCGTGGGCGACGGAGGCCGGTATGAAGCGCCTCCTCGGAGGCCACCGACCTGAGCGCCGGCGTTGGCGGCTCAGGTCGCGAGGGGTCGTGGTCGGTGCCGCCCGATGGCCGCGTTTCGAACGGACGAGAAGCGGAGCCCTTGTCCTCTGCGAGTGCGCGGAGGCTGACCGCTCAGCCGGGCGTTGGTCTGGCGAGTGTCGGGTGACGGCGGCGCACGTCAGCGCAGTCCTCGCACACCGACTCGGGGACGAGGCCGGCTCGCATGAGCAAGGCGAAGATCTTGCAGCCGAGGCAGTAGCCGGCAGCGGACTCCGCCAATGCCGCCGCGGCCAGCAGGCCAAGGAGCCAGCGGGCCGGGTCCCAGCCGGCGCTCACCCAGGTGAGCAACGCGGCCGTGGTGACGACCGCGCCGATGCCTTGGGCGAAGCGCTTGGGCGGGCCGGCCACGAGCCGGGGGCGGCCCAGGAGACGCGGAGCCACGACCCGGGTTGCGAGCTGCCCGAGCGGGCTCAACGTGGGACCGGTGAGCAGCCGAGCGTAGAAGCCCAAGGCCAGGGGGACGAGCATCCACGGGAGATTGAGTGCCAGTGCCGCCACCGACATCACGACCACTCCAGCCGCCACCGTCCGGGCAGCCTTCTCGTTGACCGGGTTCGGGAAACTGAACAAGGACTCGTGCCATGACGCCATGGCGAAATATTACCATTTCAGTCGGGATTACGTGCCGGGCTTCCCGCAGGCGGCGGTGAGCGCCAGCGGGCTCCCGGTGGTCAGCCCGAACCCGGGGTCGAGCCCTTGAGGGGTGTGAGGGTTGTGAGAAGCCCCTTCACGAGTGTGGTGGTCCCCGCGACCGCCCCCCCTGCTGTGGCGGCCTGCGACACCGCTGTGGTGACGCCTTTGGTCAGCGTCTGGGGCAGGGTGGTCGCGGTCTGGGGCAGGGTGGTGACGGTCTGGGGCAGGGTCGAGACCGGACCGGGAACAGCCGGCGCCGGCAGCAGGGTGGAGCTACCCCCTGGTGTACCCGACTGGCTTGACGGACTCGAGCCCGACGAGGCGGATGAACCCGAACCGCTTGTGGTGGCTGAGCTCGGGGGAGATGAGAGGGCTCTCGCCGTGCTCGAGGTCGAAGCACCGGTACTGCTCACCGAAGCTGCCCGGCCGGAGCCGGACTCCGTCCGAGACGGCGCGTTGCCCACACCGGTGGTGACAGGCGCTATGACCACTCCCGGGGCGTGGGAAGGCCCAGGCGAGGTGACCAAGATCGCCCCACTGACCGCTCCGGCAGTGAGCATTGCCGAAGCGAGCACTGCGGCCGGGCGGCCCATCGCACTGCCAGAGAGCTGCGTTGCCTGCCCGGCCAGCCGAGCGGAGGCTCGTCCCACCAGCCGGCGAAACGCGAGCACTCCGATCCCCAAGGCGATGCCCAAGCGGGCACCAGTGTCGGCCAGCGCGGCGAACTCACGCTTGAGCGCCTGACGAGCTCGCCACAGCAGGGTCTCGGCTGCCGGGACGGCGACCCCTTCGTGCTCCGCGATGCGCTGGGTGGACCACCCTGACGCCTCCCTCAATCGCAGCACCCGCTGGTGGCGATCCGAGAGGTTCTGGAGGGCTTGGGCCACCATGTCGGCGTCGACCTCGGTCATGATCGCCTCGTCGACGTCGTGGCCGTCCACGTCGACATGGGGCGAGGGGACGTCGTCGGTCGGCGTCAGCCGGGACTGGCGGCGGAGCACGTCGGTGCAGATGTTCCCGGCGATGACCGTGAGCCACGGGTAGAAGCGGCGATCACCGCCGAATCCTGGGAGGGCTCGCCAGGCGCGGGCGAACGCCTCTTGCACGGCGTCCTCGGCCTCGTAGGCGTCGTGAAGCCTCCGCAGGCAGAAGTGGAACAGCCGGCGATGGTAGCGATGGTAGAGCTCCTCGAAGGCCGCACTGTCACCTCGCTGGCACCGCTCGACCAAGATTCGGTCGCGCGCGAGATCCACCGCTCCGTCGAGAACGGTGACCGTCGCCGATCGGGACCTGACCTTGTCCTGCACAGGCGCCACGAGCACCTCACCTTCCCCGCCGCTCTCAACGATAGCCCAACTCGAAAAGAAATTTCTGACCGGGCCGAAAGGTCTCGGCTTGGGCGCCGTTCTTTCACGTGAACGAGATGGACCACAGGGCGGGACGCCGCGAGCGGCGGACCGTGGGAGGCGGCGAGGAACCATGAAGCATCGGAGCTCTCGGATCACTGCGCTTGGAGCCGTGCTGTGCCTCGTGGGTGCGGGAGTCGTCGCTGGCGTCACCCTCGGCCATGACGGGCCGGTCGCGGCTGGAGCATCCGCGGGCACCGCGTTCACACTCCAGGCCGCCGGTACCGGGGTCGAGCTTGCGGCTGGCGGTACGACCTTGGTCGGGGCGTCGTCCCAAGCGGCCGCTGGCGCCGATGCGGCCCCGGTGGCCAAAGGCAGCGCTGCCGTCACCCCGGCAGAGGAGTCCGACCAGACCGCGACGGCGAGCGCGGCCGGTCAGTCCCAGCAACTGCCTCGCACCTGCAGCCAGCTCTCGAACCCCTTCCCGGCTCCCTTTGCCACAGCCTTGAGCCTTGGGTCGGGCTGTAGCTCGGCTTCGGCATCCAAGAACACAGCAGGGCTGCCGACTGCCACTGCCACCGGGCAGGTGAGCAGCGCCGGAGTCAGCCCGTCGGCCAGCGACCTGCCGCTGCCGGTGGACCCGGGGAGCACGTTGGCGAGCAGCCTCTCCTCTGTGCTGGGCACGCTCCCGGACCTGCCCACGAGCGGGACGCCATTGGCCACAGTGCTCCAAGACGTCGCGAAGGCGGCGAGCACGCAGCTCACGTCGCTCGTCACAGCCAACCTCGGTTCGTCCACCTCGACGGTCATCGCGACCTCGGCGACAGCGACGGCAACCACCCAGGACAGCGGGTCTCAGCTCAGCATCCTCGACGGGCTCGGCAGCGGGGGCGGACCCTTGCTCACGGTCGCCGTTGGGCCTGCGTCGGCCAGCAGCACCCTCGATCGGGCCACCGGCCAGGTGACCGGCAGCGATTCGCCGGCCACCGTGAGCGTCACGGTGAACCCGCCGACCGGCAGCGCGCAGACCTACTCCATCGCTCCCGGCCAGTCGCAGACGTTTCTCTCTGGCACGCCGCTCGAGACGACGGTGGCCGCCGGCTCCGGGTCGGCCACATCGGGATCGGGCAAGGGCTCTGCGTCGGTCGCCGGCGCCACCATCGACGCACTGGCGAGCATCGGCGCGGGGTCGACAGGTACCGATGGCGGCCTGCGGGTCGTCCTCGGTGCAGCCACGACCAGCGTGACCGGTGCTGTGCCAAGCGTGCCCACGGCGCCCGCCTCGTTGACGACGAGCACGGTCGCGCCGGTCGCAACGGCGGCCAGCGTCACCGGCGCGACGACAGTGCACACCGGCGAGTACTGGGACGGCGGACTGCCCGTCCTGCTCTTCGGCCTCTCCCTGCTGGCGGGCATCGGCCTCGTCACTCGCCGGCGGGCCTCGCAGCTCCTCCGTTCGATGATCTCATTCGCCCGTCCCGCAGTCCCCTCAGCGGGCGGTCGACCGCCGGGCCGGACCACCGGGACCTCCTCCGTTTCCCCTCTGGTCTCTGGTCCGGCCCGGCGGCTCCCCAATCGGCGTTCCCTCCTGGCCCCCGGGGGCCACGGCGTTGCAGGCGCGCAGCCAGCACGGCCCGAAGTGGAAGGGGAGGGATGAGCGGTGAGGCCGGCATCTCCGGTCGCCGGCCCGCTCGACGCCGGTGCCGGTACCTCACTGCGACGTCGCGGGCGAACGCTTACCAGGATGGCGCTCACCGGCACCGGGGTCGTGCTGATCTGGGGAGCTCTGGCCCTGGGCGGCTACGCGTTCGGCTGGCAGTCGCACAAGTCGAGCGCCCAAGCAGCGCTTCTGGCCGGGGAGCACCGGGCGGTGGAGCACGTTCGGCACACCGACCCGAATCGGCCGTGCGTTGTCGACGCGCCCGGGGCCGGACAGCTTGCCGGCGAGCTCAGTATCCCGGCGCTCCACCTCGAGGCCCCGGTGGAGGAGGGCACGGGCGATGCAGTGCTGAGCGTGGCCGTCGGCCACGACCCGTCGTCGGTGTGGCCCGGGCAGACCGGCACCGCTGTCCTCCTGGCTCACGACGTGAGCTACTTCGTGCACCTCAACGAGCTCAAGCCCGGGGACCTCGTCGTCTACCAGAACGCGTGCGAGACGCTGCACTTCACCGTCTCGGGGCACCAGGTGGTCGCCCAAGGAACTCCGGTGCCCAACTCGACGTCGCCCAGCTTGGTGCTCGACACCTGCTACCCACCCGACGCATTGTTCTTCACCACTCAGCGGTACCTCGTCCAGGCGACCGAGACAGTCAGGGCGGCGCCGGGCCGCACGCCGGGCAGCAAGGGTCTTCCGGCCACCTTGCCCACGGCACCCTCCTCGCGCGCCTACCGCGTACCGGCACCCGCCGCATTGGTGGTCAAGGGACTCACGCTCCAGCAGAACGAGACGCCGATGGGCACGATGACCCTTGCCGGTACCCCCACACCTTCGTGGGAGCAGTCACCCGGTCCTCTCAATTTGGAGGCCGCCGCGTTGGAGGCGTACTTCGGAGGGCTGGACGCAGCCGGAGCCAGTCAGCTCCCTTGGTGGGACGCGATCGCAGTGCCGGGGCTGGCGCCGCCGGCGCAGCTGCTGGGCGCGCGGATCTCAGAGAGCGACGCACCACTCGACGTGACCATCGACTCGAGCCACCGGGTGGCGACGCGGGTGGTGCTCACCACCGTCGTCACGCTGACGGGCGGCACGGCGCCCGGTACCTACCAGGAGGCCGTGACGATGCAGATCACCGGCTCGACAGTCCTCCTCGAGGGATGGAACCTCACGCCGACATGACCTCAACGATGCAGTACCAAGCAGTAGGCGCAGTACCAACCACCACGACAACGAGAAAGGAACATCGAAAATGAGCTTCGAGGAGTTCTACGCGAGAAAGAGCGCGGGGCATCCTTCGGATGCGCCGGCTTCGAACGGTTCGCCGAGTCGGAGAGCGTCGTTGCGGCGGCTCACCCACGGCAAGATCGGCCGGATCGGCGGAGCGAGTGTGATCGTCCTGGGCGGGGCCGCGTTCGCCACCGCGGGCGCACTGCTGGGTGGGCTGGCGACCGGTACCGCGGTGGCTCCCGCCGGCGCCCAGAGCGTGCTCACGAGCGACGTGCCGTCGCTGCCGGTGAGCACGCCGACACTTCCGGCAGGCAGCTTGCCCGGGCTCCCGACCGGTCTTCCGACACTGCCTGCGGCTTCCGGCGGAGGTTTCCAGCTCGTCGCATCGGTGAGCGGTACGGGCGCCAGCGTCCATGGGAGCGGTGCCGGCGGAGGGGTATCGGTCACGGGCTCGGGCTCGGGCTCGGTGACGCCTCCGAGCGGTGGTCTCCCGTCGCTCCCCACAGCGCCATCAGCACCGAGCGGTGGTCTCCCGTCGCTCCCCACAGCGCCATCAGCACCGAGCGGTGGTCTCCCGTCGCTCCCCACAGCGCCCTCAGCACCGAGCGGTGGCCTGCCGTCACTGCCCACAGCACCGTCGCTCCCGAGCGGTGGCCTGCCGTCGCTCGGCACACTGCCCTCAGCACCGAGCGGTGGCCTGCCGTCGCTCGGCACACTGCCCTCAGCACCGAGCGGTGGCCTGCCGTCACTGCCCACAGCGCCATCAGCACCGAGCGGTGGGTCGGGGTCCGGAAGCGGAAGCGGCCAGACCTGCATGAGCACTCCCGGCCTGCCGGGGAGCTCCTCGGTCCCCGTCACGGTTTCGGGCTCGGTGAGCGTGTCGTCGAGTGCCGGCGGTGGCAGCGTCAGCGGGAGCAACAGCGGAGTCACCGTCTGCGGGAGCTGACAAGCCCCAACTGTGCACGGCGTCGCTGACGCCGTTCGATGTCGAGCCGACCGGGCATCCTGGTACAGGGGTGCCCGGTCGCTCGCGTCTGGTGGCGCGCCTATGGTCGGTGACGGACTCGGAAGAGCGCTGGTCGCCGCCACGGAGCCCAGCGGGGCCGCCGGGAACGAGAGGGACTGCTAATGGTGCGATTGACCTGCCTACTGCGGAGGAAGCCGGGCCTCAGCCCGGCCGAGTTCCATGCCCATTGGAGAGATGTGCACGGACCGCTCATTGCTTCGAGCCGCAGCGGGAGCCACGTGGTCCGTTACGAGCAGCATCCGCGTCCGCTGAGCGACTACTCGGGGGACGACGACCTGGGCTACGACGGGGTGACGGTCCAGTGGTTCGAGTCCATGGCCGAGTACAGAGCCCACATGGCCGAAGAGGACTTCGTCTCTGTCTGGAAAGACATCGAGACCTTTTT
>JAJYZN010000185.1 GCA_021799915.1 Actinomycetes bacterium
AGGCGGCCGACCAGCTCCATCGCTTCGCCACTCATCTGCCGCTGGTCAACCCCGACACGGTCTCGTCGCTGGTCCAAAAGATCGCCGACCGCCTGGAGGTCCTCCTGCGGGACCGTGCCCTGCTCGTCCACGCCCTCGAGTGGGCAGCCGCCAACTGGCTGCTCGATGCAGCGTCGCTTTGGGTCTTCATCCTTGCCTTCGGCCACGTCGTCTCGCCGATCGACCTCCTGGTGGCCTACGGCCTCGCGAACATCCTGGCTGTCATCCCGATCACCCCGGGCGGTCTCGGCGTCATCGAGGGGGTGCTCATCCCGACGCTCGTCGGTTTCCACGTGCCCAAGACAATTGCCATCCTCGGAGTGCTGTCCTGGAGGCTCGTCAATTTCTGGCTCCCGATCCCGGTTGGCGGAACGGCCTACCTTTCGCTGCGCTTCGGACCACGGGCTCGCCGCCGGCGCCGCCAAGCGTCCCCGGCTGCGTGACGCAACCGATCCTCGTCGGTCCGATCTGCTCAGCTTCGAAAAGTCGGTTCGCCGGTGAGACGGAGCTCTGGGTCGGAGCCGGATGGATCGGGCGGCCTGGGCTCCACTTCACGCCTTCGGCGGGCACGCTCGAGTGCCAGTTCTTTCAGACGGGCTTGGCAACTGATGCCCCGGCGGTTGGGCACCCGATGCCATCGCCGGTCCGCCCCGAGCGACCAGGCGTAGGTGTCGTCGGCGAACACCAAGTCGAGGATCTCGAAGAGGCGCGCCTGGAGCTCGAGGTCACGAACCGGCACGAGCACTTCGATCCGACGGTCCAGGTTCCGCTCCATCAGATCAGCCGAACCGATGTAGATGCTGAGCGGACCCTCGGCCGCAGGCAGGATGCCAGAGCCATCTGCAAGAAGCCCGGGCTCAGCTCCTCCGAATTGGAAGATTCTCGAGTGCTCAAGGAATTCCCCGACGACCGAGCGGACCCGGATGGTCTCTGAGAGTGTGGGAACGCCCGGACGCAAGCAGCACAGACCTCGTATCGCCAGGTCGATGGGGACCCCGGCGCGAGACGCCCGGTACAGCGCGTCGATGATCTCGGGGTCCGTGAGGCCGTTCAATTTCATGATGATGCGTCCAGCGGACCCCAAGACTTCCTGGCCGGAAATGAGGTCGAGGATCCGTCGCCGGAGGGTCACCGGGGACACCAGGATCTGGCGGTATCCCGCGTGACGACTGAAGCCGGTCAAGTAGTTGAACAGGTCACCGACATCTGCACCGATATCCGGGTCGGCCGTGAGCAAGCCGAGATCTTCGTAGATCCGAGCAGTTCGCGAGTTGTAGTTCCCCGTCCCCACGTGGCAGTACCGGCGTATCCCTTCCTCCTCCTTGCGCAGCACGAGCACCGTCTTGGAATGGGTCTTGAGCCCGACGATCCCGTACACGACATGGACACCCGCTTCTTCGAGCTGCCGGGCCCATCCGATGTTGGCCTGCTCGTCGAAACGCGCTTTCAATTCCACGATCGCCGCCACCTGCTTGCCCGATTCGGCCGCCCGGACGAGAGATGCGACGATGGGGCTGTCACCGGACGTCCGGTAGAGCGTCTGCTTGATCCCCATGACATCGGGATCGTCTGCTGCCTGCGCGACGAATGCCTCGACCGAGGTCGCGAACGAATCGTATGGGTGGTGCACGAGCACGTCCCGTTCCCGTAGGACGGCGAACAGGTCTCTCGGTTCGTTCCCCGCGGTCGCCAGGTGTGGCGGGGTCATCGGCGTCCAGGTCTCGGCGTGCAAGTCCGGACGATCCAGCCCGTAGACAGCCCACAGTCCCCCGAGGTCGATAGGGGCATTCACGGAATAGACCCCGTCGAGCGGCACATCCAGCTCGGCGGCGAGGCGCTCACGGAGGTCTCTGCTCGCGTGGGAGCTGATCTCGAGCCGTACGGCGCTGCCGAACCGGCGGCGGCGGAGCTCCATCTCGACTGCAACAAGCAGGTCGTCGGCCTCGTCCTCTTCGACGGCGAGGTCCGCATTGCGCGTGACACGGAACGCGTCGTGCTCACCGATCGTCATCCCGGGGAACAGTGCGTCGAGGTGTGCGGCGATGACCTGCTCGAGTGGGACGAAGCGTTCCCCGTCAGGCATGACCACGAACCGCGGGAGGACCGACGGCACCTTGACTCGGGCGATCCGCTTCTCTCCGGTGCCCGGATCGCCGACCTCCACCAGGAGGTTGAGCGAGAGGTTCGAGATATAGGGGAAGGGATGGCCGGGGTCGACCGCGAGCGGCGTGAGCACCGGGTAGATCTGACGCGAGAAGACGTCCACCAGATAGGCGCGATCGTCATCATCGAGTGATGACCAGTCCGAGAGCCTTACCCCCGCGGCCGACAGCATCGGCACCAGATCCTCCAAGAAGATGCGGTCCTGGCGCGCGACCAGGCCTTCGACCCGATCCCGGATCACGCGGAGCTGCTCGCCCGGCCGGAGCCCGTCGACCGAGCGAGTCCTCACGCCGGCGGCAACCTGGTCCTCCAGTCCGGCCACTCTCACCTGAAAGAACTCGTCCAGAAGCTCCGAGAAGATCGCCATGAACTTGATCCGCTCGAGCACGGGAAGCGAGTCGTCCTCCGAAAGATCGAGCAAGCGCGCCAAAAAGTCCAGGCGGGAAAGCTCGCGGTTGGAGAACCTCTGGTAACCAAACGAGGCAATGACCTCTTCGGAGCTGTCGCTGCCTGCCTGACGGAGGTCCGCCGCCGCACGTGGACGTGCGTGTAGACGTGGACCTTGGTCGCCGTCCAACTGCGTTGCCGTCGGGGAGGGGGACGGCGAGGGTGAAGCGGACCCGTTCGAAGCGGTCATCGGGTCCCCGCGGACCCCTTCGCGCTCGAGTGCCATTGAGATCTCCATCGCCTCGTCGTGGTCCTGTGCCTCATGCTACTACCACCTCTCGGCGCCTCGTGCCCGCTACGATCTCACGGTGGCCCAGGCACAGCTCACAATCCCTAGGTCAACGGGCGTCGGCTCTTCGGGCCGGATGCCGGGTCGACTGCCACCCTGGCCTCGTGGTCCAAAACCCCGCCGCCGGACCGAACTGGGGCTCTTGATCTTCACCTGCGTCATCACCCTTGCGCTTTACGTCATTGCCGAAGTCGGCGAGACGAACCGCATCCCGGCGCACCTTGGGCCATTTCTCGGCGTCATCTTCGGGATCATGCTCGTCGCGCACATTGCCAACCGATGGTTCGTGCCGGACGCAAACCCAGTCGTACTGCCCATCGCCGCCCTCTTGAACGGCGTCGGCTACGTCGTCATCGTGGCATGGACACCGGCAGAGGCCAAGGCACAGGCAGCCTGGGTGGTGGTAGGGGTGCTGCTCTACGTTGCAACGCTCGTGCTCGTCCGCCATTCGCGCGATCTCGATCGGTACCGCTACCTGCTCCTCCTGCTGGCAGGTGCGCTCCTCATCGCCCCGCTCGTCCCTGGGATCGGCCGCACAACACTGGGCGCACGGGTGTTCGTACATCTGGGCAGCCACGACTTCCAGCCGGCAGAGATCGCCAAGATCCTCCTGTGCATCTTCTTCGCCTCGTACTTCGCCGAAAAGAAGGAGCTGCTCGCGATCCCGAGCGCCCGCATTGGCGATCGACTGGTGATCGATCCTCGACCCCTGGTCCCGATCATCCTGGTCTGGCTCATGGCGATGGGGGTCATCGGACTGGAGGACGATCTGGGGTTTGCGCTCTTGATCTTCGCCATGTTCACCGTCCTTCTCTGGATCGCAACCGGGCGCTGGGGCTACCTCATCGGCTCAGCGGTCCTCTTCGCTTTCGGTGCGTTCCTGGCCGCGCATCTCTTTTCTCAAGTTCATGGCCGCATCGACACATGGCTGCACCCGGCACTCAACAGCCAGCTCGGCGAGAGCACGTTGTCGCTCGCTCACGGCGGCGTCGGAGGTGCCGGCCTCGGATTGGACCGGTTCACCGGGGACATCTTCGGCATCACGACAGACGTCGTGTTCACCGCAGTCGGCGAGGGTCTCGGCCTGATAGGGGCCTCCGCTGTCGTGATGGGTTTCCTGCTGTTCGTCGGCACGGGCCTTCGCATCGCGCAGACCGCCCGCTCGGATTTCTCCAAGCTGCTTGCGACCGGCCTCACCGTCATCATCGGTTTTCAGGCCTTCATCGTCATGGCCGGCGTGATCCGCATCCTGCCGTTCACTGCCGGCATTGCCCTGCCGTTCGTCGCCTACGGAGGATCCTCCCTGGTCGCCAACTACATTCTGGTCGGCGTCCTCATGCGGATCTCCCAGGAAGGCTCCTCCGGTGCTCCCCAACCCGGGGAGCTCGAATTCCTCGTCGCGACCTGACCGATCCAGACCGCAGTCGTGCGTAGGTGCGTACGTGGCCGGCCTCGCCATTCGGGCCTGCATCTCCTGCCTGCGTGCTCACGCAGCTCTTCGTCGCGGTTCCACGTCACCGCTGCACGTCACACCTGCACGTCGCGGCTCCACATCACGGCTGCACGTCACCGCTACCCGCGAACAAACGCTCGTCGACCAGCAGGGGCGCTGGGAACTTCTGGCGCAGTGCCAGGACGATGCCGTCGCTCGGCCGGCAGGTGACCACCTCCCGCCCGCGAGCCGACATGAGGTCGAGCTCGGCCAAGTAGGTACCCCCCACGCGCCCGGTCATCCGGATGGCGACGACATCGATGGCGAAACGCCGTAGGACGTCGGCGAAGAGCTCGTGGGTCAACGGCCTCGGCGTCTCGATCCGCTGCAGGACGTGTGCCAAAGCTGCTCCTTCGGCCATGCCTACGGGGAAGGACAGGTCGCGTTTGGGGAGCTCGATCTCGCGAAGCGTCACCACCGGGTACTGGCTCGGCAGGTGCATGTCCACCGAATGCACTTCCATCATGCGGAATGCCGGTGCGGACCCAGTGGGTGATGCCGGTCGGCGGTGCGACACGGGCTCGGGATCAAGCTCGGGATCGGGCGGGGGTGCGGGGACTGGCTGGGGCGCGGGTGCAAATGCGGGCACGGGCGCGGACCCGCTGTCGTCGTGCACGTCGCTCACGCCGGCATCCGGTTCCGGCGCACGCTCACCACCAGCCCCACCCCGATGAAGAAGCAGAGAACTGCCGATCCCCCATAGCTGATAAAGGGCAACGGGATCCCCGTGATGGGCATGATCCCCATCGACATCCCGGCATTTTCGAATGCGCTGAAAGCGAAGAACGTGAAGATACCCGCGCACACCAGTCGTCCGAAGGAGTCGCGAGCCAGCTGCGCGCCACGGAGCATCCGCCATGCC
>JAJYZN010000186.1 GCA_021799915.1 Actinomycetes bacterium
TTGGCTCCTTCGATGAGCACCGAGCAGGATGACCTCTCGGCGAGCTATCCCACAGTCTCGTGAACCCGCGGCATCGCGCACTGGGCCTCGTGGGTGGTGCCACACATTCTACATGCCCACCCGTCGTCAATCGTAACGATCGAGAATGCTCGCTTCGACGAGCCGGGCCAGGCCGTTCTTGACCGCCCTCGCCTTGCTCCCCCCGACACCGCCGATCTCCTCCAGGTCGCCGAGCGATGCCTGCATGATCCGCGGCAGGGTGGTGAAACGCTCGACGATCCGCTCGATGGTGACGTCGGACACCCGGGGAAGATGCCCGAGAAGGCGGAGCCCCCGGGATTCGACTGCTTCGTCGAGCGCGGCCGACCCAGAACCAAGGCCGAGCGCCCGCGCCACCTTTGCCATGTCGAGCAGGTCCTCGGGGTCGAGGGTGTGGAGCGCCACCAGCGCCGATGCCGCTTTGCGCTCGCGGCCCGCCCGGCGATCCCCGGCCTGCCCGCTCCCTTTCTTGCCGCTCTTGGCCCGCGACCCGCCAACCCGCGCTCCGCCGGTCGCGGCCCCATCACCAGTCCCGGCCTCCAACCCGCCGGCGCCGATATCGGCTACGTAGTCGAGCATTACCAGGTGCAGCGCCTCTTCGACGCCCGACCCCAGCTCGTCCACCTGGAGCCGGATCAGGCGACCGTCGGTGCCCAGCTCGACGAGGTGCTCTCTGATCTCCTCGGAAAACCGAACGACCATCTCACCCGGCTGGAGCACGGCGATCACGTCGCGCACCGAGACCGAGTCCTCGACCTCGAGCGTCGACAGCGTTGCCAGTGCAACGTCGAAACGGGTCTTGAACCTCTGGACCGTGGAGAGCGCCTGCGTGGCTCGGTCGAGGACGCGTGCGGTGGGCTCCAAAGTGTGCTTGCGACCGTGGCGGTATACGGCGACCGTCGACATCTCCTCGGACACGGTGATCACCGGGACGTCGACGGAGCGGGCCACTCGCTCGGCCGTGCGGTGGCGCGTGCCGGTCTCGCTCGTCGGTATCGAAGCCCGCGGGACCAGGTGGACGTTCGCCCTGGCGATCCTCGACGCGTCGGCAGCGAGGATGACCGCACCATCCATCTTGGCCAGCTCCGAGAGGCGCTGAGGGGTGAACTCGGCGTCGAGAAGAAACCCACCGGTGCAGATGGACAGGACTTCGGGCCCGTCACCCAATACCACCAAGGCCCCGCCCTTGGCCTGGAGGATCCGATCGAGACCGGCCCGCAGTTGCGTCCCAGGCGCCACCAGGGAAAGCGCGTGGATCAGCGGATCTCCGCTGCGGTCGGCCACGACGGCATGGTAGCCGTGGCGAGCGCGGGAATGGCCCCCCGGTCCCGGTCCCGCAGCCCGAAGGCGACTTCCAGGGCTTCGGAGACAGTCGCGACGCGCAGCAGCGTCAGGCCCTCCGGCCCCTCCGGGGTGGAGGGCGGCACCAGCGCCCTGGTAAAGCCCATCCGGGCCGCTTCGGCCAGGCGCGTCCCGGCGCCGGGCACCTGGCGAACCTCTCCGGCCAACCCCACTTCGCCGAAGGAGATGAGATCGGCCGGGAGAGCCGCGCCGGCGGCGGCCGAGGCGACCGCCAAGGCCGTCGGCAGGTCACACGAGGGCTCGACGGCCCGGGCTCCGCCGGCGGCCGACACGAACAGCTCGGCGGTTGCAGACCCCACCCCGGCCCGGCACTCCAGCACGGCGACGATCGCGGCCAAGCGGCGGGGATCCACTCCCTGAGCCGTGCGCCGCCCGCTCCCGGGTCCCACCCCGCAGACGAGCGCCTGGATCTCGACCAGCAGTGGGCGCCGGCCATGGAGGACGGGGGTGACCGCACTGCCCGGCACCTCCGGCCGCCGTTCCCCGAGGAAGAGCGCACCGGGATCGCTCACGCCTCGCAGCCCGTCGTCACCCATCTCGAAGACCCCCACTTCGCCAGTGGGTCCGAACCGATGCTTGTCCGCCCGCAGGAGACGGAGCGCGTGGTGGCGGTCCCCTTCGAACGAGACCACGGTGTCGACCAGGTGCTCTAGAGTCCGCGGCCCAGCGAGGGTGCCTTCCTTGGTCACGTGGCCTACCAGCACCATCGCCACTTCTGCCTCGCGGGCTGCTGCCGCCAGCCGGTCGGCACAGGCACGCACCTGGGCCAGGCAGCCCGGTAGCCCAGTGGTCGCCGAATCGACCATCGCCTGGACCGAGTCGACCACGACCAGCCCGGGGCGGAGTGCGGTGATCGCGTCGCCCACTGCGTGAACATCGACGCCGGGGAGCACGAAGAGGTCGGGAGGGACCGGGCCGAGGCGACCCGCCCGCGCCCGGACCTGGGGGGCCGACTCCTCGGCAGATGCGAGCAGGACCGGCCGGCCCTGTGACGACGCGAGGACCTGGAGGAGGAGGGTCGATTTCCCAATACCCGGCTCGCCGTAGAGGAGGGTCACCGAGCCCGGTACGAGACCTCCGGCAAGCACTCTGTCCACCTCGCCCACCCCGGTCGGCCGGGGCAGGCCCGAGCACGGATCCACGTCGGCCAGGAGCAGTGGGTCCCCTCCGGGGCGGCCGCCCGTCGCCGAACGACCCGGCGCGGCGTGCCCCCGGCTATCCGTGCGGGCCTCCAAGGTGTTCCACGTCGCGCACACCGGGCAGCGGCCCACCCAGCGCTGCGCGACGGCGCCACAGGTCCGGCAGAGATAGGAAGTGGTCGATCGGGTCATGGGGGGAACCTACGCCCTGGCTGTGACTCCCACGACGAGGGCACCCTCGCTCGGCGGAGAGACGAGACGAGCCGGCGGAGACATACCATTTGGCGTGCCCCCGGCGCATGACCTCGATGACCTTTCCGACCCTGAGTCCGTTCCGGCCGTCCGCTCCCGGTCGATCGCCATCCTGCGGTCACCGTGGGCGCCGGCGCTCGTCTTCTCCCTCCTCTGCCTTTTCGTCGGCTTCGGGTTGGAACTTGCGCTCGGACAGCACAGCTGGTACTCGCCGCGAGACGTATGGACGTCGTTCAGAGGTGGGCAGTACCTCATCTGGGGCGACTACGCGGCTGCTCTGCACTACGTCTCGGCCCCGGGCACGGCGATCCTCTTGGCACCTCCTGCATTCGTCGCCTACCACCTGGGGCTCGTCGGCGCGTTTCCGTTCCCCCTACTGCACCCACCGGCATGGGAGGTGCTGTGCCCCTACATGGCCGTGATCGGAGCGACGATCGTGCCGGCGGCTGATTCGCTCGCCAGGGTCCTCGGCACGCCCGAGCGTCACCGCATCGCGCTCAACTGGGCCATCGTCTGCTTTGCGGTACCGGTGATCGCCCTCTGGGGACATCCCGAAGACGTGGTTGCATTGGCCATCGCCATGCAGGGAGCGAAGCTTGCGATCGAGGGAAAGTGGCACGGTGCCGGATGGCTGTTCGGTTTCGCCGTGACCATCCAGCCACTCGTCTTGCTGGTTCTTTTTCCCGTCATGGCACTGGGGGCGCCCAGGCGATGGCCCGGGATCGTGGTTCGCTCTGCGGTACCGACCCTCACCGTGATGGCGATCCCCGTCCTGACGACCGGCGGCGACGTCCTCAGGTTCATGCAGGAACCGAACTACATCGTCCCGAATTTCCCGACCCCTTTCGTGTGGCTCGGCCCCTCGGCGGGTCACAACCTGATCTCGGCTGCCCCGGAGCGAGCGCTGGCCGTGCTTGTGGCCGTGCTCATCGGCTACTTGGCTTGGCGGCGCCAAGTGACCCCGGTCGGCGCGATCTGGTGCGCCGCGCTGGCGATGGGAGCACGTGTCGTGCTTGAGCCGGTGCTCACCCCGTACTACCTGTGGCCGATGGCCGCGTTGGCGCTCGTCGTGATCGCCGCGACCAACCGTTGGTGGGCGACCGCCCCACTGGCCGCAGTCAGCTCCCTGGCATACTTCCATCGGGAACCGTGGCTGTATTGGATCCCCATCGTCCTGCTCGTCGCGGTCGTCACCGTCGGGACGGCTCCCGCTGCATTGCGGCGCTCTGCGCGCGTCGCAACACAACCGGAGCCGGAGCCGGCGAGGCGGGGGTCACCCGGCATCGCCACCGGGCACGGCTGAGGCCCCACGCCGGGCGAAGCGCCTGTGTGGGCACGGTCCGCCGGCATGGCGAGCGGACGCGGACCCGGGCAGGTCAGCCCTCGGTGCTCGACCCGCTCCCGGCCAGCTCCATGGGCGGCTCCACTCCTTGGATAGCCCGGAAGCTCAAGTGCTTGCCCTCCTCGCCCTCGACAGGGGAGTCGTCGACGTCCACGAGGATGGTCTCGCCGACCCGGAACTCCTTCCACAGCAGGCGCTCGGAGAGAGGGTCCTCCACCATCTGCTGGATGGCCCGGCGCAACGGTCGCGCCCCGAGCTGGGGGTCGTACCCCTTCTCGGCAAGCAGCGAGCGGGCGGCTGGGGTGAGCTGCAGGGCGAGGCCCTGGGTGGCGAGCTGCTTGGACGTCCGCTCGAGCATGAGGTCGACGATCTCGATGACCTCCTCCCGGGTGAGCTCGTGGAACACGATGACCTCGTCGATCCGGTTCAAGAACTCGGGACGGAAGTGGGCTTTCAGCGCTTCGTGGACCTTGGCCTTCATCCGCTCGTGGGTGACGGCTTCCGACCCCTTGGCGAAACCGACGGCCGTCTTGCGCAGATCGGCGGTTCCCAGGTTCGAGGTCATGATGAGCACGGTGTTCTTGAAGTCCACAGTGCGGCCTTGGGCATCGGTCAGGCGCCCGTCCTCGAGAATCTGGAGGAGCGTGTTGAACACGTCGGCATGGGCTTTCTCCACCTCGTCGAACAGGACGACGGAGAAGGGCTTGCGCCTGACCGCTTCGGTGAGCTGCCCGCCCTCCTCGTAGCCGACGTAGCCCGGCGGCGAGCCGACCAACCGGCTCACCGCGTGCTTCTCCATGTACTCGCTCATGTCGAGCTGGATGAGAGCATCCTCGTCGTCGAAGAGGAACTCGGCCAGCGTCTTGGCCAGCTCCGTCTTCCCGACGCCCGTGGGGCCAAGGAAGATGAAGGACCCGCTTGGCCGCTTGGGGTCCTTGAGACCCGCCCGCGTCCTCCTGATCGCCCTGGAGAGGGCCTTCAGCGCCTCCTCCTGACCGATCACGCGCTTGTGCAGCTCGTCTTCCATCCGCAGGAGCTTGGCCGTCTCCTCTTCGGTGAGGCGGTACACCGGTATGCCGGTCCAGTTGGCGAGGACCTCGGCGATCACCTCCTCGTCCACGACGTCGAAGAGGTCC
>JAJYZN010000018.1 GCA_021799915.1 Actinomycetes bacterium
TCCGGGTGACCGGTGCCGCGCCCCACCATCTCGTCGGGACCCTCCTCCAGGTCACCTCCCGACCACGCTTTCGAACGAGGATCCCGGTGACGGCGGGCTGACGGTGGCCCACGCGTCCGGGCCGGTGGCTCTCGTCGGGACCACGGCGTCGGGGAAGTCCGAGGTGGCGATGTCCGTGGCCGTGGCTCGCTCCGACGTGGAGATCGTCTCGGTCGATTCGATGTGTGTGTACCGCTCCATGGACCTGGCCACGGCCAAGCCCACCCCGGCGGCCCGGGCGGCGGTGACCCACCACCTGATCGACGTGGCCGACCCCTCCCAGGAGTTCACCGTCTCGGAGTACCAGCGCCTGGCCCGGGCTGCACTGGCCGGGATCGAAGCTCGCGGGCACCGGTCCCTCCTGGTGGGTGGGACCGGCCTCTACCTCCGGGCCGTGACCGACGGTCTGGATCTTCCCGGCCGGTGGCCCGAGGTCGCCCGTGCCCTGGAGGCGGACGCCGACCGGCCCGGCGGGCTGGACTCGTTGTACCGGCGCCTGGTGGCCGTCGATCCCGTGGCTGCTTCCCGGATCGAGCCCGGGAACCGACGTCGGGTGGTGCGTGCCCTCGAAGTGACGATTGGATCGGGCCGGCTGTTCTCTTCCTTCGGTCCCGGTATGGACGTGTACCAGCCGACCCGAATTCGAATGATCGGGATCCCCTTCGTAGCCGAAGTGGTGGACCCGAGGATCGAAGCTCGGGTGCACGACTGGCTGGACCGAGGGTTGGTGGACGAGGTCCGGAACCTGGCCGCCCGGCCGGGGGGGCTCTCCCGCACCGCACGTCAGGCCCTGGGCTACCGGGAGATCTTGGCCCATCTCGAACAAGGGGCGAGCCTGGACGAGTGCGTGGACCAGATCGTCCGAAGGACCCGGTCCCTCGCCCGCCGGCAGTGGGCGTGGTTCCGCCGGGATCCTCGCATCGAGTGGGTCGAGGAAGGAGAAGACCCCCGTCTTCGCCTGGCCGCGGCCCTCGATCTGACGGGACCGGTGGCCAGAGAGAGTGGTGCCGAAGTGCTCGGGAGCGCGCTCGGGGGCGCGAGACTACAGGGGTGATCTCCTCGGCCGCACAGGAGCTGGCGCTGACCAAGCACGAGGGTGCGGGCAACGACTTCCTCGTCTTGGTCGACGTGGACCGGAGCTGGGACGTCGACGCCACCATGGTGCAGGCGCTCTGCCACCGGCACCGTGGGGTGGGGGCCGACGGGTTCATCAGAGTGGGAGGCCGCCACGCCGGCGCCGAGGTGTCGATGGAACTGTGGAACGCCGACGGGAGCGTGGCCGAGATGAGCGGGAACGGCATCCGGTGCCTGGTCCAGGCGGCCGTGGACGCCGGACTGGCCTCCCCTCCCGACGTCGTGGTTTCCACCGCGGCAGGGGTGCGCCATGTCACCTACCAGCCCGCGGCGACTGGTGGAGGGGAAGGCTCCGCGGGCCCTTCTCCGACCGGGTGGGCCAGCGTGGACATGGGCACCGTGCGCCTCGGTGCAGAGCGGCAGGAGCCGGGTCCGGGCCGGCGGGCCCGTGAAGTGGATGCCGGGAACCCCCACGTGGTGTTGTACGGAACCGAGCACCCGGACCGTCTGGCGGTGTCCGAGATCGGCGCCCGCATCGACACCGGGACGCCCGGGGGGACGAACGTGGAGTTCGTGGCTCCTGGACCCGCGGCCGGCGAGCTGGTGTTGCGGGTGTGGGAGCGCGGGGTGGGAGAGACGTTGGCCTGTGGCACCGGGAGCGCCGCCGCCGCCGCCGCCGCACGGAGCTGGGGACTCGTCGGCGACGTGGTCCCCGTGCACAACCCCGGCGGAACGCTCGAGGTCCGCTTCGAGTCGGACCGGGTGACCTTGGCCGGCCCGGTACGCCGGGTGGCCCGGGTCCTGGTCGACGCAGCGTGGCTGGACCGGGCCGGGGCCCGTTGAGCGTGCCTCACACCGGCACCCTCATCGACCGGCGCTTCCGGGAGCGGATCGTGCTGGTGGGTGTCGTGCTCCCCGGGGTGGACCCGGCCTCGGTCGAAGCGAACATGGACGAGCTGGCCAAGCTGGTGGACACCGCCGGCGCCGACGTCGTCGCCCGCCAGGTGCAGCGTCGTGACCGCCCCGACCCGGCCACCTACATCGGGCGGGGCAAGGCCGACGCGCTGGCCACTCTCGCCGAAGCGGTCGATGCCGACACGGTCGTGTTCGACGACGAGCTGACGCCGGCCCAGCAGCGCAACCTCGAGACCATCTTGGGGCGTACGGCCATCGGGCGGACGGCGGTGATCCTCGACATCTTCGCCCAGAACGCCCGGAGCCCCGAGGGGAAGGCCCAGGTGGAGCTGGCGCTGCTCCGATACCGGCTTCCCCGCCTTCGAGGCCGGGGCACCGGGCTCAGCCAGCAGGCCGGGGGGATCGGGACCCGGGGGCCGGGGGAGACCCAGCTCGAGGTGGACCGGCGGCGCCTCGTCCGGCGGATGCAGCGGCTCGAGGCCGACCTGAGGGGCGTGGACCGGACCCGACAGGTCCAGCGGCGATGGAGGGGGAGGGGGCGGCACCGCCAGCTCGCCCTGGTGGGGTACACCAACGCCGGCAAGTCCACGTTGCTGAACCGCCTGACCGGGTCGGGGGTGCCGGTGGCCGATCGGCTGTTCGTCAGCCTGGATCCCCGCACCCGCCAGATGCCGATGCCGGGGGGAGAGACGGTGCTGGTCACCGACACCGTCGGGTTCGTGCGCAAGCTTCCCCACGAGCTGGTCGAGGCTTTCCGCTCCACCCTCGAGACGGTGTGCCAGGCCGACTTGCTGGTGCACGTGGTCGACGGCGCGGCCAGCGACCCGCAAGCGCAGATCGACGCCGTGCGGGTGGTGTTGGAGGAGATCGGTGCCGGGGGGATCCCCGAGCTCTTGGTGGTGAACAAGGCCGACAGAGGGGACGCCCCGACTCGCTTCGCCGGCGATACCGCCGACGCCCCGCGAATCTCGGCGAAGACCGGCGAGGGCATCGACGTCCTACTGCGCTGCGTCGCCGACCGGCTGCGGGTGGCGGACCGGGTGATCGAGCTCGAGATCCCGTGGTCCCGGGGCGACGTGCTGGCCGCGGTGCACCGGGAGGGAGAGGTTCTGAGCCAGGACCCCGGTCCCGAAGCGGCACGGGTCCACGTGGTGCTCGACGACGCCGGGCGGGCTCGCTTCCGCAGGTTCGCGGTGGTGCCGGCGTGACCGGCACCGGTGTGACAGGGGGCCCGTTCCGGTTGCCTCCGTACCCCTACGACAGGTTGAACGGGCTTCGTGCCCTGGCCGACTCGTTGCCCGGCGGCGTCGTGGACTGCTCGGTGGGGACGCCGTGCGACGCTCCACCTCCGGCGTCGGTGAGAGCGTTGGCTGTGTCGGGCACCGAGCGCGGGTACCCGACCTCCGCCGGCAGCCCGGCCTTCCGGCGAAGCGCCGCCGACTGGATCCGGCGCCGCTTCGAGGTCACGGTCGACGCCGGAGCGATCGCCGCCTGTGTGGGGACCAAGGAGCTGGTGGCGTCCTCGGCCCAGTACCTGCACCGGCGGAGCCCTGATCGGGACACGGTGCTGTACCCGGCAGTGTCCTACCCGACCTACGCCATGAGCGCCCAGCTGGCCGGGTGTCGTGCGGTCGCCGTCCCGCCGGCGTGGTCCGACGGGCGTGGGATGGACCTGGCGGCGATCGAGCCCGCGGACGCTGCTCGGGCGCTGGTCTTGTGGGCGAACTCACCGGGGAACCCCACCGGTGGGCTGTGTGACTTGGACGAGCTGGCCCGATGGGGTCGCCAGCACGGCGTCCCGGTGTTCTCCGACGAGTGCTACACCGAGTTCACGTGGGACGGGTATCCCCGCTCGATCATCCAATCCGGCATCGACGGAGTGGTGGCCGTGCACTCCTTGTCGAAGCGATCGAACCTGGCCGGAGTGAGGGCCGGCTTCTACGTCGGGGACCCCGACGTGGTCGAGTACCTGCGCGGTGTCCGCCAGCACGCCGGGCTCATGGTCCCAGGCCCAGTGCAGGCTGCGGCCGCGGTGGCCCTCTCCGACGACGCCCACGTCGAAGCGCAGCGGCAGCGTTACCTCGAGCGCCTCGGCTTCCTGGCGTCCCAGTTCGAGGCTGCAGGCTGCCCGGTGGAGCTGCCGCAGGGAGGGTTCTACCTGTGGATGGCGGTGCCGGCGACGTGGCCTGACGGCTGGGCACTGGCCGAGGACCTGGCCCGGGTGGCCGGTCTCCTGGTCAGCCCGGGCGAGCTCTACGGGGAGGCCGGTCGGGGCCACGTGCGGATCGCCACCGTCCAGCCGATGGTCCGGCTCAGGCTGGCCGTCGAACGACTGGCGGCCGCCGGCTGGACGTGAGCACGCCCTGATCTCCGATCCGGTCTGGCTACAGTCTGAGCGTGAGCACCCCCACACCCCCACACCATCCGCCATCCCTTCGGCCGGCGTCGGACGCCGCCGGGCCCGGTGCCGAGCTGGCGCCGGCCGTGGAGGAGCTCTGGGAGCAGGTGGCTGGCGGCGGGCCGCCGTCGGGGACCGGGACGGGGGCGGTCACCGCGGCGATCGACCTGCTCGATCGGGGCGTCCTCCGGGTGGCCGAGATCGGAAGCGACGACCAGGTGGTGGTCCACGAGTGGTTGAAGAAGGCCATCCTGCTGCTGTTCAGGCTCCGCTCCGTCGAGACGGTCGAGGTAGGGCCGTTCGAGTTCGCCGACAAGCTTCCTTTGAAGCGTGACTACGCGGCGGCAGGAGTCCGGGTGGTGCCGGGAGGTTCGGCTCGGTGGGGGTCGTACCTGGCCCCCGGGGTCATCTTGATGCCCGGGTACGTGAACATCGGTGCCCGGGTCGGAGAGGACACCATGGTCGACACGTGGGCCACCGTCGGGTCCTGCGCCCAGGTCGGGGCCCGGGTGCACCTGTCCGGGGGGGTCGGCATCGGGGGAGTGCTCGAACCTCCGAACGCCACGCCGGTGGTGATCGAAGACGACGCCCTGGTGGGAAGCCGTTGCATGGTGACTCAAGGTGCCCGGGTCGGACGGGGGGCGGTCCTCGGGGAGGGGACGATCCTGAACCCGAGCATCCCGGTGGTCGATGCCGAGACCGGTGAGGAGCTCGGACGCGGCGTCGTCCCAGCCTGGTCGGTCGCCGTCTCGGCCTCCCGGCGGCGCACGTACCCCGGAGGGGAGTTCTTCCTCCCGTGCGTCCTGGTGATCAAGCGCCTCTCCGAAGGGCAGCGCCACGACAAGGCGCAGCTGAACGCCGTGCTGCGGGAGCACGGGGTCTCGGCGTGACCTCGACGGACCTCGTGGCTCTCACCGCCGAGCTGGTGGCCATCCCGTCGACCAGCCGGGATGAAGGGATGCTGGCCGACTGGGTGACATCGAGTCTTTCGCAGTGTGGTTGGCTGGAGGTGGAGCGGGTCGGGGAGAACGTCGTGGCCCGTACCCGCCTCGGCCGCCCCCGCCGGGTGATCGTCGCCGGGCATCTCGACACCGTGCCGCCGGCAGGGAACGAGAAGGCCAGGATCACCGGTGACGCAGTCTGGGGACTCGGGGCTTGCGACATGAAAGGCGGTCTCGCGGTCATGGTGGCCTTGGCGCGCCAGGTGGCGGCACCGGTGGTGGACGTGACGTGGTGCTTCTACGCCCGCGAAGAGGTGAGCCGTCATGAGAGCGGGTTGGAGGAGCTCTGGTCGGCCCGGCCCGACCTCCTGGAGGCCGACATGGCCGTCCTGGCCGAGCCTACCGACGGCAGGGTCGAGGCCGGGTGCCAGGGGACCATGCGGGCCGTCGTGCACGTGGGCGGGGTGCGGGCCCACACCGCCCGGCCGTACGCCGGGGTGAACGCCATCCACCGCCTGGCTCCGGTGCTCGCGACGGTGGCCGGCTGGGAGGGCCGAGCCGTGGTCCTCGACGGCTGCGAGTACGTCGAGCAGCTCCAGGCCGTGGGAGTGGAGGGGGGCGTGGCCGGGAACGTGGTGCCGGACACCGCAGCTCTCACCGTGAACTACCGCTACGCGCCTGATCGTGACGAGCCGGCGGCCCGGGAGTTCCTCGAAGCCCTCACCGCCGGGCTCCTCGACGACGAGCTGGGCGACCGGGTCGACGTGGTGGACCAGGCGCCGGGGGCCCTCCCCGGACTCCACCACCCGCTGGTGTCGGCCCTCGTCGGGGCCAGTGGCGCGTCAGCGAAGGCCAAGGTCGGATGGACCGACGTGTCGAGGTTCGCCGAGCGGGGGGTGCCGGCGGCCAATTTCGGACCCGGGGACCCGCTCTTGGCCCACCGGGCCGACGAGCACGTCCGGGCCAGCTCACTGGACCAGGTGCGGACGGTCCTTGCCGGCCTGCTCGCTGATCCGGCGTCGGGCTGGGCCACGACACCGGCTTGAGCGCGGCACCCGGCCGAGGAGCCGGGCCGGGCGGTGCGGGCGGGCCAAACGGTCCGGGCGGGCCAGGCGGCGAGGGCCAGCAACACCACCAAAGGCGCCGTGCCCGGGTCGGTGCCGCTGGGCTCGAGCATTCCCCCGAGGGCCTGACCGGCCACCCAGTAGACGAGGGTGACGACGACTGCCACCAGTAGCCAAGGGCGCCGATGGCGACGGTCGGCCAGCCAACCGCCGGCCACGGCCAACTGGACCGCCACCATGGCGACGGCGATCGCCACGGGGTCCGAGGTCACCAGCCGGGTGGTGGCGTCGGACAGGTGGGCGAGCGGCGCCGGTTGGCCCTGCGCCACTTCGGAGAGGTTGGCGGTGAGCATCTCGCGGACCGGGTACACCCAGGGGATCACCATCGCCGCCGTTCCCGCCCACAGTGCGACCCACACGACGCTCCAGGCGCGTGCCGACACGTCACGATGGACGGGGTGGGGCCAAGCGAGGCCGCCGGCTGCCACCATGAGCACCGCCGGCCCCGGGGCCCCGGCGGCCATGAGGGCGAAGCCGGTCGGGACCAAGCCGAGCCCCTCTCCGAGTAGCCACACCACGGCAGCCCAGACAAACGACCAGCACAGCGCCGTACTCACCCAGCGTCCGGACATCAACGCCGCGCCGATGGCCGCTTGGAGGATGACCGCTCCCAGGTTCCACCAACCCCAGTGGGCGGCGAACGGGTGGATCCCGGCGAAGATCAGGTGGCGCTCCCAGGCGGGGGACCCCATCGCCGACTGGGCCAGTGTGCGGGTCGGGTAGTGCGGGCTGAACAACGCCGGTCGGGCCTGCAGGAGGGCGTCGAGGATCCAGAGCGCTCCGAGGACCGTCTGGACCCGGCGCCGGGAGAGCAGGCGCTGTCCGTCCCAGCCACTGGCTGCCCGGGTGTCGACCTGGTCCTCGGACGGTTCTGCGGTCGGGTCTGCGGGGTGGCCCACCTGGATCAGTGGGCCGGTGCGGCATTCCTGGCGCGGAGCACCAGGCGCCCGATGACGATCGACGCCTCGTAGAAGACGAGGAGCGGCACGGCCATCGCCAGCATCGAGAACGGGTCGGAGCTGGGGGTGATGACGGCCGCCAGCGTCACCAGGGCGACGATCGCCCACCGACGCCATGACGAGAGCTGGGTGGGGGTGACGATGCCGGCCAGCTGCAAGAAGACCAAGAGGACGGGGAGCTCGAAGGTGACGCCGAAGGCCGCCATCATCAACAACAACAGGCCCACGTAGCTCGAAGGGGAGTACAGCTGGTGCAGCGACGGCCCTCCGACGGCGTCGAGGAAGCGCAGGGCTCGGGGGAACACAAGGAAGGCCACCGCCGCACCCGCCGCGAACAGCATGGTCGAGGAGGTGACGAAGGCCATCGCCCGACGCCGCTCGCGCGGGAGCAGGCCCGGCGCGACGAACCGCCATCCATGCCAGAGGATGACCGGGAGACAGATGGCCAGGGCGCTGTAGGCCGCCACCTCGACCCGGAGCGAGAGGCCGTCGAGAGGTCCGGTCACGTAGAGGTGGCACGAGTGCCCCGGCCCGAGGGCCTGACAGTAGGGAGCCAGCAAGAGTGCGAGGGTGTGGCTGTAGAGGATGAAGGCCGCGACGCTGGCCACGGTGAATACCGCCGCGACCACCAAGACCCGATGGCGAAGCTCGGACAAGTGCTCGCCCAGGGTCATCGGGTTCGGTGGTGTCACCCGGCCGGCTCCTCGAAGGGCCAGGGAGTGCCAGGGAAAGCTCATGTCGTCACCGGCGTCAGTTGGCGCCCGGGTCACCGAACGTCATCGTCCCGGCGAGACCGGGGGATCTTGGGACCAGGATCGGGATCGAAGCGGGGACGGGGTCGTCGGTGCCGGGTCCCGAGTCGGTTCCCCTTCCCCGGGCTGCGCCGTCCACTGGAGCGTCGACCGGGCTGTCCACTGGGCCAGCGAGCGAGCCAGCGAGAGCGCCATCCGTCACGCCGTCGTCGGCCTCGGAGAGGCCGATGGACCGGTAGAGGGCCTGGCGAGGGTCGGTTGGTCCGTTGAGGAAGCTCCGAGCCCGACCGATCAGCTCGCCGGGAGCGTCGGGGAGGGAGGCCGGCACGGAATCGACCAGCGGGAGCTCGGAGACCAGGCCGGAGACTTCTCGCTGGAGCGAGCTCTGAAGGTTGCGGACCTCGGACCACACCGACGCCACCTTGCGGGCGGCGGCCGGCAGCTTGTCGGGCCCGAGGACCACCAGGGCCACCAGGGCGATGATCGCCAGCTTGATCGGGTCGAGGGGGAGCATGACGTCGTGGCCGTCAGGAGACGATCAGAGTGCCGGTCATGTACTGATGGATCAGGCACAGGTACGGGTACTTCCCCGGAGCGCTAGGCGCAATGAAGGTGACCGTCTGTCCGGGTGCGATGTCACCGGTGTTGAAGACGCGGGTGGTGGACGTCAGCGTGTGGGTCACCGAGTCACGGTTGGTGACGGTGACCCGAGCCCGGGGACGTACGGTCAGGGTCGCCGGCATGAAAGAGAAGTTCTGGATGGTGATCGTGGCCGATGCGGCTCCCGAGCTCGGCGTGGCCGACTGGGTTGGCCCTGACGAGGACGCCGTCGAACATGCGCCGAGCAGCAGCCCGAGAACGGACAGGACCAGAACAGCTCCGGTGATGCGTCGGCCCCGGCGTGGTCCTCGGGGCCGGCCACGGGGCCGTCTCCGGGGCTGCGCTGGACGCTCGCCAAGCTTCGATGGAGCGGTCGAGCCGTGGCACTGCTCTGGACGGCAGCTCGAATCGGTGGAGCGGGGAAGTCGTGAGGTGGCCATGGAGGGCCTTTCGGTCACGTCCCCACGGGCACGGCGCCGGGATGGCACCGTGCCCGTGGGGCGGGGGGACAGGGGATCAGCGGTTCAGGCTGCTTGTGTGGTGGGGTTGAAGGCCAGAGGACCCGAGGAGTTCTGGATGCCCGGGTACTCGCCCAGCACGTAGTAGAGGATCGCCGCGTGCTGCATCTCGACCGGCTGGATGGTCGACGCCACCGCGACCGCCTTGCTGCTGTGGAGTTTGGACGCCTCGGCCTGGTAGGTCTGGGCGGCGATGTTCTCCAGCAGCAGCGCCAACTGTCCCAGCTCGGTGACGTTGGTCACTTGGGCGAACTTCTGGTTCACCGTCGGCGTGAGCGTGGGGTCGGTGACGGTCACCCGCTTTTTCCCGGCCGCCGTGAGAATGGAGTTCCAGGCCGCCGCGTGCTGGACGTGCTGTGTCCGCACGGTGACGGCGAACTGGCTGATGGCCGGAGGCACCGTGCCGAGCTTTCCGGCCTTGGCGGCGCTGATCGCTGCACCGTAGGCATACACCGCCAGGTTCTCCAAGCTCGCCGCCAGGGCCGCTACGGCGAGGTCGCCGGAGAGCTGCGCCTGAGTCGCGGATCCACTGGTGCCCGCCGAGGCACCGGCCGCTGCAGCCTTCGACGTGCTGCTCGGGGAGCTCGAACAGGCCGCGGCCAGTGCCCCGGCGCCGATGAGACCGCCCGTGCCGAGGAGGAACACCCGGCGGCTCGTGGGCTTCGTGGTGCCCGAGCGAAGGTGCTCCCTCCACTCGGCCAGACTGGCCTTCATCGCCGGCATGCCCACGTCGTGGTGGAGGGCGTCGAGGTCGCCGGTCATGCGGTGGACCTCGTCTTCGGACGCGGCCATCGGGTTCTGGTGGTCTCTCACTTTACGGCTCCTTGGTTCGCAGGCGCGGCCTGGCTGGTCGGGTAGAAGGCATTGGGGAAGGCAACGTTCCCGGCCGCGGCCGGGAGCTTGGTCACGGTTGCCGGTGTCAGGGAGATGAGCTGGGGTGCACCTGCTTTCAGTAGAGCCTGAACGGCAAGGAGCACCGCGGCGTGCTGGGCCTCGACGCCCATGATGCTGGCGAAGAGGGCCTTGTTCTGCGAGCTCGACGCTTTGATGGTGTCGTTCACGTAGGTCTCGGCCGCCACGTTCTCGAGCTCGAGTGCCAGAGCCACAACGCCGAGCGCTCCCTGGGCTGCCGAGGCACCAGCCAAACTGGCTACGGCCTTTTGGACCACAGGGACGAAGACCGGGTCAGGGTTGGTCTGGACCTTCCCGCCCAGTCCGGTGATGGCGGCATTGAACGCCTTCTCGTGCTGTGTGTGCTGGCTCCGCGTGACCTGACAGAACTTGGTGACCACTGGATTGGCTGTGGACCCTCCGATGTAGGGAAGCGTCAGCGCCGTGGTGTAGGTGCTCACGGCCAGGACCTCGATCGACGCCGCAGTCTGGAGCATCTGGATGTCGGGCGAAGATGATGCGAAGGCCGGAGAGGCCAGCATTCCGAGGAGGAGCCCTCCACCGGCAACGCCGAGGGCCGAGGCTCCGGCCAGACTGGCTTGGAGGGAGCGACGGTGCTCGGCGGCGAACTGCTGGTTCGTCGTGACATCGCTTCGAGCTTCCATTGTGGATCCGAGCCTCCCGATCTCCACCAGTTCTTCAAGCGGTTCGGCACTGGCCCGAAGGGCGTCCGTCTGGACGTCCTGGGACTCTTCTAGGAGAGCCTTCAAGGCTCCTGGGTCTGTGGTCACTTCGCCTCCTTGTATCGGGCTTGTATTGGGTTGCTGTCGGTCAGTTGATGTGACTGGGCCACTGCCGGCGTCCGAAGACACCCTCGACTGATCTACTCGTGCCTCGCACTGTGGCTTCGCCGTTCGCCGGCACCCGGATGGAAGTCCCATCCCGGTACCCGACTGGTATCCGGTGCCGACGCCCGGTTGGATGGGCAAAGTTCACCGAGGACTTCTCCTCACCTGGTACGGGCCACCGCTCGGCCGAGAAGGTCCAAGCCCTCTTGGCCCGGAAGCGCGTCGATCCTCCGATCGATCCGTGCGGCCATCGACCGCCCTTCTTCGCCGTCGAAGAGATGCTGAACCAGGAATGCCACCTCGGAACGCGGCATCACCCCTGAACCGACCGGTCGCCAGAGATGGCGAAGCGCCAGTCTGGTGAGCCGCTGATATCTCGGCTTTCCGGTGAGCCGGCGCGCTGCCTCGGATGCGTAGAAGTCGACGTGGCGGCCCTCCTGTTTCATGATGCGCTTCAGGAGCTCGGACAGGACCGGATGACCTTCGAGGGAAGCCAGGCGGGCATACCCGGCTTGGGTAGTCCACTCGTTCACTGCGCCCCAGGTCATGTGCAGCGCCACGAACGCGTCACCGGCGGTGGTCGAGAGCCCGAGCTTTGCCACCAGAGCCAGCAGGTCCCGCTTGGGGCGACGTGATCGGAGCCTGGCGATCCTCGGGGCTCCTGCCTCCTCCCCGTGAGCTTCCAGGACGCAGGCGATGGCCTCCCCGTGCCAGAGCTCTTCGTAGCTCCAGCACGAGAGGAACGCGGTGACGTCGGGATCCCTGTGGGCCGGGGTCAGCAGAAGATCACGTAGGTAGCAGACAGTGTGATGTTCGATATCGTGCATGTACCGGAGACAGCGAAGGCCCTCCGGAGAGAGCGGACGGTCCATGAACGAGCCGAAGTCGATGTCGGACGTGTCGAGCCGACCGGCTCGGGTCTTGTAGGAGTCGATGGTGGTTCGCATAGTCATTGAAGGTTCCGATGCCACCGAGGTTCGCGGATGATCCGGGTTTCCCTCGTCCAGACCGGACCCCGGCACCGGATACTCACTCGGTGCCACACGTGAGAGAGCTCGGGGACGCGCAGCTGGTCGTAGCTGTCGGCCGCTTCCAGGAGGACGCCCTGGCCGAGGTGTACCGCCGGCACGGAGCGGTCGTGTACAACGTGGCCCGTCGGGTCACCGGCGACGCCGGACTGGCCGAGGACGTCACCCAGGAGGTCTTCCTCAGGCTCTGGAACCATCCCGAGCGGTTCGATCCGGCTCGCGGCACGCTGAGGTCGTACCTCCTCACGCAGTCCCACAGCCGCTCGGTCGATGTCGTGCGCTCCGAGTCAGCTCGGGCCCGCCGGGAGGAAGCAGACGTGCGGGGTGCAGTCGCTACCGGGGGCGACCTCGAGCGAGAGGTGTGGGAGTTCACGGTGGCCGATCAGGTGGGCCAGGCTCTGGCATCCCTTCCCGAAGACGAGAGGCTGCCGATCACCATGGCCTACTACGGGGGGTACACGTACCGGGAGGTGGCGACGAAGCTGTCGGAGCCCGAAGGGACGGTGAAGAGCAGGATCCGTTCGGGACTCCGACGAATGAAGCACGTATTGGACGAATTCGAGGTGAGGGAGCCATGAGTGATCGGCTGGCCGGTGACGGGCACGACGTGGTGGAGAGCCTCCTGGCCGCGTACGCACTCGATGCCGTTGATCTTGACGAGAGGGCGAAGATCGAGCACCACCTGGAGGAGTGCCCTCGCTGTAGGTCCGATGTGGACGCCTATCGAGAGCTGGCGGGATCCATGGGAACGGCGATGGCACTGGAGAGCACCGAGCCGCTTCCTTCCGGGCTGTGGGAACGGATATCAGCCGGCCTGTCGCCGGGATCGAATCGATCCCTGGGGGAATCGTCGGTCTCCGGGATGGTCCCGATGCCGAAGCTGTCGCTCCACTCGAGAGCGGAAGCCCCATCCCCCACTCGCCCGTGGGAGGGGCAAGCGGCGACGGGCACGGAGCCCCCGAGCCTTTCGGGCGCGGACCGATGGAGGGGAAGGCGAACTGCTCGGATCGTCGGGGCGCTGGCCCTCGCGGCGTCGGTGGCGGCCATCGCCGTTCTCGGCGTACAACTCTCCCGGGTCAACGGACAGCTCTCGCAGACCAAGGCCGCGCTGGCTCAACGCGGTCCGACGGCGAGCGTCGAGGCGGCCCTGTCGACCCCCGGTCACCGGATCGTGCACATGACGACCCCCGATGGCGTTCAATTGGCCGAATTCGTGGTCGTCCCGAGCGGTCAGGGCTACATGCTCTCGTCGAAGATGCCTGCCATTCCCGACGACGAGACGTACCAGCTCTGGGGCATCATCGCCGGACAACCGATCTCCCTGGGCCTCCTCGGGCACCAGCCCCGGCATGCGGGTTTCACCGTCTCTTCGCTCCTCACCCCGTCTGCCCTGGCCATCACCGTCGAGCCGGCTGGGGGTGTGGCCACTCCGGACCGAGCACCTGTGGCCTCCGGTAGCTTGCCGACCGCCTGAACCCACGGCTGGCGCACCACTTGGCCCAGACTGGGAGTGAGCGGAGCGGCTCACGAATGTTACGGTGCCAAGATGCCGAACGAGACGCCAAAGACGCCACGCCCGATCGAGGTGACTGCGGGAGCCGAGCCGGTGAAGCTGGGTTCGATGCTCCTCACCGTGGTCGAGCCCCACCGGGGTCACGAGGTGGACTACAACCGTTGGTACGAGCGGGACCACTTCTACTCGGGGTGCATGGTCGGCCCGTACAATTTCGCCGGGCGCCGGTACGTCGCCACGGCCGAGCTCAAGGCCCTGCGGGACCCGGATCCGTCGACCATCACCGGTGCACCCGAGCGCGGCTCATACATGGCGCTCTACTGGGTGCTCGACGGTTACCACGACCTGTGGAACCGATGGGCGGTCCGTCAGGTCCGGGCGCTGCACGCTGCTGGGAGGATGTTCGAGCAACGGGATCACGTGCACACCCTCCTCTACCGGTTTGCCTGGGCTGAGGGTCGCGGTGCCGACGCCGTCCCCGTGGAGGTCGCATTGGACCATCCATTCGCCGGCGTGGTGCCTGTGTGGGTCGATCGCTCCGACTCCGTCACCGCCGACGGCCTCTCGGAGTGGCTGCGAGGGGAGCATCTTCCCGGCCTCCTACCCGGGAGTGGTGCCGGCCTGGTGGCGGCGTTCACCCCCCTCCCCCTCTTGATCGAAGCTCCCGGTGACGTCCCCCGCCAGGAGGCCAGCGATCAGCGGCTCCTGCTCTTGTGGTTTCTCGACACCAATCCGATCGAAGCTTGGGAGTCCACCATCGCTCGGCACCGGCATGCCCTGGAGGATGCCGGAATGGGAACGGTCGTGGCGGCACTTCCGTTCATTCCGACGATCCCGGGGACTGACACCTACACCGACCGTCTCTGGACCTGAACGGAACGGCGATGCCGCCGGCTCAGAGCCGGCGGAGCACGGTGACCACCCGGCCGAAGATCACGACGTCCGTCGGGTCGAACGACATCGGCGTCATGTCCGGGTTCGCCGGCGTGAGCACGACGCAGCCGTCCCGGCGGTCGTAGAACTTCACGGTGGCCTCGCCGTCGGGAATCCCGGCGACGACGATGTCGCCGGGATCGGCTTCGGGCTGCTGGCGGACCACCACGAAGTCGCCATCGAAGATGCCCGCATCGATCATCGAGTCACCTCGGACCCGGAGCATGAAGGTGGATCCGGTGCCGGTGAACTGCTCAGGAAGGGCGAGGACCTCTTCGACGTTCTCCTGGGCCAGGACGCCGGTCCCGGCGGCGACTTCACCCACGAGCGGCACGTGCCGGACCGGGCCGGCGGCCATGGCGACCTTCGACGAAGGGTCGTAGCGCACCTTGATCGCCCGCGGCTTGGTGGGATCCCGTTGGAGAAAGCCTTCACGCTGCAGCACTGCCAAGTGGGTGTGGACGGTGGAGGAGGACGCTAGGCCGACGGCATCACCGATCTCCCGGACCGAAGGAGGGTACCCGCGCTCTCGGATGCACTTCCCGATGAAGTCCAGGATCTGCTCTCTCTTCCCGGTCAGAGCCTCGGCCATCTCGCCCTCCTCACCTCGTCGAAGTGGAGCCCCATCGTCAAGACCGCTGGCCCCGGGGTCCGCCGCATCGGGTCACGGCTCGAATCGTACACACGTTCTTGAAGAATTGCAAACATCTGTTCGAAGAAGTGCTTGACACGAACATCTGTTCGTGTTGAAATGAACTCATGGAGAACAGACGTTCCCACTCGTGGCCGGCCCTCGGGTACCTCCCGGGCGGGGTGGCCTCCGCTGGGGGCCGATGGGGAGGCCCGAGGTGGCCGTAGTCGAGATGTTCCCGGCCGTTTCGGACGTCCATGCGTGTCCGCGGCCATGGTTGCAGGTGGTCCCCGAATGTGGAGTGGCGACAATCGCTCTGGAGGCCAGGGGGGCGGGTGTCGGCCCTCAGAGTGGGGCCCCCGGGGCTCCCCGAGGTCGTCGGGTGGACCGGCGCCGTCCCCGGGTGCGCTGGAGCAGGTTGGCGGCTTGGGGCGTGGTCGTCGGGGTGACGGTGCTCCTGGCGCTGCCGGTCAGTGCCCTGGCCGGGCGTCCGGCGGTCACGCACGGGACCGTGGCCGGTGCACCGATCGGTGGATTCGTCTATGTGGTCCAGCCCGGTGACACCCTGTGGACCATCGCCCGGCAGTTCGACCAGGGGGGCGACCCTCAGGAGCTGGTGGCGGCCCTTTCGCAACGGCTGGGGTCGCAGGTTGTCGTCCCGGGGGAGAGGATTCGCGTGCCCTGAGGGTGGCAGTATCGTCGCTGCATGCGCTGCCCGTGGTGCTCGACCGACGATGACCGGGTCGTGGACTCGCGGGTGTCCGAGGAGGGCGTGGCGATCCGGAGGCGGCGGGAGTGCCTGAGCTGCGGGCGGAGGTTCACGACCTTCGAGCGGATCGAAGAGCAGATCCTGTGGGTCGTGAAGCGCTCGGGTGGGCGCGAGCCGTTCGAGCGATTGAAGGTGGTCGAAGGGGTCCGGGCAGCCTGCAAGAACCGACCGGTGACGGTGGAGGACATGGACCGTGTCGCCCAGGCGGTCGAAGAAGACGTGAGGGTGAAGGGTGACGAACCTACGACCGAGCAGGTGGGGCTGGCGGTCCTGGAGCACTTGAAGGCCCTGGATCATGTCGCCTACGTGCGTTTCGCCAGCGTGTACAAGGGCTTCGAGGACCTGGGTGACTTCGCCCGCGAGGTCGGGCTCTTGACCAAGACCACGGCGCCGAAGCGACGGTCCTGACCGATGGGGACGTCGAGGGCAAGTGGCTGAGCTCTTCGAAGTCGAGCCCGCGGTGGTGCTGGCGATCTACGCACATCCCGATGACGCCGACGTGGCGTGTGGGGGCGCGTTGGCTCGTTGGGCCGCAGGCGGGGCCGAGGTGCATCTCGTCGTCTGCACCGATGGGGGGAAGGGGAGCCTCGATGGGTCGATCACGACCGAGGAGCTGAGTGTCCGGCGCTCTCGAGAGCTGGCCGAGGCGGCTGAGGTCGTCGGTTTGGCGTCCTGGCGGGTGTTGGGGGCGCCAGACGGGGAGCTGGAGGAGCGGGTGGGGCTACGCGAAGAGCTGGTCAGGTGGGTGCGAGCCCTCAGGCCCGACGTCGTGGTCGGGCACGATCCCACGGCAGTGTTCTTCGGGCGGGAGTACTTCAACCACCGGGATCACCGGACGGCCGGTTGGGCGACGCTGGACGCGCTGGCCCCGGCCTCGGCCCTCCCGCACTACTTCCCCGGCGCCGGGCCCCCTCACCAAGTGGTGACGGCTTTGCTGTCTGGGACCTTGGAGCCCGACATCTGGGTCGACATCACGGCCTGGGTCGAGGCCAAGGTGGCCTCCGTGACTTGTCACCGGAGCCAGTTCGTCGGGAGCGACGGCTCGTGGGCCGCGGCAGCCGTGAGGCGCCGGGCGGCGGAAGAGGGGCGCCGGGCCGGAGTCGAGTTCGCCGAAGGGTTTCGGTGCCTCCACCTCGAAGGGCTTACGGTGTGAGCAGTCGGAGCCGTCGGAGCCGTCGGAGCATTCGGAGCCGTCGGAGCTGCGGTCGGGGGAGGTGAGCGTGGCCGTGCGTGGTTGTGGCGCCAGGACAGCGGCGATATCGGGAGAGGCGCCGTGGACAAGGGTCGTGCTCCACGTGGACATGGATGCGTTCTTCGCCTCGGTCGAGGTGCTCGACGACCCGAAGCTCTCCGGACGTGCGGTCATCGTCGGGGGAAGTGGCGCACGCGGGGTGGTGGCCTCGTGCACGTACGAGGCGCGGGCGTACGGGGTCAGGTCGGCCATGCCCTCGCTCCAGGCCAAGAGGCTGTGCCCCGAAGCGATCTTCGTCGACGGCCGGTACTCCCGGTATGCCGAAGTGAGCGGCCGGCTCCACGAGATCTTCGCCTCGGTGACCCCTCTGGTGGAGCCGATCGGTCTGGACGAGGCGTTCTTGGACGTGACGGGTGCCCAGAATCTCCTCGGCAGGCCCGAGCTGATGGCCGGGGAGATACGTCGTCAAGTGATCGAGAGCCTTCGACTGGACTGCTCGGTGGGGATCGGGCGGACCAAGCTCATCGCCAAGCTGGCTTCGCGAGCGGCCAAACCCCGGGCGTCCATTCGGGGAAAGGAGCCTGGAGCCGGTGTGGTCACGGTCGGGCCGGATGAGGAGGCGGCGTTCCTGCGTCCGTTACCGGTCGAGGCCCTGTGGGGGGTAGGCCCGGCCACGGCGGCGAGGCTGCACGCCCTGGGCCTCACCACCGTCGGCGATCTGGCTGACGTGCCGAGCTCCGCCCTCGTCCACCAACTGGGTTCCTCGCCGGGCCGACGGCTGTCGGAACTGGCGCATGGCATCGACCGTGACCCCGTGGTCCCCGGGCGTCAGGCCAAGTCCATCGGGCACGAGGAGACGTTCCCCTCCGACGTCACCGATCGCAGCACCCTCGAACGTCACGCAGTGCGAATGGCCGAGTCCGTGGCGATCCAGCTCCGAGCCTCGTCGGTGCGGGCCCGGACGGTCACGGTGAAGGTGAAAAGCCCAGACCTGGCCGTGGTCACCCGTAGCCACACGCTCGGCGGAGGCATCGACACGGCGCACTCGCTGGCGAGCGTCGCCGTCGCGCTCCTCGAGTCGGTCGACATCGGCGCCGGTGTTCGACTTCTGGGCGTCGCTGCCGGCGGTCTCAGGGATCGTCGGGCGGGTGAGCAGCTCCAGTTCATCGGTGTCCTGCCGACCTCCCGCGGCGCTGACGGAGATCCGGGCGGTGGTGGCGGTGGGGGCGGTGCGGGCAGTGCCGGCGGGGACACGGCCGGGCCCGGTCCCGTGGACGTCGGGGCGGTGTGGGAACGCGTCGGTTCGCTCCAGGAGGACCGGCGGGAGATCTCGGCGGCGGTGGACTCCATCCGTGAACGGTTCGGTGCCGAAGCGGTGGGAACGGCGGCCATGGTGGACGAAGGTGGCATCGTGGTGCCACGGAGACGGGGAGCGGCCTGGGGGCCGGCGGACGAAGCGAGCTGACGCGCTCGCTCAGGGAGCGCCCCACCAGCGGAGCCACCGTCCGTGGGGGTGCATATCGGCCATGCGTCGCGGTCTCGCTTCGCGTACCGGGTCCATCTCGACCAGGACCACCGCGGTCGCACCTTTGGCCCGACCGAGGTGGGGGTCGGGGGAGGGGGGTATGGGCAGGCCGGGGCATTCGAACGGTTCTTCGGCGAACATCCAGCTCACCGGACGGGTAGAGGCAATGCCGGCGACGACACGGTGCAGCTCTCTCTGGTGGGTCTCGGAGAGGTAGGGCGCCACCCAGGAGTGCACCAGGCACAGGTGGGTGTCTTCGGGCACCGTGGCCACCAGCTCGCCCAGGTCGTCGATGACGTCACCTCGCACCACCGCCGGAGCTTGGGTTGATCGAGCCAGCGCCAGGGCGTGTCTCAGTCGCTCGAACCGTTCAGGGTGCTCGGGCCACTGGCAGGCCAGCAGCCACAGAGCGGCCTCGTCGTCCAGGGGGTCGACCGGGGATCGGTCGATGCCGATCCGCCAAGCCACCGGGGGCATGGTCAGATCTGGCCGGCCCCCTGCCTGCAGCGTGGTGGTGAGGCGGACCCGCGAGTCGGGGTCCCCACCGCCCAGTACGGAGGGGATCGGCGAGGACGTGAGGTCCACGTAGCAGTAGGCGAACCGGTCGAGTAGGAGGTTGAGGCCGGCCGAGGCCCCCAGGTCCACGACGGCCAGCGGTCCGGGGTGCCAACCGGCGACGGTGCACAGGACCGGGAAGAGGGCCGAGCAGCGGCCGATCTCGTTGGTCTGGGTCGC
The DNA here is from genome assembly GCA_021799915.1 of Actinomycetes bacterium. Next base: position 19,386 of record JAJYZN010000018.1, read on the forward strand.
CCGAGTGGCGAGCAGATCTTCGATCCGACGCCGGTGGCGCCGGCAGAGATCGGCGAAGTGGGGATACCACGTGAGGGGCTCTGGCATGGGGTTTGCGGCCGGGGAGGCCACGGGACCCACCGACTCGACCGAGCCCCGGCTCTGCCGCCACGCCACGACCGTGGGGTACAGGTCGGCCAACGGGGAGTCGACGCCGGCGAGGAGCAGGTAGTGGACCGCCGCCAGCAGCAACGTCGGACGCCGCTGCCGGGGAGGGGCGCAGCTCAAGAGGTCGAGGATCAGTCCGTCGCCCGCTGCGGCGCGGCAGATGTCGGCGTACTGCGGAGCTGTGTCCCGGCCGGCGTAGGTGGCGAAGGACCGAAGTGACTTCGCCAGCCGCTGCCTACCGGTCTCGTCCGGAAGGCCTTCCAACTGCCCTCAGGTGGCGCCGTCGCCGGTGGCGGGTTCGGCCGGGTGCGAGGTCGACCAGGGATCCCCGGTTATCGGTGGCGGCATCACCGAGGGCTGGGCGTCGGAGTCGTCACCCGATGCGCTGCCGGCCGCCTCGCCCGTCCCCTCTTCGGACGTGGCCACGGTCGCCGTCGCGGGGCTGTCGGTGGGTCCTTCCGCGGGTGCCTCGGGGGGCGTGACCGGAGACGGTTCGCCCGGCGGCTCCGAAGGGGGGGTCTGGGAAGGCACCTGGAATGGGGGAAGGGCCGTCGAGGTGGCTTCGTCGGAGCTCGACACGGCGTAAGGCGGCGAAGGCGGCGGCGGGGGAGGCGATGCCACCGCCGGCGGGGGCAAGGGCGGGGATGCCGCCGGCGGTGGTGGCGGGGGAGGGGTCGGCTCGGCAGGCGTCGCCGGTGGCGTGAAGGGAGGCAGGGGAAGGCGGGACGGGAAGTCCGAGCTCGCCGGGTCCCCGTCTGCCGAGTTCGTGCCCGTGCTCCCCGGAGCGCCGAACGGCTGTCCGGCACCACTCTCGGCTCCGGCGTGAACCGGGGTCCCCACTGGGCCATCTGGTGCCGGTGGGGCGCTGAGGGTGGTGGGCATGCCCGCCGGAGAGGCACCCGAGGACGGTCCCGCCTGTTCGAGCGAGACAAGACCGGCCGCCCGGAGCTCGCGCAGCGTGCGGAGGGTGTCGAGGGGATGGAGGGCCGAGCCGTCGACGATCTCGCGCACGGAGTGACCGGCTCCCACCAGGCTCAAGAGCTGCCACTGATCGGAGCGGATCTGCACTTCGTCGGCCGGCGTCGAGGTTGACATGCTGACCATCGCCACGAACGGGAGCTCCTCGACCAGCGAGCGCCACTCCTGCACCTGGGGGCCGAGGTCGGCCAGGAGGGAGGCCAGCGGCATGCGACTGGTGGCGTCGGGGACCCGCTCGGCGACCGTGAAGTAGAACCACCCGTCGTCGATGCAGGCCAGTTCGAACAGCGTGGCTCCCTGGGGGTCGGCTCCCGTGGTGTCGATCAGGTCCCCGCGGTCGATCCACACCCGCTTGTCGGTTCCGCGTCCGACCACTTGGAGCTCACCGGAACGGTCGGTGCGACCCAGGAGCTCGAGGACGTCGATCAGGGAGAAATTCGACAACGACCCGACTAGCGCCGCCGCCACTGCCTCCGTACCGGCCCCGACCTGGCTCATTGTTCACGGACCCCCTCGTCTTCGCGGACCCGACACGGGCCATCGGGGGCGCAGCCTACCCCCGGCGGGAGACGTATCGCCACAAGTTGTTGTTCGCTGACCGCGTGCGCCGTGAGGTGGCGCCCGAAGGGCGGGGTTCGGAAATGGGGCGTGGGACGTGGGACGTGGTACCAAGTGGCCGTCTCGCCGGGCTGGGTAGTATGGGAAAGGATGATGAAGGCCCGACTGGTGCCCGCCGTGGCCCAAGTCCGTGAGCGACTGGTCCGCCTGGCGGCCCGCTCGGATCCCTCTCGGAGGGCCATGGCCAGAGTGGGTGCGGAGCTTTCGAGGATTGCCCTGATCGGGAGCGTCGTGAGCGAGGCTCGGGCAGCCGATCCCGACGGCGGCGAGACCATCTACGACGGGTCGTACTTCGGCGTCGGTCGTGACCCGACGGGGAACCGTGCCAACCGGTCCGGGTACGCCACGTACGACCGCGTGTCGTCCAACGCCGACATCGCCGCCTACATGCTCTGGCGGAACTTTCGTGCGTTCCGTGCCCTCGACGTGGGCTGCGCCAAGGGGTACCTGGTGGAGGCGCTGCGCGAAAGGGGCGTGGAAGCTTTCGGGTGTGACGTGAGCCGGTTCGCCGTCGAGAACGCCGCCCCCAGAGCTCTCGGCTACGTCCGCCTGGGTGATCTCGGTCGGGGCCTCCCCTACGTCGACGGCGAGTTCGATCTGGTCACGGCCCTCGAAGTCCTCGAGCACCTTGATCCATCCGAGGTCGGAGCGGCGCTCGGCGAGCTCCGTCGGGTGTGCCGCGGGGTCGTGTACGCCACCATTCCGTCTTTCGGCCGGAACCCGTCGGGACCCGATGGTCATCTGGTGGGCAAGGTGCGACCCGAATGCCTCGATCGCTATCGAGCCATGGGCCACCAGTTCGAAGGTCCGGTCCCCTACGAGGATCTGGCCGTGGACGCCGACGGACGACCGATCGAGGGGCACTTGACCATCGCCTCTTACGACTGGTGGACGGCACGCTTCGCCGAAGCCGGGTTCGACCGTTGGGCCGACGTCGAGCGGCGTCTCTACGAAGACATCGCACCCGCGGGGCTGGGAGAGTTCTGGAACCTCTACGTGTTCGCCGTCCCCGAAGCCTCCCTGGAGTTGGCCCGACCGATCCATCCGGACAAGACGCTTCGAGAGCTGGGTCTCGTCCATCCGCTGATCGAGCACGCTGCCTCGCTGGCGGCGGCGGCCGAGGGCTAGCGAGACGTGCTGTCCTCGTTCGATCAGTTCGAGCACCTCCGGTTCGAACGGCGGACGAATGGCGTCTTGCTGGTGACGATCGATCGTCCCGAAGTGCTGAACGCCGCGAACGTGCGGCTGCATCGCGAGCTTTCGGATGTGTGGGCCGTCGCCGATGCCGACGAAGCGGTGGCCGTGACGGTGGTCACCGGGAGCGGGAGAGCCTTCAGCGCCGGCGGAGATCTGGCGATGATCGAAGCCATGACCACCGACTACGACGCCACGCTCGAACAGTGGCGAGATGCCGGG
>JAJYZN010000187.1 GCA_021799915.1 Actinomycetes bacterium
CACCGCACTGGCCCGGCGCTACGTGAAGTGGCTCGACGAGCGCAGCGCGGACGCCCCAGAAGCTGCCCAACTCGCGGCTTGACAACGATAGGAGCATCACTCGACCCCCGAGTGCCCAGCCGACCCCGACCCCCGAGTGCCCAGCCGACCCCGACCCCCGAGCGCCCAGTCGACCCCCGACCCCCGACCCCGACCCCCGACCCCGACCCCGACCCCCGACCCCTGAGCGCTCAGTCCGCCCCGGTTGTCCCCGGTTCGGGCCCGCCGGCCACCAGGGCGGCCATCCGTCTGGCCAGGTTCACGGCGTGGTCCCCGAAGCGCTCGTAGAAACGTGCCACCATCGCCAACTCGATGGCCACGGGAAGGGGCATCGTCCCGGCCACCAGCTCCGCCGTCAGCGTCACATGCAGGTCGTCCAGCTCGTCGTCGAGGTCGTCGACGAAGTGCGCCCCGGCGGCCGAGCGCTCGGCGAAGGCGTCAGCCGTGCTGGCCCATATGGTCGTGGCCACCTCGCCCATGCGCTCCACCAGCCCACGGCTGCGGGCCGACATCTCCGATCCCAGCCCACGGGCGGCTCGACGGGCAATGTGCTCGGCCAGGTCACCGTTGCGGTCGAGGTCGGGCAGCATCCTGAGCACTGCGACCAGCTCCCGGCGCTCGTCCACCGTCGTCTCGCCTGTGACCAGGCGGTCCTGGGCCATGTGCCCGATCCTGGCGATGAGCGCATCCACCTGCTCGTCCCGCTGGACCATGAGCTTGGCCGCTTCCCGGTCGCCGGCGAGCAGCGAGTGGGTGGCTCCGGCCATGGCCTCGCCGACGAGAGCGAAGACTTGCACGAACAGACGGTCGATCTCGGCGAGGGTGTCGGGAGGTCCGTCACCATCGACGTCTCGCCCCGGCAGGATGATCGGGGTGGCCGCGTCCTCGACCTCGGGCCCGGATGCGGCGGCTGACGGGGCTGCGCCGAAAGGCTGTCCGGTGGTGCCGGCCGAGCTCCGTCGACCACTGGCCCCGACCCGGAACGGCATAGTGCAACCGTACCGGTTCAACGGTCCCGTGACACCCGGCCGATACTCTGGTCGCCGAGCACCATGCAGCGGTCCGTCGTCCCCGACGACCACCCGACCCCGAGGAGCCACGCATGATCCGATCGGCGACGAAGATCGGCCCGGGAACCACGGCCGTGGTCACCGGTGCCGCCGGCGGGCTGGGCCAGGCCCTCAGCCGGGCTCTCGAGGGCCGGGGGGCCAAGGTGGTGCGGACGGACATTCGCGGCGCCGTCGGCGTCGACCGGGTGCTCGACGTCACCGATCCGGTGGCGGTGCGGGAGCTGGCCGCCGAGCTGGTGCCCCAGATCTGGGTGAACAACGCCGGGGTCCTGGGGGTGGCCGGGGCCCTCGGCCAGTCCGACGAGGAGATCCGCCGGGTGGTCGACGTGAACCTCCTGGGCGTGGTCCACGGCTCCCGGGCGGCGGCGGCGGCCATGGTGGACCGGGGAGGCGGGGTGATCCTGAACATCGGGTCCCTGGCTGCCTGGAACCCCACGCCGGGGTTGGCCGTGTACTCGGCGACCAAGCACGCCGTCCGGGCCTACAGCGGTGCCCTGGCCGCCGAGCTCTCCGGCACCGGGGTCCGGGTCCTCTGCCTCTGCCCCGACGGGATCTGGACTCCGATGCTGAAGGACGCCGTCACCTCCGATGCCGCGGCCAGGCCCTGCTCCGGTCGGCGCCTGCTGGGGCCGGTGGAGGTGGCCGAGGCGGCGATGAACCTGCTCGACGGGCGCCGGCTGGTCCGCTCGCTGCCGCAGGGGCGGGCCGTCCTGGCCAAGATGTCAGGGCGCTGGCCGGCGCTCGGGGTGGCGACCCGGAGGACCACCGAGCGTCAGGGGCGCCGGCACCAGGCCCGCTACCGGGATCGGTTGGCCGGTGAGGAGAGCGGTGGGCGATGACGGCCTGGCTGGTCCTGGGCCTGGCCGTGGGCCTGCTCCTCGGGCTGGTGGTCGGGCTGGTGGTGGGCGCACGTCGCTCGGCCGGGACGGGAGGTGGTGACCACGGGGTGGAGGCGAGGCTCGCAGCCACCTTTGCCGAGCTCTCGGGGCGGGCCCTCCAGCAGAATGCCGAGCAGTTTCTCGCCGTGGCCCAGCAACGCTTCCAGCAGGTCCAGGAGTCGGCGAAAGGCGATCTCGCCCTCCGCCAGGAGGGCATCGCCGCGCTGGTCGAGCCGTTGCGGCTGGCCCTGGATCGCTACGAAGAGCAGCTCCGCCAGTTGGAGCTGGATCGGCGCGGCGCCTACGTCGGCCTGACGACCACCGTGGACCAGTTGCGCCAATCCCACGCGCATCTCGAGCGCGAGACCCGCAAGCTCGTGACCGCCCTTCGTTCGCCCCAGACCCGCGGGCGGTGGGGTGAGGTGCAGCTCCGACGGGTGGTGGAGCTGGCCGGGATGGTGGCCCACTGCGACTTCGAGGAGCAGGTGTCGGTCACCGGGGACGACGGCGCCGTCGTGCGCCCCGACATGGTGGTCTCCCTTCCGGGGGGTGGACGCATGATCGTGGACTCCAAGGTCCCTCTCGACGCCTATCTCCGTGCGCTGGACTGCGAGGACGGTGCCGAGCGGGAAGCGGCCCTGAGAGACCACGCCCGCCAGCTCCGGAGCCACGTCGACCAGATGGCCCGGAAGGAGTACTGGCGCCACGTGGAGGGGTCGGCCGAGCAGATGGTGGTGTTCATCCCCGACGCCCTGCTGGCTCAGGCCTTCGAGCACGACCCCGGGCTCCAGGAGCACGCCATGGCCCAGGGGGTCCTCCTGGCCACGCCGACGACGCTCATCGCCCTACTGAGGGCCGTCGCCTTCGGGTGGCGGCAGGACACGCTGGCCGCCGATGCCCGCCAGGTCCAGCGCCTGGGGCGCGAGCTCTACGAGCGGCTCGGGACCATGGGGTCGCACCTGGCCAAAGTCCAGCGCAGCCTGCAGGCCACGGTCGAGGCATTCAACCAGGCGGTGGGGTCGTTCGAGTCCCGGGTACTGGTCACCGCCCGGCGCTTCCCCGACCTGGGTGCGGTGCCGGCGTCTGACGACCTCCCCGTGCTCCAAGGGGTGGAGGCCACGGCGCGCGTCCCCCAGCCCCAGGTGGCCGACGGGCCTGCGGACGCTGCCGAGTCGCCGCCGTGGCGAGGCGGGTGACCCGACCTACGGGCAGGTGGTCGTCTGGACCCCGGGCTCGCCCACCGGCACGTAGGGGTCGGGGTTGGGGTCTCCGGCGAAGCGGTCGGACAGCCAGTGCACCATGTCGGGCATGTAGTAGGGGATCACCCCGGCGTGGCTCTGACCCGGATAGATCCACCGCTCCACGTCCTGGCCGATCTTGCAGAAGTGTGTGGTGAGGATCTCCGTGGAGATCGGCGGGATCTGGTGGTCTGTGCCGCCCTGGGGTATGAGCAGCGGCACCGACGTCGGTTTGGTGAAGCTCTCGGGGTCGTTCTCCTCGAGCAGCGCCTTCCACTTGGCCACCTTGAACGGATCGGCTTTCACCAGTTGGGCCAAGGTGTAGTGGTCGAGCGTCTTCTGGAGGTATGTGTAGCAGCCCTTGGTGAGGTCGGGGAGGAGCTTGAGCGCCTGGGAGTTCAGCACCTCGGAGAGCGGGGCGGCGGAGCTGCCGTAGCCGGCGTTGAAGCCGGCGGCGGCCATGAACAGGTAGAAGCGGTAGGGGCTTGTCTTCAAGAATGTGTAGATGACGGAGAACTGGGACGGCGGCGCACCGGCCACCACCCCGACCAGGTGCAGCTCGGGAGCGTATGACTGGGCGATGTGCATGGCGAACAACGCCGTCTGCCCGCCTTCGGAGTGGCCCCACACCGCGTAGGTGGAGCTGGCGTGGGCCACCTTCATCTGGCGGGCGGCCCGCACGATGTCGATGGTGTTGCGGGCCGCGAGCACCCCGACGAGGTAGGGGAGCGGGCCCGGGGTGCCCTCACCCTGGTAGTCGCTGGCCGTCACCTCCCAACCCTGGACCAGGAGGTCGTTCTGGAGCGGCACCGCTGTCGCCGGCTTGAGCGACGGGGCACACTGCGGTGCCATGCCGTTGGTGCCGTGGCCCCACGTGACGACCCGGTACCCACCGGGAGGTGGAGGCGTCCGGGGCACCATGACCACGCCGGTCACGGCGATGGGCTTGCCGGTCGTGGACTCCGAGACGTACATGACCCGGTAGACGGTGCCGTCGACGGCTGGTGTCGTGACCCGTTGGTACTTGATGAGGGTGCCGGGCTTGTTCGAGGGAAGGTGGCTGGGTACGGCGTAGAAGCTCGGCAACCCGGCCGCCGGCGTACCGGCCAGCGTGCTGGAGGTCGACGAAGCGCTCGTGGAGCTGCACGCCGTGGCCACCATGGCCAGGACCACGAGGGCAGTTCCAATCCCGACAGCACGGCGCAGCGCCACGTTGGTGAACCTCGATGCGGACATCGAACCCCCCTTCCCGATCGGATCGACAGGACCCTACCTCGTGCCGGCGCCGGGAAGCGGCACGAGGCACCAATCAGGGTGGTCCGACACCAGCTTGGCCAGGCGGTACTCGCTCTCGAACAGGGCCAAGAGGGTCCCGTCCCGGCGGGCCATGACCCGGACGCCCATGGATCCGACCAGGCGCTCGGCGGTGGCACGGTCGGTCCGACGTGCCGCCACGATGGGAGCAGGACGGAGGTCCACCGGAGCTCCCAGCTCGTGCTCCATGCGGTAGGCCGCCACGTCGAACTGGAGGGCCCCCACCACCGCCAGCATCGGGACCGGATCGCCTCCGGGGTCGGTGAGGACCTGGACCACGCCCTCGTGCTCGAGCTGGGCCAGGCCGCGGTGGAACTGCTTGTGGCGTGACGCGTCGCGGCTCCGAGCCGTGGCGAACAGCTCGGGTGCGAACGAGACGATGGGCGGGAACGTGACGGAACCGTCGACCGAGAGCGTCTCCCCCACCGACAGGTCGCCTGCGTTCACCAGTCCCACGACGTCGCCGGGGTAGGCCGTGTCCACAGTGGTGCGTCCGGCACCGAAGAGGGTCATGGCGTACTTCGTGGACACCGCTCTACCGCCACCGCCGGGCTGGAGGGTCATGCCCCGCTCGAAGCGTCCCGAGCACACTCGGACGAAGGCCACCCGGTCGCGGTGGGCCGGGTCCATGTTGGACTGGACCTTGAACACGAACCCTGCGAAGTCCGAGTCG
>JAJYZN010000188.1 GCA_021799915.1 Actinomycetes bacterium
GTCATCTTGCCATTGAGGTGTGACTCTCATAATGAGAGGGTCCTCGGAGGGGACTGGGCCTGACCCCAATCGTGTGACTGACCTCGTTCCTTGCAGCTGATCTGTCGGCCCGGTTCCTCCTGGCGTTCATCTTGGCGCTGGCCTCATGGGTGGGAGTGCCTTCCACCGCGGCAGGGGCCGCAGCAGTGAGAAGCGCCGCCATCTCGGGGTCGTCCGCGACTCCAGGCGTGACGGCTCCAGCCCTGCCCCAGACCACTGCGGCCCGAAAGGGTGCCCTGTGGCTGGCCAGCCAATTCGTCCCCGCCGGGTACATCCCCAGCGCGCCGGGTTCCACCACACCTGATCTCTCGTCCACGGCCCAGAGCGTTCTGGCTCTTTCGGCGGCCGACGTGGATCTCCCCACGGCCCGGGCCGGTCTCGCCTACCTTCAGTCCCACCAGAGCGCGTACGTGACAGACGAGGGCGCAACGGGCCCCGGACAGGTGGCGCAGCTCATTCTCGACACGGTGGCCCTCGGGGGAGATCCTCGGAACTTCGGCGGGACGGACCTGGTCACAGAGCTCTTGGGGACCGAACAGACGAGCGGGCCTGATGCCGGGCTCTTCGGTACGCAGGCCCAGGTCACAGGCTATGCCGCCGGCACCTACCAGCAGGGTCTGGCCCTCATAGCGCTGGCAGCCGCCGGGGTCCGAGGCCAGAGCTCCACCGAGGCCGCCATCTCGTGGCTGGAGGGTGAGCAGTGCCCAGGCGGAGGTTGGACCACTCCGGATCTGGCGGTCAACACATGTGGCGGCACGCCGTCGAATTTTGCCGGGCCCGACACGAATTCCACCTCCCTGGCCGTGGACGGCCTTGCGGCGCAGGGCGCGCTGGCTTCGTCGGCGGCCACCGGTGCACTCGCCTTCCTCACCGCCGGCCAGGACGCTGATGCCGGCTGGAGTTACTACCCCAATACGAAGACCACACCGGGGACCACCGATCCCGACTCGACGTCCCTGGTGATCCAAGCTCTCATGGCCCTCGGTGTCTCACCGTCGAGCGCGTCGCTGGTGAAGGGCTCGTCGGATCCGGTGTCGGCGCTGCTGGCCTTCCAGTTGCCTTCGGGCACCGGTGCTGGAGGCTTCTACTACCCGCCCGCCCCGGCTCCGGCGAACCTCATCGCCACCTACGAGGCCGTACCGACCCTCACTGGCCTCACGCTGCCCTTCGGTCCTTCAGGTGGCGGCTACTGGCTGGTGGGGGCCGACGGTGGGATCTTCGCCTTCGGGAACGCCACCTACCAGGGTTCGCTGCCGGGCCTGGGTGTCGACGTGCACGACATCGTGGGCATGACCGCCACCGCCACAGGTGGCGGCTACTGGATCACCGAGCGTACAGGTGGGGTCCTGGCCTTCGGCGACGCCGAGCCGGCGGGCTCGATGGCCGGGACCGGTGTCTCCGACGTGGTGGCGATCGTGGCCAGCCCGGTCCGAACGGTGTCGTGACCCGGTCCGGCGTCGGGCGTCGGCATGCGGAGCGGGCGGTCGCCGCCGCGCTCGTGGCGGTGGCCGGCCTGGGGGTCGGCTCGATAGGGGTCGCGCTCCCGGCTTCGCCGGCGTCAGCCAATCCTCAACTGGCGGGCTGCACCACTTCAGTGGGAGTGGTGGTAGCGGTGGACTTCGCACCGTGGGGCGGCCCAATCAAACGGGGATGCGGTGGGACAGCGAGCAACGGCGTGGTCGCCATGCACGATGCCGGGTTCACAACGACAGGGGTGTCGGCCTATGGGACAGCGTTCATCTGCCGGATCGACGGGGACCCGGCGTCGACCTCGTGCAGCTCGACCCCGCCAGCCAACGCGTATTGGGGGTTCTGGATCGCCGATCCGGGGGAGACAGCCTGGTCCTACAGCACCGAGGGGGCCGAGTCGATCTGTCCGGCTCCCGGCAGCACCGAAGCGTGGACCTTCGGAGCCAACCGGTCTCCGCCAACCTTCTCCCCGTCCCAGGTGCGGGCGACCACAGTCTCGACGTCGGGGAGCACGCCGACGTCCACGTGCGGTGCTGCACCCAAGACTTCCAGTCCGAGCCGCACAGGGACAAAGACATCGAGCGGTGGGCAGAGCCCGAAGAGCACAGGTACGGACTCGAGCACGTCGAGCGCGCCGGCCCCCACCACGTCGACCACGTCCCCTGCGGGCCGCGTCGGAGTGACCACCACCTCACCTCCCACCTCATCCGATGGTGGTGGAAGCACAGCAGGGACTCGTGCCTCGTCCAGCACCGCCCCCACGTCACCCGCGCCCGGCAGCTCCCTCTCGGCGCGCCGGCAGGTGGCACCAGGCGACGGGGGCAGCGGGTCGCCGAACAGGTCTCCCAGGATCGTCACGGCCACCCCGCTCCACAGGAGCGGAGGTGGTGATCGGGGCGGAGGTTCACCGGTGTCGTTCTTGGTGGGAGCAGCCGTCTTGCTCGTGGTCGGTGCCGGAGCGATCGTCGCCGTCCGTCGCCGTCGTCGGCAGGGCCCCGAGGGCTGATCGATGCGCCGGAGGACCCGACGGTGGGCGGTCGCCGACGATCGCAGGGTACCTCGGACACTGCATCCAGTGGCGTGGTGGATTTGGGCTGTGGGCCTGGCCACCGCGGCCAGTCGGACCACCAACCCTCTGCTCTTGGCGTTGGTGCTGGCCGTCCTCGGTGTGGTGGTGGCGAATCGGCGCAGCGAGGCGCCCTGGGCTCGGGCGTTCAAGTACTACTTGGCCATGGCCTTGGTGGTGGTGGGCATCCGGGTCGTCTTCCGGACGATCTTCGGGGGAGATATCAACGCCGAGGACATGCACGTGCTGTTCACCTTGCCCCACGTTCCCCTCCCGTCCTGGGCGGCAGGGGTCCAGCTCGGGGGCCCGGTCACGGCCGAAGGAACCCTGGCGGCCCTCTACAGCGGGCTGCAGCTCGGCTGCCTGCTGTGCTGTCTCGGAGCGGCCAACGTCCTGGCCAATCCCAAACGGGCCTTGCGCGTTCTCCCCGGTGCGCTCTACGAGTTGGGGGTGGCCGTGGTGGTGGCACTGAGCGTGGCCCCGCAACTGGTCGAGAGCTTCCAGCGGGTGCGACGGGCTCGCAAGCTCAGGGGAGCACAAGGACGGGGACTGCGCGTGCTTCGAGGCATCGCCGTTCCGGTTCTCGAGGGGGCGCTGGAGCGAGCCCTGTGGTTGGCCGCGGCCATGGACTCGCGCGGGTACGGGCGGACCGGCGGGGTATCGCGACGGGTGCGGGTATTCGTTGGGTTGTGCATGGTGGGTGGGATGTGCGGGCTGTGCGCCGGTGCGTACGGACTTCTCGACGCCACCGCACCTCTGCCACTGGGCGTGCCGACCCTGATCGCCGGTGGGCTGTGCTGCGCGGTTGGACTGGCCCTGGGCGGTCGCCAGGTCCACCGGACCCACTACCGGCCAGATCCCTGGAGGGCTTCCGAATGGGTGGTGGCCGGATCCGGCGTGTTCGCCGCCGCCGTGCTCTTCGCCGGGCTCGGCGCCCACGGTCACGGGCTCAATCCGTCTACCCACCCCCTGACTTGGCCCTCGCTCCCCGTGGGGCCGGCGTTGGGGATCCTGACGGCTGCGGTGGCCGCAGTGGTGGCACCACCGCCGCGGCGTCCAGCGCGCGGCGGAACCCGACCCGCTCCACCACCAGCACAGGAGACCACATGCCAGGCCGGCTCCGAGCGCGCCGCCCCACCGACCTCGCGGCCTGCCGGGAAGATCGTCGGCGTGGGATCCCAGGCAAGCGGTGTCCCGAGGTGATCGCCTTCGAGCAGGTGAGCGTGACCTATGACGGAGGGGAGTCACCTGTCCTGCGGGCTGTGACGGCGCGGGTCGAAGAGGGCGAGCTGGCCCTGGTGGTAGGTCGGACCGGGGCTGGCAAGTCCACGTTCCTCGGAGCGGTGAACGGTCTGGTGCCCCATTTCACGGGTGGAACGCTCGTCGGGCGGGTGACCGTTTTCGGCCGCGACACCCGAACGCACAAGCCACGGGAGCTGGCCGATGTGGTGGGTGTGGTGGGCCAGGATCCCCAGGCCGGCTTCGTCACCGACGTCGTCGAAGAGGAGCTGGCCTACGGGATGGAGCAGCTGGGCCTGGCTCCGAGTGTCATGCGTACCCGGGTGGAAGAAGCCCTTGACCTCCTGGGCATCGCCGACCTTCGAGACCGGCCGCTGGTCTCGCTCTCAGGGGGGGAGCAGCAGCGGGTGGCCATCGGATCGGTGCTCACCACCCACCCCCGAGTGCTGGTGCTCGACGAGCCGACGTCGGCTCTCGACCCCACCGCCGCCGAAGACGTGCTCGCCGCGGTCACCCGGTTGGTGCACGACCTGGGTGTCACGGTCCTCATGGCCGAGCACCGGCTGGAGCGGGTGGTGCAGTTCGCCGACCGGGTCATCGAGGTGCGGTCGGACGGCTCGGTGCTCGAGGGCCCTCCCGAGAGCATGTTGGCCGTCACCGACGTGGCGCCCCCGGTGGTCCAGCTCGGCAGATTGGCCGGATGGGACCCCCTGGCCCTGTCGGTCCGAGACGCCCGGCGCCGTGGCGGGTCGCTGAGAGCGATGCTGTCCGGCCAGGCACCCCCGCCCAGCCGCTCCCTGCCGGCTCCCGGTGGCCCAGGCCATGGCGACACGGTCCTTACCGCCCGCCGCATCGTCGTCCGCTACGGCGATGTCACCGCGGTGCGCGGTGTCGACCTCGCCCTCTGCGCCGGACAGATCGTGGCTCTCATGGGACGCAACGGTTCGGGGAAGTCCTCCCTCCTTTGGGCGCTCCAGGGCTCCGGCCCACGACGCAGTGGCACCGTCGACGTGCGCGGCGAGGACCCGAAATCACTCTCGTCCTCTCGGGCGAGGTCTCTGGTGGGGCTGGTGCCCCAGACGCCGGCCGATCTCCTCTACCTGGACACCGTGGCCGAGGAGTGCGCCCAGGCCGACAGGGAGTCGAGCGGGGACTCCCCGAGCCGGCCAGGCTCGCTCCCGGCCCACCCGTCCACCACCAGGGACATCCTCGATCGCCTGGTGCCGGGCGTACCAGACGATAGCCACCCCCGCGACCTCTCCGAGGGCCAGCGGTTGGCGCTGGTGTTGGCCATCCAGCTGTCGGCCGGCCCCGACGTCGTCCTCCTCGACGAGCCGACCCGGGGACTCGACTACTCGGGGAAGCAGAGCCTCGCCAACATCCTGGCCGAGC
>JAJYZN010000189.1 GCA_021799915.1 Actinomycetes bacterium
TCGATCGGCATCGGGATCCTGAACAAGCGCACGCTCCGTCCCGCGCTGGCCGTCAGCTTCATCTGGGCGTTCGGAGTCTGGGGGATCGGGGAAGGCTTCGGTCGACTCCTCACCGGCACGGCCTCGCCACTCATGGGCGCCCCGGGAGCGGTCATCCTCTACGCCGCCCTCGGAGTCTTGGTCTGGCCGCGCAGCACCACAGCGACGAGCGATGGCAGGGGGGCGCAGTGCGGCGACGTCGAACCCGCTCGCCACCCGGTCGGAGTGGCCTCGTCACCCGCGGCCTCCGGCCCGCTCGGGGCGGCAGGAGCGCTGGGTGTGTGGGCGACGCTGTGGATCGGCTTCGCCATCCTTTGGCTCCTGCCGGCCAATCGGGCCGCAGGCGCTTTCTCGTCCTCGATTGAGAGCATGACGGCCCACCAGCCGCACTGGTACGCGTCGTTCCTCACCACGTTCGCGCATCACTTCACCGGAATTGGCCCCCAGACTGCGTGGATCCTCGCGATCGTCTCGCTCGTCATCGGGATCGGCCCAATCGTCGTCAGCCGTCCCACTGCGTTCCTGGCGGCTGGCGCGCTCCTCGTCCTCGCCTTCTGGGTCACCGGGATGGCATTCGGGACAATACTGACGGGTACCGGAACCGACCCCAACACCGCTCCGGTGATCGTGTTGCTCGCCATCGCCATGCTTCCAGCAGTTGTGCCGGTCCGCGCCTCGGTGCGCACTCCTTTGGCGGCTCTGATCCAATGGAACCCACTGGCGACCGGCGGCGTCGCCGCTGGAGTGATGGCCGCGGTGCTGCTTGGCTCCACGTACCCGGTTGCGGCCGCCGCGTCGGCATCGGCATCGCGCCCGACAGGCACGGCTTCGAACGCATCCGTCTTGGTCGGCACCCACTCCGCCGGATCGGCGGTGTCCACATCAGGCCAGTCATCTTCGATGCCGGGTATGACAATGTCTCCGAGCACTCCGTCAAGCGGTGCCACGCCGGCCTCGAAGGGGTCCGATACGGCAAGTTCGATGACCATGTCGGGAATGGGTGGGCTCGGTGTCACCGACCCCACCTGGAAGTACACGGGCCCGCCGCTTCCCACTGGCGAGACCCGACTGCTCTCGGTCATCGGGACCATGACCGACAAGGGCCATCGGATGCAGACCCCGGACTGCACCACCAAGCCGACGCCCAAACAGGTACTGGGCGCGGTCGAGTACGTCCAGGCCACCAGTGCCGCTGTCGCCAAGTACAAGGTCCTGGCCACGGCCAAGGCCGCGGGCTATATGCCGGTCACCACACCGAACTTCCCCGTGGTCCACTACGTCAACCCGGCCTACTACAACACCCAGGACATCCTGGACCCCAACCATGTGGACTCTCTCGTCTATGCGACGACCCCCACAGGTCCGGTCCTGGTCGCTGCCATGTTCCTCATGCCTGGTATGACAACAGGTCCGATGCCTTACGGATGCCTCGTGCAGTGGCACGCCCATACGAACCTGTGCACGTCGCTCAGCACCGGGGTGATCGACGGCTTTATGCCCTGCGCACCCGGAAGCGTGCACCACGGTCGCACCGGGTACATGACCCATGTCTGGCAGGTGCCCGTCTCAGGGGGGCCACTCGCCATCGACCCGTCGACAGTCATGGTCGTACAGGCGGCGATCATGGCGCAGCAGGAAGGGCTTGCACCGATCACCGCTCCGACAGGGGCGGTCAGCTACAAGACAGCCGGAACAGCCAAGATCGTCGGCAACTTCTGAGGCAGGCCGCGACACACTGATCCGACGTCCGCCACCATGAACCGTCCGGCGGCGGGACCACCCCGACGGGAGCTCCCGCCTCCCGAACAGTGTCCGCGCCGAGCTCACTCGAATTCATTCGAGCTCGTTCACGGATCGGTGGCGCCTGCCGACCGATCACAGGATCGGCCGAGCTGACCGGCTCAGGCACTGCACGGACATCTATCGCGCTTGGGTGGAGCTCCTCCGAGGTTCATCACCATAGGGTCGATCCCGTCGACGAACGCGCGTGACCGAACTTCCCACGGCCGAGGGACGGGCCAATGCGGAGCCCCGGAGGTACACTCGTCAGGAGCCGCACGACGACTGATCGGAACGTGCCTCGCCGGTTCCAGCCGCGCTTCGTCCTCACCCACGGCGAGGGGACCCCGCGAGACCGCCTGCGGTTGACCCAATGCGCCGGTTTCGAGGGGAAAGGGAGCAGACTTCGTCGGCCATACGCCGGCGACCGGAGCGCACAGGACAGAGCACCGTATAGAGCACACGACAAGGGAGAGCCACATCATGCGATACCGCCCGCTCGGCACCACCGGGATCGACGTCAGCGCCTTCTGCCTCGGCGCCATGATGTTCGGCGCCTTCGGGAACACCGACCACGACGATTCGATCGCCATCGTCCACAAGGCCCTCGACGCCGGCGTCAACTTCGTGGACACGGCCGACGTCTACTCGGGTGGTGAGTCCGAGACGATCGTGGGCCAGGCGTTGGTCGGGCGACGCGACGGCGTGGTCCTGGCCACGAAGTTCCACGGTCCCATGGGGCCCGACCGGAACCAGAAGGGGAACAGCCGCCGGTGGATCGTGGCCGAGGTCGAAGCATCGCTCCGGCGCCTCCAGACCGACTGGATCGATCTTTACCAGGTACACCGGCCCGAGCCGGGAACCGACATCGATGACACCTTGTCGGCACTGTCCGACCTGGTCCACGCCGGCAAGATCCGGTACGCCGGATGTTCGACGTTCCCGGCCGAGTCGATCGTCGAGTCCCACTGGGTCGCCGAACGCCGGGGACACGAGCGCTTCCGGTGCGAGCAGCCGCCGTACTCGATCCTCGCCCGGGGGATCGAGACGTCGGTGCTGCCCACGTGCCAGCGGTACGGCATGGGAGTGATCGCCTGGAGCCCGCTGAACGGGGGTTGGCTGGCGGGAGGTCGGCACCTGAAGGACGAGACCGGGCGGATCCCGCCGAGCCGCCGGGCGGTCATGCTCCCTCGGTTCGACCCCACGACGCCGGCCAGCCAGCGCAAGGTCGACGTGCTCCCCCGGCTCGAAGAGCTCGCTGCCGATGCCGGAACGACCCTCATCGGCCTGTCGCTCGGATTCGTGCTGGCTCATCCCGGTGTCACTTCGGCCATCGTCGGACCCCGGACCCACGAGCACCTGGACGGCCAGCTGGCCGTGGCCGATGTCCAGCTCGACGACGAGACGCTGGACCGGATCGACGAACTGGTGCCTCCGGGTGTCAACCTCGACAGTGCCGACTCCGGTTACGTCACCCCGGCGGAGGAGTCAGCGTGGCGCCGGCGGCGACCGGTCGGACGGCGGTAGGGGCGGCGCGGCTTCGACACGCGGTGATCTGGTGGTCGGGACCGGCGTCGATCCGGTGACCTCGCGCTTTTCAGGCGCGCGCTCTACCAACTGAGCTACCCGACCAGGGCATCTACGCTATCTCAACCCCACCGGAGCCACCGGGTATCACGTGACGTCCACGTCGTGACGGCGCGGGCACTGGGGGGTCTGGCGGACCTGACGGGATTTGAACCCGCGACCTCCGGCTTGACAGGCCGGCGTGCACTCCAAGCTGCACCACAGGTCCCTGGGAGAGATCGCTCTGTCCAAGAGCCACTCGACGGGCGACCAGGGTGGCCGATCGAAGAGCGGAAAGCCACTATAGGTCACGCCCGCCAGAGCTCCGGCGGGCGCTCCCTCCCCAGGAGAGCCGGGTGCCCCCAACGGGATTTGAACCCGTGTTACCGCCTTGAAAGGGCAGCGTCCTGGGCCGCTAGACGATGGGGGCGACGACCCGGAGAGGCACCCGCGATCGGGAGCCTCGTCCACCGGGACCCCGAAACGCTATCAGGCGCCAACCTCGACGCCTTCGGGAACCCGGGCCCTGTGGGACACCTCGCCGGCCGACACGCCCGGACCCGATGCGTCGGCGCTCTCGTGCTCCGCCGCTTCGGGAGGGTGGTAGGTGAGGGCGAGCAAGAACTGCACCGTGCCCACCACCAGGACCGTCGCCCCGATCACGTGCACCTCCACCAGCAGAGCCGGGAGATGGGTGAAGTACTGGGTGTACCCGACCGCCGCCTGGAGCACGAGGGTCACCACCAGGATGCGGCCGGCCCGTCGCACCCTCTCGGGAACGTCAATGGCGTGGAGGGCCACCACCAGCGCCAGGACGAAGCCCACGAGCATGATGGCCAGGCTGGCGTGGAGCTCGGCCAACGAGCGCAGCGACACCGGGATCCGCTTGGCCGCAATCTGCCCCTGGGCCGAACCCCCGTCGGGTGCGGCACCGGTGGTCGCCGAGCCGGCGGCCAGGACGATACCCAAGAGCAGGACCATCCCCCTCGAGAGCCAGACGAACGGCCCGGGCACCAGCACCCGTCCCGTACCCGGCCGGTAGTCCCGCCCGCATCGGTGGAGCAGCACCACGGCGTCGACCACCAGCGGCAGGGCGGCCAGGAAGTGGACCATCACCAGGTACGGGTTCAGCTTGGTGTAGACGACGATCCCGCCCATCACCGCCTCGAGGAGGATGCCTCCCACCAGGCCGGCAGACAACCAGACCAGGTCACGGCGTCGGGGCTGCCGGAAGAGGGCGGCCAGAAAGGTCACGCCCACCACCACGGTCAACACCACGGTCACGACGCGGTTGCCGAACTCGACGAGCGAGTGGAACCTCAGTGGCGGGGTGAGATGGCCGCGGAAGCAGTCCGGCCAGTCGGCACAGCCCAGACCCGAACCGCTCAGGCGCACGGCGGCCCCGGTGATCACGATGAGGACCACCATGACGAGGGAGACCACGGCCAGCTTCCTGAACCCATCGGCGGAGACAGTCGGCCAACGGCCCGAACGGGATGCGCCTGTGGTGGTGGCGGGGTCAGGCACCTCCGGCATCGTACTGCCGCCCCGGCGGTCCTCCCCCCCGGCCCCGCCTGGTCCACCGACGGCTCCGCGTCGTAGGCTCACCACCGATATGGCATCCCAGGCTCCCGTCCTCCGCGGACTCCGCAGCATGCCGGGCCTCCGGAGCATCCGAGCGGGCGGCGCCCGGGTGGGGCCCTACGTGGCGCTCACCAAGCCCCGCATCATCGAGCTCCTACTGGTGACCACGCTCCCGACGATGGTTGTCGCCAAGCGGGGCGTCCCGTCGGTGGGCTTGAT
>JAJYZN010000190.1 GCA_021799915.1 Actinomycetes bacterium
GGGTGAGCGTGGGCACCGCCCTCATGCCGGCTCGGGTCTTTGGCAGTCCGATCCGGGCGTGTCCATGGACGTCGGAGACGATCCGGCGGACGTGCACCACCCACGACGGGAATTGAACTCGATGTCCCGGATGTCCAGGCCGGCCAGCTCCCCGATCCGCAGTCCCGTGTCCAGAGCAAAGGGCACTATCAGCGCTCACCACTGGTCCATCGCCGCCTCGATCCGGTGCGCCTCTTCGGCGGTGATGAACTGGCGCTCGTTGTCCTCGACCCTGGGGAGCGGCAAGCGCCGGAACGGGTTCCGATCCACCATCTCGCGCTCGACGGCCCGCTGGATGCAGCCCGCTGCCACGGCCACCACCCTGACCACCGTGGAGGGTGCCAGGCCCGTCTCGACCGTCGCCTGCACCCACTCGATGGCATGGCTCCGGGTGATCTTGTGGATCGGCACGTCACCGAACCACGGCTGGACGTAGTTGCGGTAGGCCGACTCATTGCGGACCGCGGTGTTGTGGCGCAGCGGCCTGTCGCTGTGCACCTGGTCCCACACCTCGTCGAAGGTCTGCTTGTGTGCGTTGACGGTGCGAGACCGGATACGGCGGGCAACCTGCTCGCTTCGTCAGGCTGCGGCGTCGGAGAAGGTCTCGAAGGTGCCGGGTGACGAGGATGAAGCGGATCCGCCCTTCCTCGCAGAGTCGCCTGACGAACCGATGCCCGACGCCGAGGTAGTCGGCCAGGCGTTGCTCGTCCCACAGATCAGGCAGTGCCGGAGCGGCCGTGGTGTCTTGGTCATTGTCTTGGTGTGGTCCCATGCCATCTCTATGCGGACGGCACCGAATCGGACTTCCGATTCTCTTGAATGCCCCTTCCTGCCCAATCCGACCCCCATCTGAGTTGGGCAAAACTTGGGCGAAATATCGGGGGTTCGGACCAAGAACCCATTCTGACCTGGAGCCTGAGGTGGGACTTGAACCCACGACCTGCGCATTACGAATGCGCTGCTCTGCCGACTGAGCTACCCAGGCGCTCGCGGTCCTGACTCTACCTCTCGGCGATCAGAGGCTGTCGCTGCCGAACCATCGCCACCCGACGAACCACGTCCGTGACACAGTTGCTTCTCGGCAAGCAATAATGGGAGGATGCCGGGTCCGACACCACGTCCCGAACCAGTGCGCCTCCGGGCTGCGCTCATGAAGATCGGCCAACGACTCCGCTCCATCGACGCGGGGACCGGGTTCACGCCCTCCGAGCTTTCGATGCTCGGGACTGTCGTGCGGACCGGACCACTGCGACCGAGCGAGCTGGCTCGGGTCGAAGGGTGCAATCCCACGATGACCTCGCGCATCGTCGCCCACCTCACCAGCGAAGGTGTGCTGATCCGCACGCCGAGCCCGGGCGACCGCCGGGCAGCACTGGTCGCGGCGACGGCGCGCGGGCGCCGCATCCACGAGCGCTTACGCGCGGAACGTGCCCAAGCGCTCGAGGAGCTCGTCGGTCAGTTGCCGCTCGAGGACCAAGCCGCCATCACCGCTGCCGTCCCGGCGCTCGAAGCACTGGCGGAGCTGATGAAGGTGCAGCGCCCGTGACCGGCGTCGATCCCACTGCGGCTCCCGAGCCCGCCTCGGCCGCAGCCGGCCCCCCGCCCGTTCCCGACACCCGCACTCCCCGCTGGCGGACGCTGTGGCCCGAATGGATCACGCCGAACATGCGAATCATCCTCGAAGCGCGTTTCTCGATGAGCGTGGCGCGCTCGGTGGCCGGGGTGGTGACTGCGTTGTACCTGGCGGCAGAAGGGTTCTCCGGGCTCGAGATCGGACTGCTGTTCCTGTGCATCACGGTGCTGTCTGCTGTGCTCTCGACGACTATCGGGATGGTGTCCGACCGCGTCGGTCGCAAGCGGTTCTTGGTCGCGATTCCCTTCTTGACCGCAGCCGCCGCCGTGGCGTTCGCGTTCTCGGGCGCGGCGCCGATCCTGTTCGTCTTCTCCTCGCTCGGGAGCCTCGGGCGCGGGCAAGGTGCGGGTGCGAACAACGTCGGCCCCTACCAGCCGGCGGAGTCGGCCCTCGTGGCCGAAGTGGTGCCCACCGCGTCGCGCGCAGCCGCTTTCGGTCGCCTGGCCTTCGTCTCCTCGCTCGGCGCGCTGATCGGCGGTCTCCTGGCCGGTCTGGCCTCGGCCGGCCCCCACCTGTCCCGGGCGGCGGCCACGGCGGCCTACCGGCCGGCCTTCCTGGCGATCGCCCTGTTCGCCGCCGCCGCGGGGCTCCTCGCCCTCGGGATCACCGAGCACAAGCCCGAGCCCGATGCCGGGCGCTCGGACGCCAAGGGCCACTTCCGCTGGCCGAGCAATTCCTGGCCGGCCCTGTGGCGGTTCTGGCTCACCAACGGGACCAACGGGTTGGCCATCGGGATGATCGGACCGTTCGTCAGCTACTGGCTCTTCCGGCGTTACGGCGCCACGCCGGGCACCATCGGTCTGCTGTTCGCATTGGTCAACGCCGGGTCGCTCGCGTCGACCTTGGCCGCGGCAGGGATCGCCCGCCGCCTGGGGACCGTGCGGGTGATCGCGGCGGTGCGAGCCCTGACCGGGATCCTGCTCGTGCCCATGGTCTTGGCACCGAGCTTCTGGCTGGCCGGCGCGGTGTTCTTCGTCCGGATGCTCATCCAGCGCGTCGGCCTCCCGTTGCGCCAGTCCTTCACCCAGGACATGGCCGACCCCGAGGAGCGGGCGAGCCTGGCCGCGCTCTCGAACCTGCCGGCACAGGGCACCATGGCCGGCAGCCAGGTGCTGGCCGGCTACCTGTTCGACGAGGTGAGCCTTGCCGCGCCCTTCGAGCTCGCGGCGGTCGTGCAATGTGTGAATGCCGCACTCTACCCAGTGCTCTTCGCGTGGCGGCCTCCACGTCGCGCCGCTGGCAACCAGCACTGATCGTTGTCACGACGCCACACCATGACCGGGGATCGAAGGTCGGGGATTGCGCGGCGGCCGGCTCGAGGACGAGAGCGGCCTGTGCGAGCAGGTCAGGGCAAGCCGGCCGGTGGTGCCCCAGGGCCATCCTCTGCTCTCGAGGTCGCCGCGGTGAGGACCTGATGACCGACCGTCTGCATCGGCCCTCCCCTCTTCAAAGGTACGGTCGCTGGTTGGCCCGCTCGAGCTCATAGGTGGCCCGGGCCTGCCTCGTCGACTCCAAGTCCGCGACTTGTGCAACGGGGACCTCCCACCACGAGCCGCTCGATGGCGCAGGGACGAGCGGATCGGTCTCGACGCACACCACCACCGGGCCGGTCGACGACTTGGCTGCCTCGAGCGCGTGACGCAGCTCGTCGATGCCGGTCACGCGATGGACCTCGGCGCCGAGGCTCGCGGCATTGGCTGCCAGGTCGACCGGCAGCACCTCGCCGTCCAGGCGGCCTGACCCCGGACGCCGGAACCGGTAGGCGGTGCCGAACCGTTGGGACCCAACGGACTCCGAGAGCGAACCGATGGAGGCGAACCCGTGGTTGTCGACGAGCACCACCGTGATCTTCACGTGCTCTTGCACCGCGGTCACGAGCTCTTGGGCCAGCATGAGGTACGAGCCGTCTCCGACCAGGACGTACACGTCTCGCTCGGGGGCCGCCATCTTCACCCCGAGACCGGCGGCGATCTCGTAGCCCATGCACGAGTAGCCGTACTCGACGTGGTACTCCCGGGGTCCACGGGTGCGCCAGAGCTTGTGCAGATCACCGGGCATCGAGCCCGAGGCGCAGACCATGACGTCGCCGGGACGGGTGATCTCGTTCAGCGCGCCGATCACTTCGGACTGGGCCGGGAGCGGTCCGTGCCCGAGGTGGTAGGCGCGATCGACGACCGCGTGCCAGCTCCGTGCCAAGGTCTCGCACTCCCGGCGGTACTCCTCGGCCACCTGCCAGCCTCCGAGCCGCTCGACGAGCAGCTCGAGCGTGGTGCGGGCATCTCCCACGAGCGCCACGCCGGCCAGCTTGGCGGCGTCGATCCGGGCGACGTTGCAGTTCACGAACCGGACCCAGGGTGTGCGGAACGCCGAGCGCGAGGCCGTCGTGAAGTCGGTCCAGCGAGTCCCGATCCCGACGACGACGTCTGCGGAAGCGGCGAGGGCGTTCGCCGCCGCCGTCCCGGTCGACCCCAGCCCGCCGACGGCCTGGGGGTGGGAGGTGGGCAGCGCGCCTTTGCCGGCCTGCGTCTCGGCGACCGGGATCCCGGTGGACTCGGCCAGTGCCGCCAGCGCGTCCTCGGCCTCCGAGTAGACGACCCCTCCTCCGGCCACCACCAGCGGACGGCGGGCCGAGCGCAAGAGGCTCACCGCGCGCTCGAGTGCTCTGGGGTCGGGCGGGGGTCGGTCGACGTGCCACGTGCGGTGCTCGAAGAGCTCCTCGGGCCATGCACACGCCTCGGCTTGCACGTCCTCGGGCAGGCACACCGTGACCGCACCCGTATCTGCCGGGTCGGTGAGCACGCGCATGGCGCCGAGGAGCGCTTCGGGGAGCTGCTCGGCTCGCTGGACCCGGTCGAAAAAGCGCGAGACGGGCCGGAACGCGTCGTTCACCGTCACGTCCCTGGATCCGGGGAGCTCCAACTGCTGGAGCACCGGGTCGGACATCCGAGTGGCGAACACGTCGCTCGGCAGCAGGAGCACCGGGATGTGGTCGATGGTCGCCAGCGCTGCCCCGGTGACCATGTTCGTCGCCCCTGGCCCGACCGACGAAGTGCAGGCGAGCGTCGACATGCGGACCCTGGTCCGAGCGAAGCCGACGGCAGTGTGGACCATCGCCTGCTCGTTGCGGCCCTGGAAGTACGGGAACGCGCCGGGGTCCGCCAGCTCGCTCTCGAGCAGCGCCTGGCCCAATCCGGCGACGTTGCCATGACCGAGGATCCCGGAGCAGCCCTCGATCAGGCGATGCTCGACCCCGTCGCGTTCGCTCCATTGGCTCACGAGGAACTTGACGACCGCTTGACCGACGGTGAGGCGGATCAACGGGGATCTCCCGTCTCGTCGCCGGCGCGTGTCACCAGGCGTTCGTCCACTTCCTGGCCCTCCCACGTGCCCCGCACCCAGGCGTGCCGGGGGTCGTCGCACGCCAGCCACTGGCGACCGCAGGGGCCGGCCATCACGTTGAGGTAGTAGAGGTCGTAACCGGGAGGGGCCATCGAGGGCCCGTGGTAGCCGTG
>JAJYZN010000019.1:0-12557 GCA_021799915.1 Actinomycetes bacterium
CGCCCCGGACCGGGGATGCCCGCCGAGCACCTTGCCGCCCGCCGGCCCCGCCGCGCGGACCCCGCCCCATCCGCCTCGCCACACCCGCCCCGCGCCGTCAGATCACCGGGAAGCGACCCTGGCCGGTGACCGAAGGTTCCAGGGGGTGGTAGCCGGGTACCTCGTCCACCGGGGTGTCCAGGTAGATCTTGGCCTCCGGCGGCTGGCCAAAACGCCCGTGGCTCCACCGTACTTCGACATGTCCGGCCACCGACCGGGTCGCCCCGGTCGCCCGATCGGTGCAGGTGGCCGACCAGTCCACCCTGGGTTGGCCGGCGTCGGCTGCCACCGTTCGCAGCCCGCGGAACTTGTACGCCTGGTGCCAGTCCCAGGTGGTGTCGATCCGGAGACGGAGCGAAGACGAGCCGTGGGCCCCGAGGAGGAAGTACGGGGCGCTCCCGATGCGCAGCAGGCGCCACACCATGAGCTCGGGCTCGATGGAGCTGAGCGAGGCGCACCAGCGC
This sequence comes from Actinomycetes bacterium, assembly GCA_021799915.1. Next base: position 504 of record JAJYZN010000019.1, read on the forward strand.
CGGGCCGACCGGGTGCTGACCGCGGCGCTCAGGCGCTGGTAGGCCACGACGGCTCCCGGTGGGAAGTTCGCACCGCCGAGGGCCCGGCGCAGGCGCCGGCGTTGTGTGACCGTGAGCGCCGATGCCTCGTCCGGCAGGTCGTCGAGGCCCAGGGCATCGGGGCCCAGGGCATCGGGGCCCAGGCCGTGCGGGCCCAGGGCGTCCAGGCACGATCGGTACAGCTCCTGGTACTCCTCGGGAGCGATCAGCTGGTACCAGTCGGTACGGTCCCATGCCCCGGTGGTGGCCAGAAGGCCGTCGAAGATCCGGGCCGGTGACGGGTTGGCGATGTTGACCGATAGGTACTTGCAGCTGACGAGGTAGACGTGGTCGATCCGCAGGTCGACGGGCACCACCTCGTCGCCCGACGCCCGACGCCCGCCGGTCCACTCCACCAGGCGTGGTGGACGACCGGCCAGCCCGTCGGCAGCTGCGGCGAACGCCCGGCCGTTCCCGAAGGCGGAACGGAAGTCGCGCTCGTAGGCCCCCGACGCGTAGAGACGGTCCAGCCGGTCCCAGTCCGTCGCGTCGATCCGGACAGTCGCCGGCCGGGCGGCCAGCGCCGACTCCAGGTCGTCGTAGGGCAGGGTACCCAGCGCCGTCGCCAGCTCGGTGACCACGGTGCGATCGGCGGGCACCTCGGTTCAGGGGGCCGCGGTGGGCCCAGGACCCGGCGCTTCCCGGCCGTAGGTGGCCAGACGGGCCAGCTCCTCGGGACACGTGAGGTCGATCACGTCGTAGAGCGGCTTGCCCGCCTCTCGGCCGGTGACGGCGGCCAGGGCCTTGGCCCCGGGGCTGTGGGGTGCCGGCAGATCGGTGGTCAGGACGACGTAGCGCGAGCCGGCCCGGGTGTGGTGCACCACGGTGGCCTTCCCCAGTGCCTTCCAGAGGGTGTCGGAACGGCGGAGGCCCGATCGCACCGACGTGAAGCCCCCGGCCACGTCGAACAGCCACTCCCCACCCGCGGGGTCCAAGGTGACGAAGCTCACCTCGACCCCGCCGGCCAGCCGCTTGCTCTCCCCCACCACGGTGAACCCGGACTCGGCCAAGGCCCACGCCGCTAGCTCCCGTGCCCTCCGGCCCTCACGAACGGCACGGGTCCAGTAGTCCTCGGACGGATCGACCGGCTCGGGACGGGCCGGGAGCCGGGGGCGGGTGGCCCGCCCCCCTGGATCCGCCGCCGCGTCGAGGCGGCAGCGCTCGGTGCTGATGCGCTCCAGCGACGCGGCCACGTACCCCGGATCGGTCTCGAAGCCGACGAAGTGGCGACCGCTCCGCAGGGCGGCCACGGCCGTGGTTCCCGATCCCATGAAGGGGTCGAGCACCAGGTCCCCGGCGTAGGTGTACAGCTCGATGAGCCGCTGGGGCAGCTCGACGGGGAACGGCGCTGGATGACCGACCCGGTTCGCGCTCTCCGAGGGCAGCTCCCACACGTCGAGGGTGGCCTCCAAGAACTCGTCGCGGTAGATGGTGCCCTCGGACGGGTAGCCTGCCGCCGCCCGCGCCGACGGGGCGAGGGCCCGGTCGAACCGCCCCTTCGAAGCGATCAGCACCCGTTCGGTCACGTCTCGCAGGACCGGGTCGCCGGGCCTCTGGTAGGTGCCCCAGGCGCAGTTGCCCCCGGCGGCCCGGGCCTTCTGCCAGACGATCTCACCCCGGAGCAGCAGCCCGAGATCGGCCTCGAGGATGCGCACCACGTCCGCTGACAGGCTGCGGTAGGGCTTTCGCCCGAGATTGGCGACGTTCACCGCCATGCGGCCTCCCGGCTCCATCATCTCGACGCAGGCTTCGAGCACACCGGCCAGCATGGCCAGGTACTCGGCGTAGCTCCCCGGGACGTGGCCCTGGCCGATCGCCGTCTCGTACTCCTTGCCCGAGTAGTACGGGGGCGAGGTGACCACCAAGGCGACCGAGCGAGGGGCGACGGCGCCGGGCTGGTCCCGGATGTCCCCGAGGAAGACGCGATCGGTCCCGAGCCGCTCGGAGGGATGGCACACCCGGTCGTCGTGGCTGACGACCGGGGCGGCGAAGCGCCGGTAGAACTCCCCGGCATCGTGTCCCTCACGCCGTCCCACCCCGAACGACGACGTGGCCGTGCTCCGGCGGGTCCGGCGGCGGAGTGGCTCCGCCCCGCTCACCGCGTCGCTCGTGCTCATGTGGTCGCGTCGTCCTCCGGTCCAGCATCGAACTCCCGGCCCGTCACCGGCACTCCAGCCCACCATAACCCGGGGCTCTGACCGGACCACGGACTGGACCACGGACCGGACCACGGACCGGGCCCGACCGGCACCAGCACCGGACGTCGGCGGTCGATAGCCTGTCCCCACGCCGTCCGTCGGCCCGCCAGACCGAACGACCGGCGACCTCGGAACCAAGAGCACGGAGCAGCTCATGAACATCGTGGTGAGCAACGTCAAAGGCGGCGTGGGCAAGACGACCACGGCCGTGTACCTGGCCGCCGCGGCCGCGGCCCGCGGCCACGATCCGGTGTGGCTCATCGACGCCGACCGCCAGGCGTCCTCGGCCGAGTGGCTGGAGGAGCGCCCCGTCGAGGGGGTGGAGCTGGTCGAAGCTCCTTCGGAACGGACGGTGGCCCGTTCGATGGAGCGTCACGGAGGGGTGGGGGTCGTCGACACGCCCCCGGGCGACGAGCGGATCGTCCGGGCGGCGATCGAGCGGGCCGACGCCGTGGTCATCCCGACCCGGGCCGGCGGTGTCGAGTTCACCCGCGTGGTGGCCACGATCGCCATGATCCCCCGTGCCACCCCCCACGGAGTCGTGGTGTGCGCGGCCCGGCTGGGGACCAAGGACCTCGACGAGACGATCGCCTGGTGGACCGGCCAGGACGTGCCGGTATGGGGGATCGTCCCCGAGCGGGTGGGCATCGCTTCGGGCCCCGACGCCCGCCTCCATCCCGAAGGGCTCGACATCTACCGCTCGGTCTTCAAGAAGGCGACTCGGAAGCGGTCGTAGTCCAGGGCTGACCGGGCCCCGCACCGTTGCATCGGAGCGGCGTGCCGACGACTACGCACACAGGGAGGATCGACGTGCCGACGACATCGAAGGGTGGTGGTTCGCCCCCGCCCGGCCGGAGGTCGGACCTCCTCTCCGGCAAGGTCTGCGTGGTGTCCGGCGCCGGACCCGGGCTCGGACGCCAGGCGGCGCTGCTCCTGGCCGCTCACGGGGCCGACGTGGTGCTGGCCGCCCGGCGCCAGAAGATCCTCGACGAGGTTGCGGCCGAGGTGGAGGCGGCCGGTGCCCGGGTACTGGCGGTGCCCACCGACATCACCGACCCCGACCAGTGTGCGCGCCTGGCGGCGACGGCCGAGCGTGAGCTGGGCGGGATCGACGTGCTGGTGAACAACGCGTTCCGGTTCGACGTGTTCCAGACGTTCGAGGACGTCGACCTCGATGCCTGGCGCAAGATCATGGAGACGAACCTCTTCGGCAGCCTCCAGCTCACGCGGGCCGCCCTCCCCCCGATGCGCCGGCGCGGCGGCGGGTCGGTGGTCATGGTGGCCTCGATGGCCGCCCGCATCCCCCCGCCGCTCCAGGGGGGCTACGCCATCTCCAAGGGCGCCCTGCTCACCGCCACCCGGGTCCTGGCCGCCGAGCTCGGCCCGGCGTCCATCCGGGTGAACGCCGTGGTCCCGGGGTGGATGTGGGGCCCCTCGGTGGAGGTCTACGTGGAGATGGAGTCCGCCGGCCGCAAGGTCCCGCCCTCTGAGGTCGTCGGCGAGCTCGAAGCCCGCATTCCACTCGGCCGGGTCCCGACCGACGCCGAGGTCGCCGGGACCGTGGTCTACCTGGCGTCGGATCTCTCGGCTGCCCTCACCGGCCAGGCCGTCGACGCCAACGGAGGAGAGTTCCTCGGCTGACGCCACCGGCCCTGCGATCCTGGTCGGGCTGCCCGGATTTGAACCGGGGACCTCTGCGTCCCGAACGCAGCGCGCTAACCAAGCTGCGCCACAGCCCGCCGCCGGCTTCGACCGCCGGCGCCGGTTGTCGAGCTTAGCCTCGCCCCTCGACGACGTCGCCAGCGCGGCCCGGCTCCACCCCGGACCGTCCCGTCGCCTCGGGCTCCCCACGCGGTGAAGGGTCCCCTCGGAGCTGGGCCACCACCTTGGCGATGCGCCGCTTGTCCATCTCCACCACCCTCAGGTCCCATCCGTCCACCCCCAGCTGCTCTCCCTCCTCGGGGATGTGGCCGAAGCCGTCGAACAGGTAGCCGCCGAAGGTCACGTACTCCCCGTCGGGGATGGTGATGCCCAGGCGCTCGCGCACGTCGTCGACGCTGGCCCGCCCGTCGACCAACCACCGCGACCCGTCGACCCGCACGATCGACTGCTCGTCGTCGGCCGGGTCGAACTCGTCGTGGAGCTCGCCCACCAGGGGCTCGAGAAGGTCTTTCACGGTGAGCACCCCGGCCACCCCTCCGTACTCGTCCACCACCACGGCGAACCCACGCCGCTGCCGGCGCATCTCGGCCAGGGCGTCGAGGACCCGGCGCGACTCGGGAATGACGTAGGGCTGGCGCACCCGGCGCGAGATCTCGAGCGGGGTCGGGCCGTGAGCCGCCGCTCCGGGTCTGCGTTCACCGTCCCGGTCATCCGCCCGACGGCGAGACCGGAACAGGTCGTTCACGAACAAGACGCCCACCAGATCGTCGAGGTCGTCGTGGACCACGGGGAAGGCCCCGTGCCCCGACTCGCGCACCGCTCGGGCCACGTCCTCCTCGGTGACCGGGATGCCTAGGTAGACCACGTCCACCCTCGGAGTCATGACCTCCCGCACGTCCATGTGCCGCAGGTCGGCCAGTGCCTCGGTGATGAGGCGCTCCTGCTCCCCGGCTGCCGACTGCTCGTAGGCGGGGTTCCCACCACGTGGCCGGCCGTCGCCGTGACCACCCCAAGGCCGGAGCCAGCGCTGCCGGGTGCCGTCGTGCTTCGCCGGTGGTGGAGGGTCGGGAGGTTGGTGGCGGGACACGACCGCGATCCGGTCTGATCGGAGCTGATCAGGCGCCGCTGACGTCGGCACCCACGACGGCACCGGAGCCCGGTCCCGAGGCGGCGTCCACCAGGACCGGCACGGGCCGGTAGGCGTCGTCGGCGTAGGTGCCCCCGTCCAGCAGCGAGCTCACTGCCCGGCGCAGGCGGAGCGGGTCGAGAGGCTTCACCAGCCAGCCTTCTGCCCCCGAGCGCCGGGCCAGGAAGACGTCGGGTCGGCGGTCCACGAGCATGAGCACGGGGATGTGGTCGACGTCCAGGTAGGACTCCTCCAAGCCGAGCTCCAGGCAGACGGCCATGCCTCCCATGTTGCTCATCTGCATGTCGACCACGAGCAGGTCGGGAGACGGATCGAGCCCGGCGATCATGTCGAGGACCTGCGGTCCCGACGGCGCTTCGAGCACCTCGACGTCGGGTGATGCGGTGACCGACGCCACCTCCCGGCGCACGCTGGGGGCGTCACTGGCCACCACGATCGTCCGCACGCAGAGAGGTTACCCGATGGGTGCGCCGGTGGCGCCGGCCTCGGCACCGGTGGCGAACAGAGCGTCGGCCACCTGACCCAGACCGGTGAGATCGTGCACGTCTGAGCCGAGCAAGGGCACCCGACCAACCGGGGAAGGTGCCACGGAGTCGACCAGCTCGGCGTAGGTCGCCTCCTCCCGGAGGGCAACCTCTTCGAGCGTCCGGAGGTTCTCGAAGATGGCCTCCAGCGCGCTCCCCGTCGGGGGCGAGATGTCGGCAGGGCGGAGCCGGTCGCCGGAAGTGGAGAACTCCGGGTGGACGCGGTTCACCACCAAGCCGGCGGGAGCCACTCCCGAGTCGATCAGCTTCCCGGCGAAGAACACCGCCTCCTCGACGGCGTCGGCGCGGGGTGAGGTCACCACCACGTAGGCCGTGGCCGGGTCGGCCAGCAGCCGCCGCACGGCCCCGGCCCGGTTCCGGAACCCCTCCTCCATACCCTGGAACGCCTGGAAGAAGGCCACGGCATCCTGGACGATCTCGGCCCCGGCCACCTTGGAGATGGTGCGGAGCAGGGCCTGGGTGGCCATGCTCACCGCCCGCAGGTAGGCCCGGGTGGGCAGGAGAAGGGCCCTGAACAGCCGGTTCTCCAGGAAGTGCGTGAGCCTCCGTGGGGCGTCGAGCAGGTCGAGAGCGTTCCGGGTGGGTGGGGTGTCCACCACCACCAGGTCGTAGGCGTCGTCCTCGGTCAGCTCGTAGAGCTTCTCCATGGCCATGTACTCCTGGGTGCCCGACAGGGCCCCGGCCAGGTTCTGGTAAAGGCGGTTCGACTGGATCGACGCAGCCTGCTCGGGGGTGCGGGCGTAGCGCCGGACGAGGTCGTCGAAGGTCCCCTTGGTGTCGAGCATGACGGCCGAGAGCTCGCCGGGCCAGTCCCCCACCACCACCACCGGCGTGTTCGGAAGCGACTCGACCCCCAGGGCGTCGGCCAGACGTCGGGCCGGATCGACGGTCACGACGCAGGCGCGACGGCCGTCCCGAGCGGCTTGGAGGGCGATCGTGGCCGACACCGTGGTCTTGCCCACGCCGCCGGGTCCGCAGCAGACCACGACCGACCGCTCGTCGGCCAGCTCCCGAAGACCCAGCGCGCCCGTGCCCGCGCCCGTGCCCGCGCCCGTGCTCACGGAGTCCCGGTCCTCGCTCCGAGGCCGCCCACTGCTTCGGCCAGCGCGGCGCCCAGGAGCTCGAGCTGCTGGGGACCCACCGACGGGGCGTCGAGCCGGGGCAGCCGGAGCTGGGGTAGCGGGAGCTCGAGGGTCAGCCGGGCCACCTGGTCGGCGGCCAACTCACTACGGTGGAGACGGAACAGCCGGGCCGCCTCGAGCGCCTGGACCACGGTGTCGGGCAGATCGATGCCGGCTGCCGCCATCGCTTCGCCCGTGGAGGACGACAGCCCCTCGGGAACCACGTCCCAGGCGTTCACGATCACCGGACCGAGCTGCACACCCACCCGGTCCTCCAGCTCGTAGGCCGCCTCCACCGTCTCGCTGACCGGCATCTCCTCGGCCAGGGTCACGAGCAGGACGCGGCACCGGGCTGGATCCGAGAGCAGGTCGACGACGTCGGCCGCCTGGGCTCGGAGCGGGCCTCCCCGGGCGGCGTCCAGGAGCCCCCCGGCCGAAGCGAGGAAGGTCATGGCGTGACCGGTGGCCGGGGCGTCGACCACGATGAGGTCAGCCGCCCGGTCTCGCTCGAGCTGTTTCACCTTCCCGAGCACCAGAACGTCCCGAATCCCGGGTATTGCCGTCGACACCACTTCGACCACCCCCGACGACACCAGGCGCTTCGACACCCGCTGGAGCCCGTGGTCGGCCAAGTACTCCAGCAGGGCGTCGTCGGGGGTGATCCGCCGGCCGCGAACCGATCCCCGTCCACCGGGGCTAGCCCGCCGGTACAGGTCCACCTCGCCGTACCCGAGGGGGTCGGGCGCCCCGAACGCCGCGGCGATGCCCGACTTGCCCTCCAGCTCCACGATCAGGACCGAGCACCCGGCGTCGGCGGCCATCCGGGCCAACGCCGCGGCCACCGTGGTCTTGCCCACGCCACCCTTGCCGGCCACCACCAGCACGCGGCTCTCTGCGCAGAAGGCGGCGACGTCCATCCGGGGGCAGCGTAGCGCCGAGAACCCCTTCCCTGGCCGGATCCCGGGTGAGTCCCGAGCACGAGACGTGCCGGCGGGCACCGGGAGCTCAGATGGAAATTGCCAGCTCGCGGCCCTTGAACGCCGGCACTGCCGGCGCTAGCCTGACACCGTCCAGGGCGGGGAACTCCAGTGGGGTGGGCGATGCGGCAGGTAGCGGAGGAGTGGCAGTCGAGGGCGGCGTGCCGGGGACCGCAGGCAGCGGTGTTCTTCCCCCCGTCCTATACCGAGCGCAAGGAGGAGAAGCTGGCCCGAGAGTCACGGGCCAAGAGCATCTGCGCCGAGTGCCACGTGTGCCAGGAGTGCCTCAGCTACGCCTTGCGGATCCGCGAGCCCCACGGTATCTGGGGAGGGCTGAACGAGAGCGAGCGCAAGCAGCTCATCGAGGCACGGGCCGGCTGAGGCGCGGACCGGGTTCGTCAGCTCTCTCCGTCGGCGTCCCATCCTTCACCCCGATCACCCTCCGTGCCGTCGGGGTCCGAGCCGTCGCTGGTGACCCAGCCGTCGCCGGTGACTGCGTATCGCCGTCCCCACCCGAGCATCGACGGAACCGTGCTCACGATCAGGACGAAGAGGCAGAAGGTGACCACGTGCACCGAGGTGCACCACAAGCAGATGTTCCCGATGATCAGCAGCTCCGCCGACACCAGGTAGAGGGCAAAGGCCATGCCCACTGAGATCAGCGCGAAGCGAGCCACGTGCACCCGCCGGTCAGTGGCACGCCAGGCCACGGGGAGGTTGATCGCCACCATCACGACGTAGAAGCACAGTCCCAGGACGGCCACGGGAATGCCGAGAAAGTAGGACTGAGCACTGGTGGTGACCTTCAGGCAGTTGACGATGCCCGTATCGCTGCAGGCCGGTGGGATCTTGGCGAAGTGGTCGACCGTCAGATAGATCGAGACGCCCAGGCCGGCCAACGACAGCAGGAGCGAGACCGCGACCCTCCACGCCGGGGGCGCCACGGGAGGAGCGAGCTCCCCGTCGACGAAGAAATCCGGTTCGACAGCCACGGCGCTGCCTTCTGAGGACTCGCTGGTGGCCGTCGGCGATCCTTGGAGGTGGTGGGTCTCGACATCGACACCGCCTCCGCTCCGGGCGGCACGGCGGCTCTTGGCCCGGCCCCCCGCTGGCGTCGGGTCCATCGTCACGGTGTCAGCTTCATCGCCTTGGCCGCGGCCACCACACCTTTGCTGGTGCACACCGAGCTGGGCTTGTGGCCGTCGGTGGCACATACCGACGCCGAGAGGTAGTTCGACGCGCCGATGATGGCTTGGGTCACCGGGTCGCTGGCGTCGCTCAGGGAGCCGGCGATCTGGGAGCGCGACAGGCCGGCGAGAATGGACGGCGTGTAGGTGGAGCCGACGACCACCGCCTTGTTGCCGAGGTCCACGAACGGGATGGACCCTCCACTTGTTGTGGAGCCGCCGCCGTCGTACTTCTTGACCAGTGCCGACTGTTGGCTGTTGAGCGGTTGGAGCACTATGTAACTTCCGGCACTGTTCTTCTGGTTCGAGTAGTACTCACGGAACTGGAAGCTCAGGTAGGGGCTCGAGTACGTGGCGTTCGCCAAGGTGAAGGTCTGCGTATTGGGATAGACGTCGTCGGAAGCCGACTGCATGGTCTCCAGACCCGAGAACTTCCCGAAGCGCGACAGCGAGGTGATGATGGCCCACCGCTCGGCGGCGCAGTACGGGCAGAACTCGCCTCCCATGTAGAACACGCCGGGCTTGCCGTCCAGCGTCAGCGGGGGCTGGCCTGTGAGCACTTTCGGGGAATTGAGCGGCGAAGCCGAAGACGTGATCCCCACGGTGTTGTAGACCGACGCCGGTACGCCCGTGACCTCGCTGATGATCTTGGCTGTCACCGGTTGGGGTTTCGGAGCCGGTCCGGTCGTCGCCGAAGAGCCCGTGAGCTTCACCGCAACGAGCACGATGACCACGATGAGGACCACTCCCACCAGCCCCCAGGTCAGGAGCGCGGTCGGAGACCGGCGCGGACCGGCGGGCACCGGTCGGTTCCCGGCGCGGGCCGGGCGCTGACCCGACGGCCGACTTCCTGACCGGCCAGCCTGACCCTTCGGGCCCGAATCGGCTCGACCGGCCTGCTGCGGCTTGCCCTGCGCCGGCTTGCCCTGCGCCGGCTTGCCCTGTCCCGGCTTGCCCTGCCCCGGCTTGCCCTGAACGCCTTTGGCCGCCTCCTTCGCGCTCACGGCGCGACTCTGCTGGCGACTGCGTTCCTTGTCTGCCGCCGAACGGGACGGGGGCCCGTCTTGTGAATCTGGCATCTGGGTGGCATTCCCTTTCCGTGGGCCCTGCGCCCCTCGGGCGGACCGAGGGCGTAGGAGGCGAGCAATGGTGGTGTGGCTGCCAGCGTAGACGCAGCGGCCGAGCCCCGACCGTCAAGACGGGTCGATCCGCCCGAGGGGCCCCACTCCTGGCCGCGAGATCTGCCAGCGGCTGCGACGAGGGCCGACGCGGCCCGATCACCCCCCCTGGGGTCCAGCGTGGCCCCGACACCCAGCTTGGGGTCCAATGTGGCCCCCACGCCCAGCCGGTAGCCTCCAGCACGTGCCCGTCGAACCCGCCCCCAGCCCCGGTCGTGAGCCCTCGGCCGGCGCCACGGGGGGGGCGGGGCCGGAACTGCGGGCGGCGGCGACCATCATGCTGGTGCGTGACGGCGACCATGAGCCCGCCCCCCTCGAAGTGCTCATGGTCCGCCGGAACCTGAAGTCGGACTTCGTCGGTGGGGCCTACGTGTTCCCCGGTGGTGGGGTCGATCCCGCCGACGGTGGAGTCGAAGCGGAGCAATGCTGCGCCGGGCGCTCGGATGGCGAGGCCAGCGAGATCCTCGGGATCCCCGAAGGTGGTCTGGCCTACTGGGTCGCCGTGCTCCGGGAGTGCTTCGAGGAGGCCGGAGTGCTCCTGGCTTACGACACCGAAGAGGTCCGGACCATTGACGCCACAGGGGTGGAAGCGATCGACGTCGCAAGCGTCCAGGCGTCGGGCGTTCGGGCTCCTGGCGGTGCCGGAGGTGGTAGCGGCGCTGGTGGCGGCGCTACTGGTGGCGGCGCCGGTGGCGGCGCTGGTGGCGGCGCTGGAGGTGAAGGAGCACGCTCCACCGCCGGATCGTCCAGACCGATGCTGTCGCTGGCTGATCCACTCGACGCATCTCGCTTCGCCCACCACCGCCTGGAGATCAATGGCAAGCGGCGGCGGTTCTTGGACGTGTGCCGGGAGGAGGGGCTGCGCCTCGCCGTGGACCAGGTCCACTACTTCGCCCACTGGATCACCCCGATGGGGGCCCCGCGACGCTACGACACCAGGTTCTTCGTGGCCGCTGCGCCGCCGGGACAGGTACCGGCCCATGACCAGGGTGAGACCATCGCCGCCGAATGGGTCCGGCCGTCCGAGGCTCTGGCCCGTCATCGCGACGGCGACATCGAGCTCATCTTCCCGACCATCAGAAATCTCCAGGCCATCGGCCGCTTCGACAAGACCTCCGAGCTGCTGGCTGCGGCCGCCGCCGCGGGACGGATCCCGGCGGTCCTGCCCCGGGTCGTCGCCGACGGCCCAGGTATCAGGATCCTCTTACCTGGAGATCCTGGGTACGATGCCGCCGGCAACGCCCCTCCGTCGACCGGTACCGGCGGGGCCGCGGACTTTCACGACGTGGTCCGGGCTATCTCGAAGGCCGCCAACACCGGCGGTGAGAACGACCGGGACGCACCCGACCGGGAGACGCCCACCGGCGTGGTCGTCACTCCTCGGGACTCCAGGTGACCACGCCCGGGGTGGCCAACTCGCTTCCGTCCGGTCGGATCAGGTAGGCCTCGTACCCTCCGAGGCTCCGCCACGGAGCAACCAGCACTCGGTCGCCGCCGACGGCCAGGGCGGTGGCGAATGCGTCGGCCATCGCCAGGCTGGGACCGACGACCGTGGCCGAGGCCAGAGAGCAGCGCGGGCGACCGCTCCAGGGGTCGAGCAGGTGCGGACCGCGCTCGTACGTTCCCGACGTGGCCACGGCCGACCCGGGGCCGGACCCGTCTACCTCGATGACTCGAGCCAGGCTGTCGGACTTCCACGGGTGGGTGATCCCGATCCGCCAGCGACTGTGAGGCTGCCGGCAACCTGGCATGTGGCCGCCACGATGGCCGGGGGCGGTCCCTGAGACGGCCAGATCACCACCGGCGTTCACCATGACCCCGGCGACCCCGGCCCGGACCAGGACATCGCGGGCCCGTTCGACGGCCCAACCCTTGACCAGACCGGTCGGGTCCACTCCGCCCGGCATCGCCCAGGGGTCGAACCAGCCAGCGCTGGCCGTGCGGGCCTGGTCACACAGCTC
>JAJYZN010000019.1:12567-22180 GCA_021799915.1 Actinomycetes bacterium
TCCGCCAGGTCCAGCTCCCCTCGGCGCACCCGGCTCATCGGGCTGTCAACATTCCACGTGCTGAAGATGGAATCGGCCCGGTGGAGCTCCTCGCAGCCTCTGGCCAGAGCGGCCTGGAGCCCAACTCGATCGAGGTCACCCGCCACGACGGTGATGGTGGCCACGGTCCCCATGACCGGTTCCACGTGGGTCGTCACCGTCTCCGGTGCCGCTGGAGTCGACCGGGAGGTATCGATCTCGTTGCCCTCGTCGACCACCCGAACGCTCAGCCGAAGTGGGCCTTGTTCAATGCCGCCTGGAGTGACTGGGCGAACGCTTCAGCGGTGTAGGTGGCTCCAGCGATCCCGTTGATGCGGGCGCTCTGGGCCGACAGGACTTCCGAACGCAGCATGGGGATCACCTGGTTGGCGAGTGTCTGGGAGTACGACTCGGCGGTCCGGAGCTCGGGGACGGTCACCTGGGTGATCCGTCCCCCACTCACCGTGACCCTCACGGCCAGCACTCCGTAGCCGTACTGAATCGCTGTCCCGGTGGCACTGGTGTTCGTGGGAGCGGTCGTGGTAGACGACGACGGGACCGAAGACTTCGGTACCGAGGACGTGGGCGACGTGGTGGGCGACGTGGTGGAGGAACTGGACCCACCTTTGCCCGAGCCCCCCGCAGCGCCTGCCGACCGTCCCCCGCCCGGACCCGGCGTCCCAGCCGCCGGCAGCGGAGCCAGCACCCCGTTCGCCGTATGGGTGTGGAAGGCGAACACCCCGGCCAGCCCGGCCAGCGTGGCGCCGAGCACCACCGGAGCCCGCCTCACGACATCGCTCCGATCCTGGACGGACCCGACTGCCACCGGGACGGGGGCTCAGTAGGCGAAGGCTTCATGGTGCACCGCTTCCTTGGGGATGCCGAGATCGGCAGCGATCCGCTCGATGGTGGCGACGAAAGCCGGCGGTCCACACACGAACACGTCGCGCTGACGGATGTCCGGGACCATCTTCCGGAGTGACCTGGCGTCGATCCGGGCCGTCTGGCGGTTGCCGATGAGCTCGTGAAGCTGGCCTTTCTTCTGGTGGACCAGCTCGACCACCTCGTCGTGGAGCACCAGCGCCTCGCGGCTCGGCGCCCGGATGATGACCTCGGGTCCCGACTTTCGGGGCAGGTCCTCGAGGAGGGCCCGCAGCGCGGTGACCCCGATCCCCGCCGCCAGGAGCACGGCCTTCTGACGGTACTGGGCATGGCGCGTGAAGGCACCGTAGGGGCCTTCGATGAAGACACGGGTCCCCGGTCGGATCCGGGCCAGGGCCGCCGAATGATCGCCCACCGCTTTCACCGTCAAGCGGACGTAAGGAGGGTGCGGCATGGACGACAGCGAGTACGGGTGAGCCTGCCACCACATGCCCCGGACCATGAACCTCCACAAGAGGAACTGCCCACCGGCGACGGGAAGGCGCTCAACTCTCCGGCCGGAACAGATGATCGACGTGACCCCGGGAGCTTCGCTGCGCACCTCGACCACCCGTAGCTGGTGCCGCAGGCTGCGGTAGATCGGCATGACCACCCGGTAGACAAGCACCAGGCCGGCGGTCGCCGCCCAAAGTGCCGCCCAGAGGGCCTGGGCCAGCGGGTGTCCGACGAACGCCTGGCCGAGGACGATGACGTGAGCGATGGACAGGGCGAGCGCCAGGTACAGGTACAGGTGGATGACCCACCAGGTCTCCCGGCGAAGGCGGTGACGGATCGCCCGGATCGAAGCGACCCCGGCCAGGGCCATCAGCCCCACGGCCACGAAGGCGGCCAGCATGTCGGGGTAGCTGGAGATCAGCCGACCCACCTCGGCCCACGCCCCGGATCGAGACGTCTCGGCGTATCCGAAGGTGGTGAAGACGGCGTGAGCCCCGATCAGGCTGAGCGGCCAGGGTCCCAGGCGCCGGTGCCAGCGCAGGAGGCCGTCTTGACCCAGTACCCCCTCGATCGCCGGGATTCGGCTCACGAGGAGGACCATGAGCAGGGCCAGGTACATACCCACCATACCGGTCAGGTTCCCGAAGAACGTCAGCACTCCACCGGGGAGGGCCAGCTCCGAGGCGGTCTCGGTGCCCACGGTCATCACGATGACGACCACGAATCCGATGGCTGCCGCGATCTCCGCCGCCCGGAGCGCTCCGGGGTGTGGAATCTGCCTCCGACGGGTCAATTGCGGTGGCCTTCCCCGCGGTTCGGGTCTCGCCATTCGAGGCGGCGCCATCGTCATGTCGACCCCCGGCGCTCGGCAACCGCCGAACGACGCCCTGCCATACGCGGGGCCCGGCGGTGCACTGCTTCGCGCTCCCTGGGCTTCGTCACGCCCACAGCGTGGCGCGTGCACCTGACGAGCGCCTGACGCTTGGCTAAGAAGCCTCTCAACCGCTGAGTAACTGCTGAGGCTCGGTCGTGGGCGCGGGCGTGGGCGCGGGCCGGCACGGCTTCAGGAGCCGTGCTCCAACGCCCGCTCGACGTCTTCGAGCAAGCGGGCGGTGCAGCCTGACGTCTCGGTCAGGGGGGCCACCTCTTCGGCCACCGCTCGAGCCAGCTCGGCGAACACGGCCGAAAGTGCCCCGCCGCCCCCGGCCACCGGCTCACCGGCATCACCACCACGGGCCATATCGGGGTGAAGGGGAATGCTCCCGACGAGCGGCACGCCGAGATCGGCGGCCAGGCGAGCACCGCCCCCGGAGCCGAAGAGCGCGTAGGTGACGCCGTGCTCGCACGTGAAGTCGCTCATGTTCTCGATCACGCCGGCCACGCGCAGGTAGCCCCGTCGAGCCATGTCGGCGGCGCGCGACGCCACTTTCTGGGCCGCCAGCGGGGGGGTGGTGACCAGGAGGAGCTCGGTGCGCGGAAGCATACGAGCCAGCCCCATCTGGACGTCGCCCGTACCTGGCGGAAGGTCGATGACGAGGTAGTCCAGGTCTCCCCAGTGCGCGTCCTGCAGGAACTGCTGGACGGCCCGGTTCAGGACCAGCCCCCGCCACATGATGGCCCGGTCCTCGTCGGCCAGGAACCCCATCGAGAGCACCCGGAGCAGACCGGAGCCAACCTTGCACTCCAGGGGGACCATCTTGCCCTGACGGGCTTCGACATCACCACCGATCCCCAGTAGCCGCGGCACCGAGAAGCCCCAGATATCGGCATCGAGCACACCCACCGTCAAGCCCCGGTGGGCCAGCGCCACGGCCAGGTTCACCGTGACCGATGACTTGCCGACGCCGCCCTTCCCCGACGCCACCGCCAGCACCCGGGTGGTCGGCGAGACCGCCGTGACCGGCGCGTCCTGGCGGGCCTTCCAACGGGCGCGGTCCATGACCTCGGACTTCTGGGCTGCATCCATCTCGCCGACGATCACGTCGACTGACGTCACCCCGGGCATGCCGAGCACCCTCCCTCGCACGTCCCGCTCGATCTGGGAACGCAGCGGGCAACCGGCCACGGTGAGGGCGACGGTCACCGAGACGTCGCCACCGGCGCCGACGTCGACGGATGGGACCATGCCCAGATTGACGATGTCGTCGCCCAGCTCCGGATCGATCACGGCCCGGAGCGCATCTTTGACCTGCTCGGCAGTCGGCGGGGCTACGCCAGCACCGCCAGCAGAAGGTCGGGCGGGCACGCTCGCATTCTACCGGGCTGCCTTCCCAGGGCGACCGGGCGACCCGCAGCGCCCCGGGCTCCCCCTCCGCGGCGCCCGCGCTCCGCGCCCCGCCCCCGGCGCCCACGCTGCGGCACGACCGATGGCGGGCACCTTGTACCATGGTGGGGTGCCGGGCCCTCCGGCCCGCTCGGAACCGAAGCGGTCCAGGGGCGCTGGGCGCGGACAGGGCAGAGATCACGAGCGAAGACAAGCCCGGGAAGGGGCCGGTGGCCCCAATCCCGACAAGGAGGAAGTTGTGACCACGCTGGCAACCTCGGTCAACATCGGCAAGAAGCCCGATCCGGTCACCCTCACCGATCCGGCTGCTGCGAAGGTGGCCGAGCTCCTGGCCGAGGAGGACGACGGGAACCTGGCCCTTCGTGTCGCCGTCAAGCCCGGCGGGTGCTCGGGCTACAGCTACGAGATGTACTTCGACTCCGAGGTGGCGGACGACGACGTGGTGCGGGAGTTCGGGAACGTGAAGGTCATCGTGGACCCGGCGAGTGCCGAGCTGCTGACCGGAGCCACCCTCGAGTACAGCGACGGGCTCCAGGACGCCGGGTTTCACATCGTGAACCCCAACGCCACCCGCACCTGCGGCTGCGGATCCTCGTTCAGCTGAGGGTCCCCGGCGCCGCCGGGCCGACCGGACGGCGTTCGCCGGTCTCCTTTGATCTCCTTCAGCCTCGACGGCCGACCCGTCGAAGTTCCTGACGACAGCGGGTCCCTGCTCTGCGCCCTGCGGGAGCACCTGGGCTGCCGCACGCCCAAGGACGGCTGCAGCCCTCAGGGACAGTGCGGCTGCTGCACTGTGTGGATCGACGGCTCGCCGCGGGTGTCCTGTGTGACCCCGGTGCGGCGGGTGGCGGGACGCGCCGTGACGACCACCGACGGCCTTGCGCCGGCATTGCGTGATCGCTGGGCCGAAGCGTTCGTCAGCGCCGGGGCCAGCCAGTGTGGTTTCTGCACGCCCGGGATCATCATGCGCCTGGCGGCGCTAGGTCCACCCGTGGACGAGAGTGTGCAGACCGGTCGACGCACCGGTGATCCTGCCCCCGCTCGTGGTGCCGGTCCAGAGCTCGGCACCGAACGGCGCAGCAAGACGGCCGACCCTGATCGGGTACGCACTGCCCTCCTGGCCCACCTCTGCCGGTGCACCGGCTGGCAGACGGTCGTGGAGGCGGCGTGTGACGCCCTCGACCTTGACCGGCCCGGTCGCGAGAAGGGAGGGAGCGCGGTGCTCTGGTCCCGAGATCGCCGTGGGGCCAGCGAACCACGGGATCCGCTCCTGGTCCAGTGGCGGGCCCAGGTCGAAGGGCCCGCCTACCAGGTGTCCGATCGCCAGACCGTCCTCGGCGCCGCTCGGTTCGCCGACGACACCTCACCCCGGGGTGCGCTCGTGGCCACCCCCGGGACCGGTGGAGACTTGGTGCTCGCCGAGAACCTGGCCGAGGCCCGGTCCCGATCGAACAAGGTCCAGGGGCGCAACTCCACCGAGCCTCTGGCCCACCCCGTCGCCGTGCCCGAGGGCGACTGGGACCTCACCCTCCAGACCACCTGGGTGGAGCCGGCCTACCTAGAACCTGATGCCAGCTGGTGCCAGCCGGGCTCAGTGCCGGCGACGCCTCTGGCCAACGGCGGGGCCTTCGGTGGCAAGCGGCACTCACCGGTCGTCGCCGACGCCCTCCACCTGGCCGACCGGGCCCAGGCTCCGGTCCGCGTCATATGGTCCCGGGAGGACGTGACCGCATTGGGCCCCAAGCGCCCACCGGTCGGTGGAGGTGTGGGTCGCGACGGTCACGGGCTGCTGCGCTTCGCCCGGAGCAGCGGACCGGGAGGTCCGGGCACTTGGAGCACCGAGGCCGAAGCGGAGCTGAAGCGACGGGTGGCCTCGGTAGCGCCGGCTGTCGACGTCGAGCTGGTGGACGTGACGGGCCCACCCACGTCGGTGGACCTACGTGGTGCCGGATGGGTGGAGGCCGCGGTGCTCCTGGCCGGCCTCGAGGCACTCACCGCTGACCGGGTCGGTCCCGGGTGGCCGGCTCGAATCTCGAGCCCGAGCGGTGGACGCGCCGTGGTCGTGGTGAACGACGACGACACGGTGGACGTGGAGGTCTGGGCCGGCGAAGTGCTCGACGAGGTCACGCTGAGGTCGTACTGCCTCGGAGCGGTGCACCAGGCGTTGGGCTGGGTCTGGCACGAGGGCATCGCCGTCGACGACGATGGGAGGGTGCGCGACCTCACCATACGTTCGTACGGGATCATGACGGCGCGCGACATGCCCCACGTCGAGGTATCGATCAATCCCAGCTCCCGGTGGCCGGTGAACGGCTCGGATGCCGTCTTCGCCGCCACCGCGGCCTCGGCCTGGGTGGCCGAAGGCCTCGCGCCACGGTGGCCCACGAGGGGTCGGAGGGCGAGTCAATGAGCTCCGCCAGTGATGTCGCCGCCGGAGGGGGTCGGCCGGTCGGCCCCTACTCCCCCGTGACGCGTGCGGGGACATGGGTCGTCACCTCGGGCCAGGTCGGTGCCGTGACCGGCCCCGACGGGACGCCGCGGCTCGTCCCTGGAGGGATCGAAGCCGAGTTGCGCCAGGTGCTCACGAACCTGGCCGGTGTGCTCAGGCTCGAAGGCGCCGGACTGGCCGATGTGAAGAAGGCGATGGTGTTCCTCATCGACATGGAGGACTACGGGGTCATGAACCGGATCTGGATCGAGGCCTTCGCCGACCCCAAGCCGGCACGGTCAGCGGTGGCCGTGGCCGCACTCCCCCTGGGGGCCAGGGTCGAAGTCGAAGCCTGGGCCTTCCTTCCTCCAACGCCTCACTCCCCGGCCCCTTCCTCTGGTACTCCTTCTGGTGCATCCCCTGGGACATCCTCGGGCGCCTCGGGCGATGCGCTGACCGACCACGCCGGCTGACCGAACCGGTACCCGACCGAGCGGACAGTCTGGACCAGGTGGGCGTGCTCTTCGCCCAGCTTGGCCCGGAGCCGGCGCACGTGGACGTCTACGGTCCGGGCGCCGCCGTAGTACTCGTACCCCCAGACCCGGTTCAAGAGCGTGTCCCGGGTGAAGACCTTCCCGGGGTGGGTGGCCAGGAACCGAAGGAGCTCGTACTCCATGTAGGTGAGGGCCAGCACCCGACCGGCGACGGCGGCCTGGTAGGTCTCGAAATTGAGGACCAGGGGACCGTACTCGACCATCTCGGGTTGGAGGCCACGTCCCGATCGCCACAAGAGGTGCTGGAGGCGGGCGATCAGCTCGTCGGCGTCCACGGGCAGCACGCAGAAGTCGTCGAAGAGGTCGTCTCGAAGCGACAAGGAGGTGATCTGAGACGGTTGGACCATCAGCAGGAGGGGCGTCACGGGAACCTCGCGCCGGCGGAGGTGCCGGCACATGACGATCCCGCTGGACACGTCGGCGTCGGCACAGACCACGGCACCACCCCACCCGTCCGCCGTCGCCTCACGTTCGGCCCGGTCAGCGGCCTCGGGCCCCGACGCGCAGCGGAACTGGTAGCCGCCACGCCGGAGCGCGCTCTGGAGCGCCGCCGGGAGCGGGTCGGGGTAGCAGAGCAGCGGCTCCATGGCAGCAGTGACTTCCAGTGCTGCCGCTCAACCCCGAGCTCGGGGCCCGGCACACGTCCGCCAGGTGAGTGGAGAAATACGGGTAGCCCTCACAACGTCGGCAGGTAGCGGTCGAGCTCGAACTGGGTCACTTCGGAACGGTACGCCGTCCACTCGTCGCGTTTGTTGCGAATGAACCACTCGAACACGTGGTCACCGAGGGTCTCGGCCACCAGGGCCGACCGTTCCATCACGTCCACCGCTTCGTTGAGGCTGCTCGGAAGGGGCTCGAGCCCCTTGGCCACGAGCTCGTGCCCGGCCAGGCTGAACAGGTTGGCGTCGGCCTCGGGCGGGAGCTCGTACCCCTGCTCGACTCCCTGCAGGCCGGCGGCCAGCATCACGGCGAACGCCAGGTAGGGATTGCAGGCGCTGTCGGGTGCCCGGTACTCGATGCGGGTCGACTCGTCCTTCCCGTGCTTGACCACCGGGACCCTGACCAGCGCGGACCTGTTGTTGCGGGCCCAGCTCACGTGGATCGGTGCCTCGTACCCGCTGACCAAGCGCTTGTAGGAGTTCACCCACTGGTTGGTGACCGCAGTGATCTCCGGAGCGTGATGGAGCAGGCCGGCGATGAACCGGTACGCGACGGTCGACAGTCCGTAAGGGTCGTCGGTGTCTACAAAAGCGTTGCGCTCTCCTTCCCACAGCGACAGATGGGAGTGCATTCCCGAGCCCTGGACCCCGGGCAGCGGCTTGGGCATGAAACTGGCGTACACCCCCTGCTGTCGAGCCATCTCCTTCACCACCAGTCGGGTGGTCATCACCGTGTCGGCCATCGTGAGGGCGTCGGTGTAGCGCAGGTCGATCTCGTGCTGGCTGGGAGCATCCTCATGCTGGGCGTGCTCTACGGGGATCCCCATCTCTTCGAGCGTGAGAACCGACCGCCGACGCAGGTCGCTCGACAAGTCGTCCACCGACAGGTCGAAGTACGACCCCGAGTCGAGCACTCGGGGAACGTGGCTCGGTTCGTGGTCGGCGAAGTAGAAGTACTCGAGCTCGGGTGCGGCGAAGAAGTTGTACCCCGCCGACCGGGCGCGCTCCAAAGTGCGTCGGAGGGCATGGCGCGGGCAGCCGTCGAACGCCTCACCCCCCAGCGTGAAGATGTCGCAGAAGACCCGGGCCACCGTCTCCCCGTGACCGTGCCACGGCAGGAGCTGGAAGGTGGTTGGGTCCGGGCGGGCCAGGACGTCCGCCTCCTGAACGCGGCTGAAGCCGTCGATGGCCGAACCGTCGAAGGTCATCCCTTCGTCGAGGGCATTCTCCAGCTCGGCTGGCGTGATGTTGAACGCTTTGGGGGTGCCGAGGACGTCGGTGAACCAGAGTTGGACGAAGCGAATGCCCCGCTCCTCCACCGTCCGCAGCACGTAGTCCCGCTGGCTCTGCACCCTCGAAGTCTCCCAGATCGCTCAAGGTCGTCCAAGCTGGCGCCGTACGGGCCCCCAAGAGCGACAGAAGTGGCTTCGGAACAGCCGGCTACCTGGGATTGGCGAGCCGCGGGCTCAAGACATGGCCGAGCACACGGTCTCGACCAGGAGGCGGCTCACCACGTAAGGGTCCATGTTCGCGTTGGGCCTTCGGTCCTCCAGCCACCCTTTGCGCTCCTTGGCAACCACCCAAGGGATGCGGATCGATGCGCCGCGGTCGGAGGTGCCGTAGCTGAACTGGCTGTAGTGCGCCGTCTCGTGGGCTCCGGTCAGACGATCAGCGATGCCCACGCCGTAGTTCGACACGTGCTCGTCCACGTTCTTCCCGATCGCTTCGCAGCCGGCGATAATGGCGTCCCACCCGCCCTCGGCCCGCATCTCTTTGGTCGAGAAGTTGGTGTGGGCGCCGGCCCCGTTCCAGTCACCCAGAACTGGCTTTGGCTCCAACGTGGCGAACACGCCGAAGTCCTCGGCGATCCGGAACAGCAGCCAGCGGGCGGTCCAGAGCTGGTCCCCGATCAACGGGGGCGGCAGGATCCCGATCTGGAATTCCCACTGTCCCATCATCACTTCGGCGTTCGTCCCCTCGATGGCCAGACCGGCCTTCATGCAGGCCACGGTGTGTCGCTCCACGATCTCACGACCGGGCATCTTGTCTCCACCCACGCCGCAGTAGTAGGGACCCTGGGGTGCCGGGTAGCCGTTGAGCGGCCACCCGAGTGGCCGCCCGTCCTGGAGAAAGGTGTACTCCTGCTCGATCCCGAACCACGGTTCGTGCTCCGCGTACTTCTCGGCCACGGCAACGCACGCGGCCCGGGTGTTGGTGGGATGCGGGGTGAAATCGGTGAGGAGCACCTCGCACATGACCAGCTTGTCGTCTGGGCCTCGGAGCGGATCCGGGC
>JAJYZN010000020.1:0-11072 GCA_021799915.1 Actinomycetes bacterium
CGTGATCGAAAAGTACGGCACTCCGATGAGCTTGGCCAGTGCCGGCAGTCGGAACACCACGGGCATCGACTCTTCGGACCCCACCACGGCAATGGGGACTATGGGAACGCCGGTACGCATGGCGATCTCGACGAACCCCCCTCTTCCGAACCGGCGGAGCTGGTAGCGGTCCGTGAACGACTTGGACGGCCCCTTGGTTCCTTCGGGGAACACGACGGCGAGCTGGCGCTGATCGTGGAGCAGGCGGTAGGCGTTGTCCGGATTGGCGGACACACCTCCGGCGCGGCTCCACAACGTCCCGACGACGGGAACGGTGCGGAAGAAGTAGTCGGCCAATCCGTAGACCGGACGGCCGAGCTCTTTTTCGATACCGTGCATGATGACCGGTGCGTCGGATGGAATCGCCCCAGCGTGGTTGGCCACGAGTAAAGCACCCCCTTCCGTCGGTATCTTCTCGAGGCCCTCCCACTCGGCTCGAAACCACTTGGAGTACACCGGGTCGTAGATCTGACGGAGGAGGGTACGCACACGCTCGGATCGTCCCCACTCGTCGACGTCGGAGAGGCGAGGATCATCGGGCTGATCAGGGGCCTGGGAGGGGAGCCGGATCGGGACGACGGCGGTCGAAGAGCGATCCCTTCGTTCAGTCGTGCGAGGTGGAGGCACATCGCCATCGTACCGGTCCGTGGGCCACGGCGACCGGGCGAGTTGTCACTTTGGGCCCTCTGGGAGCTGGCTCGCTGATCGAGTCAAGTGCTCGATCACTCCGAGGAGGATCCGGCGCCCATCCTCGGGAGAGAGATATCGGGCCCGGAGGGTCAACGTCGATCGGCCACCGGAGACCCGTACTGCACCGAATGCGAGTGCCGAACGGCCCCGGGCCACCGGGTAGCACTCGAGGGCGTGGAGGCCGGGTATCTCGACTCGACCGAAGTTCGACACCAGCAACGTGTCGGAGACCCGCCCTACGAACGGGGCTGCCAGCCTGAGGAGCCGCGTTCCGTGGACGATCTCCCAAGGCTCCTCTCGTGCCGCCAGGGACCTCTCGATAGCTGGACGCAGCGATCCACCGGCACGGGCATCGATGCGCCGGTAGGTCGAGATGTCACCGTCGCCCGAATGGGCTACGAGGCCAAGCGAGAGTCCGACGCGCCGACACGGAGCACCGGCGCGGTTGCAGTGGTCCAGCGTTGCGGCGACGCACGCATCCGGTAAACGGGTCGTGATGTCACGCCCGACGAGCGGGAGCGTCACCGAAACGAACGTATCGGTGGTCGGGGGTGGCGACGACGGAACCACCGGATCCGCCGGCCTGAGCAGCCGTTTCAAGATCGACCACGGAGGTACCGTCCGGCGCTCGAACGTTCTCGCTCTTGGAACCCTCCGAGGCTGGTGGCCGGCAATGATGCGGAACAGTGTGAAGACGTTCGAACCGTCGAATGCGGCGTGGTGGAGGGCGATAGTCACCCACATCCCGTTAGCCGCGGCGACCACACGCAGGGGAGGTTCCCGGTGCAGATCGAAGCCGCGCACCACCGCGGCCGGAATGGAGTCTTCCGATGTCACCACCTCGGGGCGGCAGGGTGCCCCTGCGACCCATCGATCACCCCGGATTCGCGCAGCCGAGAGCGGGAGTGCCGCCTGGACTGCAGCGAGGCGCGACGCGAGGTAGTCGTGCAGAGTCGGCTCGTCGGTCCCCAATGGCTCTTTGAATCGGAGCACGCCCAGTCCGACCCAGGTGGTCCGTCGATCGGGGTGGTGGAGCATATGGAGTGCCCCGGACGTAGCGGTCCGAGGGAGGGCTGTCGAGCCTTCGACGGATTTGGAGGCGAGCGGAGCCACGCGCGCGGAGGCTACTACCCGGCTCATCGCCCCTCGTGACCCGACCGGGACGTGCCGAGCAAACGACTCTCCTCGCCGAGAAGACGCGTCCGAGTTTGGCCGGGGCGAGGTGGGTTGCAAGACTCCATTGTCAAGTATGTCCGGGATTCAGGTATGTCCGGGATTCAGGTATGTCCGGGATTCAGGTATGTCGGCCGGTCGCCGAGACGCCAGGCGCTGCCGGAGGACCGGGAGACGTCGACAGTGATGGCGACGGATGTGGCGGTGGCGCTCCCGGGGGTGGCGCAAGTGGCAGTGGGGGTGGGTGCCAGGCCGGCGGTCCGCTGTCGCCACCGCTGCTCTCCCATCGGGCAAGACCCGGGATCAGAGAGACGACGAGAGCCCCCAATGCCACCCCGCCGAGAATCTGTGCCGTGAAGCTCAGCGGACCGAAGAATGCATTCGATGTGAGACCTGGTCGAATGGCAATCACGACGCCTGCAGCTACCGTGGCCGCGAACGCCAGCCACGGCAGTGATATCGCCCTTCGGGTTGCCGAGATTACCAGGCTGAGATCGGTTCCGACGACCTTGAA
Organism: Actinomycetes bacterium; assembly: GCA_021799915.1. The sequence continues at coordinate 2,417 of JAJYZN010000020.1, forward strand.
TCGTTGGCGGGAGGGACGATCGATCCTGGGAACGACCACGAGGAGTGGGACGATCACGGCTGCTGGTCCGATGAGAAGGAACATCGCCGCGGTGAGGACCAGGGTGGAGACCACGGGTCGGGACGTATAGCCGTGGCGCGACATGAGCACGGAGGAGATCGGAGCCTGACCGCGGGCCCGCCCCTGTTCACTGCCCCGAGCCTCCGACGCTCCCCGCGGCCCGCTCCCTTCAGCCGGATGAGGCACCGACTCGCCGGAGTCACGGAGATGGACTTGGTTGCTGGAGGCAGCGTGGACGGGAGGTCGGTGCTTCGCCTTAGGGCGTAATTCACTTCTCGCATCGGAACGAATGCGGGGACGGCGTCGGCGGTTGGGAATGCAGGCCCACACGACGAGAAGGAAGGCTAAAGCCGCACCCGCCAGAAGGGCATAGCGGAAGGGGTTCTCCGGTGCGAACGTGAGTGTGACAGTCTGTGGAGAAGTGCTGGCTGGGAGGATGTACCCCTGCTGCCAACCGTCGAGGCGGACAGGCTTGAGTTGGATCCCGCCGGCTCGGGCCACCCACCCGACGTTGTAGTTCTGATGTACGCCGATAATGGCTCGGGACCCAGGAGTGACACGGATCGTCCTCTGGGTCGCTCCCCAGTGAACTATGGAGACCGAACGAGGCGCGGCACCGGCGGGCAAGGGGGTGCCGCTCAGGGAGAGCGACGTGACTTTCATGGCCAGCTTGGAGTCGTGGACCGTCAACGTATGGAGTCCGGGCCCCAACGTGAGGTCACTGTGGGGGGTGCACAAGGTGACACTCATCGGTTCGAGGCCATTCAGCTGCGCGTAGGTGCCCGTCACTTCAGTGGAGTAGTTCCGACCGTCGACATCGATCGTCGGTCCGTGACCGCACGTCAGGGTGAACGGCCGACTCAAGGGATGTGCCACCGGCGGGTAGACGGCGGTGACGGCGGGAAAGGACAGCTCGGCCATGCCGATGGGTATTACCGTATCCCCGTTGGTGAGGATGTTGTATCCCGTGAGCCGCTGCTCAGTCGGGAACGTCACCGTCAGCCGATTCGTCGTGAGCGGAGCGAACTGCACCGTACCTGCCGTCGCCGGAAGTTGCACCAATTCGCTCTTCGTCGGGGTCGTGAGGCGGAGTACTTCGGGTCGGCTGGCGGCAAGATCGGGAGCGAAGTCCAGCGACGACAGAGTCAGAGTGCGCGGCCAAGTGTAAGTGAGGCGCGGGTTGCTGTCACCGGCTCCAGCCCACCAGCTGGTCAGGGTGCTGCTGTCGATGAGGTTCCCCGACTTGTAGAGCGGGAGGTTGCCGAACGTCGAGGAGGCACGCACCACCAAAGATCCTGTGGTATTTGCCTCTTTCACAATTTGAGGTATAGGAAGCGGAGTGATGGTCGCATCGACATGGAAAGTCGCCTTGAAGGGCACTGAGAAAATCCGCGACATGTGTGGCTCCTCGTCAGGGGCCGACAGATAGGCGAACTGGTTCGGAAGCGGTGATGTGAACAGGTACGACGGAATGGTACCGGCCCCGGTTGCTCCATCGGCAGGGAGCTTCCAGCTCTGGGAGACAGTTACTCCGGGAATGGAAATGTGGATGAAGCCTGGTCCGGCATCGGCGGCCGGTTCCAGCGCCTTCGCAAGCCGGGCGATGGTCACCCGTAGGAACGTGGTGTCGCCCGAAGCCACCGGGACCGATTGAGCGACTTCGTCGGGCGTCAACGACGAGGCTCTCTTCCCCTGGCTGGTGGACACCACGACCTGCTCCACAATCGGCCGCCACGGCCCGTCGTGCAGCGGGGTGATCTCGATCCGGCTGATCGGGACCGGATGGTGAAAGGTGATCTGGATCCAGGGATCTTGGAGATTCGTGCCCGATGCAACCCAGCTCGCCGTTTCGGGATTGTTGATGAACGCGTCCAACGGCTGGTATCCGGGGATCCGGTCGACAGGGGTGCCATAGGAGGACGCGGTGACCGAGGCCGCGCCATGGAGGACACTCACCGTCTCGTGCCGGTTCCCGGGGACGACGGTCCACTCCTTTGGGTTTCCACCGACTGTGGGAGCGGCTTCGTTAGGCTGGAGGACGTACGAAACGTTGTCGTAGAGCTGGCCGAATGTGGTGTCACGGAGCTGCTGGCTATCGGTGTCGACCCAGGTCGGATCTGTGAACTTCGGTGCCAGGACATCGCCTGCCAACGCCACTGCCTGGTTCGCAAGTTGACCGGATGCAGCCAGTGGCAACACGCCTTGGGGTCCTCCAGACAACACGACACCCGTGGATGCAGGGTAGGTGGTCACCATGGAGTTCCCCGATCCGGTGGTAGCCACCTGGTAGATCTCCAATGCTCTGAGTCCCGAGGTCTCCGAGAGAGGGGCGAAGTCGACCTCGGCGAAGGGACCCGAGTCATCGTTGACGACGACCGGTCCGAACTGCGCAACCCGGGAGATGCCTGGATCACCGGCAAGGGCGGTACGGATCGTCACAGCCGGAGGGCTGCCGGTCTCCGAAGAGTTGATGTCGTTCTCGACCAGAAGGTATCGGACCCCAGCGCTCGCGAGATATTCAGCCAGCCCGGGAACCGGCTGGCCGTTCGCCAGGACGCGGTCCAGCGCGTCGAGGAATTGCGTGTTGCCGATGGATCCCAGTGGTGCGATGTTGCGATCTCCCCATGGGACGTTGCTGAGCGCTTCGATTGGCTGGTCGTTCGTGGTGCCCCAGTCGAATCTCCCGAACGGTGCTCCGGGAAGTACGACGGTGGTCGAAAGCGCTCCCCGTGCGTTCAGCCAATGGGAAGCCTGGGTCCAGTACGACGGCAAGGCCGCATACGAGCCGGCCGGGTATAGGTTGCCATCGAGGGCTGGGAAGGATGCTAGGGCCAACGCCGTCACAACCAGTGCCACGAACCCGACCATCACGAGCATGCGGAGAGCACCCAGAGCGCGTGCCATCGCCCGCCCCCACACGTGAAGCGCGTGAATGAGCCCCAGAACCAGCGGAAAGGTTACGACAGGCTGAAATTTGTAGACGTTGCGGAGCGGTGCGAGGGGACCGGTCAGAAGGTACCGGACAAACCCGGACAGCGGCCCCCCGAGATCCCCCCAATAGCCAGCGCAGATTGCCAACGAGGCCAGTCCAAGCGACAGCACGAGGAACAGTCGCTCGGGCATGTCGCGTCGGGTGAGACCGTAAATTCCTGCCGCTGCCACGGAGGCGGTTCCGACGATGGTGGCCGGAAGGGTCTCGAACAGGTAGCCGGCAGGGGTCCATTGGCCATTGATGGTGACCAGTGACAGCCATACACCTGCACCTCGAAGGGTTTCGGGGACTGAGGCAAGCTTCGTGGTCGCCGTCGCCGTTTCGGTGTACGGGATGAAGTTGAAGCCGTACTTCCCCTGGAATACGAGAGCTACGAGAAACCACGCGGTGGCGAGCACGGTGGCACCCACCCAGTAGACGAACAGTCGATTGCGTTGTGGCCCTGCTCTCCTGGTGAGGAACCAGATCACCGGCAGCGGCAGCACGGCGAAGACTGACGTGGCGTTTACCCCTCCCATTAGGAGGATGGCGACGCCGGAGCGTGCGGCCGCTCCCGAGAGAGAGGTCTTCCCGTGAGATGCCCTGAGGAGGGGCAGCATGACCCAAGGAAGGAGCACGACCGGCAGCAAGCCGGCCGAAGCCAATGCCGCAGTGAGCATGATCGGCGACAATGCGTACGCTATGCCGCCGCACATCTGGGTCCACCGTCCACCGATACCGAGCTCTTGGGCCACGAGGATGGTTCCCCAGTAGGCGATGGCAAACAGGAGTCCGAGCCATGCACGCTGAGTGATCCAAGCGGGAACCCCAAGGACGTGACCAAGCCAGTAGAAGGGACCCATCGGAATGAGGTACCCGTAAGCCTGGTTCTGCACCGAGCCGAAGTACGCCAGAGGATCCCAGAGACGGGTGGCGGCGGCCAGAAATCTGCCGGGGTCCACGGTGAGGTCGAACTTGGTGTCCACGACGATCCGGCCCGCAGCCTGAGCGAAGGCGATGGCCAACAGGCCTGCGGTCACTAGGACATCGGGAATGCGGCGCCGAATATTCGCCAGAGCAGTCGACGGCGTCACTTGGGGTTGTCGACGGGTGGTGGGTCCTGCCCCAATGGGTCCCGGTCCGATAGCTCCCGACAGATTGGACGTCGAGACGACACCGGTAGCTTTCGGTGTCGTCACTCCGGTGCCCATGTCGCTTCAAACCTGAAGAAGCTCATCAGTCCGATTCCTCTTGGCGGCGGAGGACGAGGGCGAGGTTCCAGGTCACGAATTCCCGCAGTCCGGGGACGTCGACTGCCCTTCGAGTCCACTGGGGGTAGTAGCGAGGGAACACATCGATCACGTCAACTCCGGCGTGATCCCGAGCTAGCGAGAGCACGGTCTTGATGCTGAGCGGGAACAAGCTCGCGCCAAAACGATTCTTGGGAGGATATCCCGTCCGCCTCTCGTAGCGTCGAGCTGCACGTTCGCCCCCCAAATAGTGCCATGGCGAAGTTTCATGGCCGCCGAATGGCGACAGCCAGTTGGTGAATGCCAGAAAGATGGTGCCTCCGGGGTTAGCCGCCCGTACGAGCTCGTGGAACAGGATCGCGGGTCGGTCAACGTGCTCGATGACATTCGACGAGTGCACCACATCGAAGGTGTCGTCACCAACAGGCAACGCCAGTCCATCGCCGATCACGCCATAGCCGAGTGCTCGTCCAGGTGCGGTCATCTCGTCCCAGAACGGCTCCACGAAGACGCTCTTCGCCCCACGCCGACGGAAGGCCTCGGCAAAGTATCCTGGGCCGCCACCCACGTCCAAGACACTCGTGCCGGCAAGCCTGTGATAGCGGTCAACGATCTCCGCGGTGTCGTCTCCCAGAAGCGTGTAGAAGTGATCTGGATCTTCGAATTGCCGTCGGAACGCCTGGAACAGAGTCAGAGAGCGCCGTATCCCGTTCCCTGAGCGTGGTGCGGGTCCAGTGGAGTTTTCGAGGCCCTTTCCGGGGCACCGCGTCTCCTGGTGACCAGAAGTGGCAATCGCACCCCGTTCCACGGGTCCGAGGGGAATTCCGGTGGATCGTCGCCGATGGTGGAAAGTATCTACCGCTTCAGTGAGGAGCCTGATCCACGTGGAGACAGTGCGCTCCCACGAGTATCGAGCAGCGTGTGAGCGAGCGCTGGTGCCCATCGCCTCGCGAAGAGATTCGTTCCGCGCCAGCGCGATCCACTCGTGGGCCAAGTCCAATTCCAGACGTGGCCCCGACGCGTCGACCAGCACACCCGTCTGGTTCCTGACAATGGCGTCACGTACACCGGGAACGTCTGCAGCCAAGGAGGGCGTCCCACTCGCAGCCGCCTCGAGAATGGACATTCCCCATCCTTCATGGTGCGCTGCGTGCACCAGGAACCATGATTGGGCTAAAAGGCGAGCTTTGTCTTCTTCGCTTATTCGACCGATGACGTGGGCACCTGGGACACTCTCGGCCTGGGCCCGTAGCGCAGCGAACTCAGGACCGTCGCCGACCATCACGAACCGACCACCGACATGCGGCTGGACGTGCTTCCATGCCGCAAGAAGCAGGTGAAGACGCTTGTGTGGGACGAGACGGCCAAGGGAGAGGAATAGGGGCTCCGATGTCTTTTCAGCCAACTTCCCTTCGGGCAGGTCCACGCCGCTCTCGATGACACGGATCCGCCCGGGGCTTACGCCGATCTCCACGAGTGCTCGAGCGGTGGACGGTGAGACGGCAACGAAGAGGTTGTGCCGATAGACCGCCGGCATGAGGTGCCGCTCTACTGCCGAGGCACCTGCGGCAATCGGAGCCGGGAAGCGGGACCTCCACTGGTCAGTATGGACGTGGTGAACGAGGCAAATTGACGGCCCCCGACGCCATAAGGGCGAGAAGAAGGGGAGCCCGTTCTCCACGTCGATGACGACGTCTGCGTCACGGTAATGGCGGGCATGGACGAACGGCACACCCAAGTACTGGCTGAAGGTGCCTCCTGCTTCGTGGACTTGATATGGGCGGGCATCGACAGGCCCACCACAGACCAGCGCGACCTGGTGTCCCCGTGATGTGAGCTCTCGAAGTAGGCGGTCTGCGAGCACTTCGGAGCCACCGGCCTGAGGATGGGCTAGGTCACGCCAATTGACCATGACGATCTTCATCGCGCATGGCCTAATCGTGATGTCGACACGAAATTGGTGAAGGCGTGGGAACGATCAAGTGACCAGGGGGGTGATGCTTGAGGCGATCTGGCCTCCCGGAGATGAAGACATGGGGCGATTGAGAGCTCTGGCGCTGGCGTCAACGGCATTAGCCCTGAATGACGTTGAATGACCGCAGCTCGAACTCGCGCTCCAGAGTTCGTGGCGCGCCAGATCTTCGATACCGAACCTCTGGTACGACACCCGGAATTGGGGAAAGCGCGTAGTAAGGCACTCGGCGAACTCCCAGGCTTCGCTCTCGGGAGTCATTGGGAATAGGACGAGTGCCCCTCCACCTTCGAGGGTGCATATGAGCGGGGAGCGACCGCCGGCACCAGATCCTGCTTCGCCTCATCCGACATGACGACTAAGCCACCGGTCGACTGAGTCGAATGGCTATCGACTTTGATACTCATTACGTCGCTCAACATCGACAGTGGGTCACGCAACATGCGCACCCGACTTCCTCCGACGTGACGCCAGAAGACCGGAACCTCAGCAATCCTCAGGCCGAGCCTACGAGCGAGGACCAATAGGTCGACATCAAAGGCAAATCGCTCGGTGCGGGTGAATTGGAACAGGAGGCGAGCAATGGGAGTCCGGAAGGCCTTGAACCCGCATTGCGTATCTTCGAGCGACAACTTGGTGGCAGCATTGACCACGCGGTTGAACATGCGGCCCATGATGATGCGTCCGAAGTTGTCGCAGATGACCGTCGACGTCGGGAGTGCGCGGGATCCGATGGCGACGTCTGCCTGCTCCAGAGCGGCGAGCAACTGGGGAAGTTGCGAAGGATCCACGGACATGTCGGAGTCCATGAACACTGAGACTGGTGACCGGACCTGAGCCACTCCGGCGCGAACCGCACCACCTTTGCCGACGTTGCGATGAAGGCGGACGGCACGGGAATGCGGGAATCTCCTGAGCAGGGCGAGAGCACGTTCGGCGGTGCAGTCGGTGCTGCCGTCATCCACGACGATGATCTCGGTGGTTGCGGGGTCGATGGCGCCGGTGGCGGCGCCCACTGTGAGTAGTGGGAGGGAGTCATCTAGGCGAGCCTCTTCGTTGAAGGCCGGAATGACGATCGTAAGTGCGAGGTCGCGGGGATCGGGCCTCGGATCGCGGCGAGCGCTGATCCGGAATGCCATTCCGGGGCGATTGGAGTGCTCTGGGGCCGGCGCGATCACCGGGTGACCTCCGCCCACTGCGTATCCGCAGTTCCCCCCATGCTCCCCGCCATCCCCTCATCGCCGGCCCAGCTCCCCGCGGACGGCGATCAGAATACTCCCGCACAATCAGATCAGTGCCTGGCGTGCATCTCGAGCCGAGTCCACTACCTGCGGCCGCCATCGCAGATCCCTAAGATCATGTCGCTCTAATGACCGCGTGTCAATGAGCATCCGGGTGTGACCCGTCCCGGAGTGGGATCACCGTGTGCTCTCACCCAGCTTCTCGCACAGTGGTGCCGACTAAGGCTGACCAGCACCGATCAGCCCGAACGTGAAGAGAGGGGAGTACGAGACGGTTTCTCCGGTCTCGGGTGCCTGGATGATGGTTTGTGAGCCATATGGCCCCGATCCTACGAACATGACGACGTGGTCCACGATGCCGTCCCCGTCCAGGTTGAAGTAGAAGAGGAGGTCCCCGGGCTCCAGATCGTTGAGCGCCACATGGGGCACAGCCGCGTACTGGCTTGCCGCTGTGCGCGGGATCGACACGCCGGCCTGTGCCCAGGCCCATTGCGTGAGGCCCGAGCAGTCGAATCCGATTCCGGGAGTCTCTCCCCCCCATACGTAGGGAACTCCCAGCTGAGATATAGCTGCCCGCACGGCCGCCAAACCGGCACTGTTGGATGATCCGCTCCCTCCGACGGAAGTCGGAGTGCCTGCCCCAGATGGTGTTCCACCTTGGTCGTGACTTGCCGCCGCCGCTGCTTGATTGGCAGCTGTGATGGAAGCGGTGGATGTACCGCTCCCATCGACGGTAGCGACGACCGTCGCCGCCGCTGCCGCCTGCGCCGCGGCGGCTTGCGCCGCGGCTGCCGAGCGAGCCGCCTGCGCCGCGGCGGCTTCCTGAATGGCCTTGGCCCGGGCCGCAGCGGCGACTTCCTGGGCCAACGTGCCCTGCACCTTTTGGAGAGTGGCTTCGGTCTGCGCAGTCGCCGCCTCATTGGACTGGCGGAGCTGTTCCGCCTGTTGTGCTGCGGCCTGAGCACCACTCACTTCGGCCTTCTGGTGGGCCTCGTCGGTGGTCATGCTTGACTCAGCCTGGCCGAGTGAAGCGGCGTCGGCCGAGACGTCGCCGATCACCGTGTTCTCGTACTCGACGCGGTCGTCGATTCCGTTGGCCGACGTCGAGAACACCGCGGCGATTTGCGTCGCCACGTCTCCGCACATGTAAGCCCGGACTGCA
>JAJYZN010000020.1:11082-12897 GCA_021799915.1 Actinomycetes bacterium
CGCCGTCTACGACGGTGCCGAGGCCATGAACAGCCTCAAGCACCTCGGCGTGCCCGTCATCGCCATGGGCACCACCCAGGACCCCGACCGGATCCTCAGCAGCCGAGATTCGGTGACGGCCAGCTCGGCTTGGAGGGTGTCGATCTGCTGTTGGGCGGCATCGAAGCGCTGGCTCAAGGCGGCTGACTGCTGCTCTTGCTGGGCAATGGTGGCCTCCAGGGAGCTGGCCTCCTGCTGAGTACTTGTGATCTGGGTTGTTCCAGGTCTTGTAGGCGTCGCGCTTGTCGCACCGCTCGTGGCTCCGGCGGGACCGATTGGGGGCGCGAGAACCAGTGAAGCGGCGGCGAGGGATGCGACCAGAGCACCGATCAGGGGTGCTCGATACCGGTGTTGTGGCCCGTTTGGACGTCCCAGCCCCCATTTCACACTTGCCACATTGGCCACAATAACCGCATTGACCACAGAATCCAAGGGGCGGGCCCGATGACTTCGACTCGGGATTGCATCCGGGAGGTGCTGGTTCGCGTTCCCGTTCCAATCGCCCGGTAGGGTGCCATCGTGTTCGACGGGGTGGTTTCAGTAGCCGGAGGGCGTCTTCGAGGAATCGAACGGCAGGGTGTTTGGGCGTTCTCGGGAATTCCCTACGGCCGCTCTCCTGATGGTGTACGCCGCTGGCGTCCTCCCGAGCCTCCACTTCGGTGGTCGGGCATCCGGGAGGCGTCAGAGTTCGGTCCGATCGCCCCTCAACCGCCCCCAACCCCTGGTGTGGCCATACCTGGGGATCCTCTGGAGCAAGACGAGAACTGTCTCACCCTCAACGTGTGGACGCCACATGGCTCAACACCGGATGAAGACGTGGCTCCAAATGGGCAGGGTAGGCCGGTGATGGTGTGGATCCATGGAGGTGGGTTCACCAGCGGTAGTGGTTCCAGCCTGCTGTACCGCGGAGGACAGCTTGCTCGCCACGGGGGTGTCGTCGTCGTCACCGTGAATTACCGCCTGGGCGCTCTGGGCTTCCTGGGTCACCCGGCACTGGCCGAAGGCACTGGGTCGACGGTGGGAGGGAACTGGGGCCTTCGGGACCAGTTGGCCGCTCTGCGTTGGGTTCAGGAGAACATCGCATCGTTCGGAGGTGACCCGGGGAACGTGACGGTGTTCGGCGAGTCAGCCGGAGGAATGAGCATCTCCGCTCTTCTTGGCATGCCTGCAGCACGTGGCCTCTTCCAACGGGCCATCGTCCAAAGCGGACCTCCCTACACGCACTCGCCGAACCAAGCAGTCCGGGCGGCCGAAGAACTGGCCAAGCTTCTCGGTGTCCGAGAGATCACTCGTACAGCGCTGCTGGGTATTCCGGCGGCGGAACTGGTGGCAGCAACGCAGGAGATCCAGAACCGGCCTCCGCCTGCCGGAGAGCTGCCACTTCCGTTCTTGCCCGTAATTGACGGACACCTCCTTCCTCGGCAACCACTGGATGCCGTTGCTGGCGTAGAAGCGGCAGGCGTGGCGCTTTTGATAGGAACCCACCGCGACGAGCTGACGTTCTTCGCTCTGGCGGACGCGCGCCTTGCCAACTTGGATGACGAAGGGTTGTTGCGCTGGCTGGCTCAGGTTCATCCGGATCACCGTCCAGAGGATGTGGTCAAGGCCTATCGGTGGGCCAGGGAGCAGCGAGGAGAGAAGGTCACACCGCGCGAGCTCTGGGTGGCGGCCGGAAGCGACCTCGTCTTTCGCGTCCCGTCTCTCAGGGTGGCAAGCTCCCAGGTGATCCATCAGAGACAGACCTTTGTATATCTGTTCACGTGGGAGACCCCAGCC
>JAJYZN010000020.1:12907-19581 GCA_021799915.1 Actinomycetes bacterium
TCGGAGGGTTCCTGGGCTCATGTCACGCCCTGGAGATTCCCTTCGTCTTCGGTACTCACCGTCATCCGGCGATTTCTCTGTTCTCGGGCTCGGGTCCCGAAGCTGATGCCTTGTCGGACAAGATGCAAAGCACGTGGACCTCCTTCGCTTGGCACGGTGATCCGTCACACCCACTTGTGGGCGAGTGGCCGCGCTGGGACGAAGACCGAAGGGCAACGATGGTGTTCGGACCGGAATCTGGCGTTGAAGACGGGCCACGGCACACCGAGCTGGCCGTGTGGGAGTAGATGCCCCTCTGCCTGAGAGGCCGACACGAGTGGGGTAGCGAACTGCTCCAACATCAGTCAGTGATACACCATGCACACACGTTCGAGTAGTAGCGAGTGTGTGAACTTGACCGAGTGGGCACGTCGCCAGGGCATCCACCCCCAGACCGCATACAGCTGGTTCCATGCGGGCATGCTCCGGGTGACGGCGGTCCGGGTGAACCAGCAGACGTTGCTCGTCTCCCCCGAGGCCGTCCTCTCTATTCCAGAAGAGACGCTCGGGCTCTTCGCCCGTGTGTCCTCTCGCGACCAGCGGGGAGATCTGGACCGCCAGGTGGCACCGCTCACCGAGTGGGCAGGCAAGACCGGCCATCGAGTGGTCCGGGTCGAAGCAGAGGTCGGCTCGGGGATGAACGGTTCACGGACCAAGCTTCGCCGATTGCTCGCCGACCCCACGGTCACCACCGTTGTCGTCGAGCACCGAGACCGCCTGGCCTCGATGAACGCCGAGCTGGTCGAAGCGGCACTGTCGGCTCATGGTCGGCGCCTGGTGGTGATCGCAGAAGGCGAGGTCGACGACGACCTGGTGCTGGAGCAGACCCAGGTGCGCACCAGCTTCTGTGCCCGCCTCTACGGACGCCGCTCGGCCCGTAACCGGGCAGAGAAGGCTCTGCGTTGGGCTGCCCACGACGTGGGGCCGATGGCACTAGTCCAGCAGGCGAAGGCGGTCGGAGTCTTACAGCCGAAGAGCAAGATGAAGCCGTGAGGAAGCGCTTGTGAGCAATCTCCCCACCATTCGTGGTGGCACCGCCGTCAGGTGCCCGTGTGCGTACCCGGCTGAAGTCCACCGACACTGACGCTGCCGTGCTCGTGGCGGTGGGCACTTACCCGGGTCGCTCGCATCCAAGGACATGGCCGAGCGGTGCCGCCAGGGCAGGCTCGACGCCAATGAGAAGGCCATCTCCCGCCGCGAGCGCAAGCGCTCGCTCGCGGCCACGAGCTCGTCTCGGTGGGCCTGGGCGATCACCAGGAAGAGTGAGGACGCCTTCGGGCTCGTCCTTCGCAATCTCGTAGCCGAGCACCGGAGCCTCCAGTCCCGCATTGCCCGGATACGCCGCCGTCTCTCGGTCCCGTTGGCCGAGCGCAGGGGGCGGCTCCATGGCTATGAGACGAGGGACGAGCGTTTCCAAAAGCAGCGCCGTCTCCAGATGCTCGAACACCGGCTCATGGTGGTGGGAGAGCGCCTCAACAGAGGGCGGGTCTCGGACTGTCGTGGCGGGAGAGCCCTGGCCAGAGCCCATCACAACCTGGCCGAGGACGGTCTGAGCGATGCCCAGTGGCAGGAACGCTGGGGAGCCGAGCGGCTGTTCTTGACCGCCGGCGGGGACAAGGACCAGCGCTGGGGCAACGTCACGATCCGCTGGCACCCCGACGAGCACTGGGTGGAGATCGCGCTCTCCAAGGCGCTCGCCTACCTGGCCAACCGCCCCCACGGTCGCTACCGGCTGTCGTGCCCGGTCGCCTTCTCCTGCCGCAGTGACGAGGTGGCGGCCCAGGCAACCACCGGGGCCGTCCGCTACGACATCACCTTTGCACCCGCGAAGGGATGCTGGTACGTGGACGCCTCGTGGAAGTGCCCGCCCCAAGAGCTCCCCACCCTCGACCAGCTCCGAGGGCACCGGGTCATGGCCGTCGATGACAACGCCGGTCACCTCGACGCAATGGTGGCGGACCCCCTCGGGGAACCCGGTCGGCCGTCCGGTCACGATCCCGCTCGCACTCGCCGGCCTGCCCGCCACCACCCGTGACGGCCACCTGCGCCAGGTGATCTCTGCACTGCTCGCCACCGCCCTGGCCAGCAACTGTCGGGCCATCGTGATCGAGAACCTGGACTTCGCCGAGGCTTGGGAGCTGGGTCGAGAGCACAGTGGGTGTCGTCCTTCACGGGGCAAACGAGGGAAGAACTTCCGACGCTTGGTCGCAGGTATCCCGACTTCCAAGTTCTGTCAACGCCTGGTCCAGATGGCGACCAACATCGGGGTCGTCGTCATCGCCGTCGACCCGGCCTACACCAGCAAGTGGGGAGCCGAGCTCTGGCTCGGCTCCTTGAAAGAGATCTCTCCCGATGCCTCGGGCCACCATGCGGCGGCCCGAGGCATCGGGAGACGCGGTCGGATACGCGAGCACGACAACCGAAGAGGTCTGACTCGACTCCAGCGGAGCATGGAGGAGAGGGGGCTACCCGCCCGGTCGTGCGGTCCAAGGGTGCCGGGCAACCAGCGCTCCTGTCCGAGCAGCGAACGAGGAACACCGGGATCCAGGGGCCAGAGGGCAGCCGCACCTGCGGCACAAGACCCGAACGGCTGAATGGCCAACCCCGGTGGACCAGGTGGCCCAAGACCGTTCGGGGCCACCCGCAAGGCGGGACTTCGTTCCGCTGAGTGTCTAGGAACGGTGTTCGTGAACACGTCGGGCCGAGCACATCGGCGGCCGACGAAGTGGCGATGCGTGTAGGCGCCCTGCGGTCGAGACTGGACACGGTGCAGGGGAATTCGGGAGAGAGGGCGCCGACGATATTGACCTGTAAAAAGATGTCATACTCGAGCTGCGGCCATGAGCGCGCCGGCGAAGTCCTCGAGCGGACTCACGGCACCGGGACGTCGGACCGTATTGCGTCGTATGGCGAGCTCCTCGATGACCTTCCCACCATGGCGGACGACGGCTTCTCGCATTGATGCAAGCGTCGATCCAGGAGACACCGCATACGTGCAGAAGACGGCTACCGGCATGTCACCGAGGTTGGGCAGATCGTCCAGCCATTTGGAGGTTGCGCGGGCCGGACCCACACGGGCCACTATGAGGCCTTCCACCCAGGTGCCGACCGCCACGACATCGGCCCACGTGAGCTCAGCCATTCCCACTGTCGATAACGGCAAGATGCGGGTGCTCGCGCCGGTCTCCCTTAGTAAGGACGCCAGGTCACTGGCCAATGACGCAGTCGTCCCGCCTCGGCTCTCGACTGCGAGGAGCACGCGGGCTGGCACTTGGACATCACTGTGCGAGCGACTCGGTCGACGTGGAGAATGGTGGAGTATCGATTGGGCAGCACGCTTCCCCTGAGCCATTGCTTCGACGACAGTGGAAGGTCCGATGAGCGCATCACCAACCACCCACGTGCGGCTGGCGCGTGCCAATCCAGCAGCGACACGGCCGTGCTCCCGTCCAAGCGCCAACCTCCCTACGTTCTGATAGCGGGCGAATGGTGGTGAACTATTCGCCAAGATCCCGCTCGCGATCCAGTGACGGTCTGGGAAATTCGGAATGACCTTGGGCTCCGGCACACGGCCAAGAATTGAAGCGAAGTCGGGATCGATCCGGTATCCCATCGCGAGGACTACGAGATCGACAGGCTGGTCAATTGATGTCTCAGGGTGGACCGTGGGACGTTCGTCGGCACGTGATTGGTGGGTCGCTGCGAGTCGGGCAGTCACCACGTGGCCGTCACGCCCCTCAAGGCTGAGAAGCGTGGTGCAGAAGCGAATATCCACCCCCTCGTCTGCAGCTTCCTGGAGCTCGTCTGGTCGTACGGGGGCAAAGCGCCGATCCATCCAGTCCACGCAAATGGCGTCTGCACCGAGTCGCCTCGCGCTCCTCGCCACGTCCATGGCCGTGTTGCCGGCACCCAACACGAGGACGGTGGCAGCCCGCTCGGAGCCGGGACCGTTGCTCCGTTCGGTTCGCCAACGAAGCGTGCTCATGGAGTCTCCAGTTGCCAAGGAGGAGCGAGCCTCCTTCAGGAAGCGCGTCGCGTCCCACACTCCATCGAGATCCATGCCCGCGAGTGGGGGTCTCACCGGTACAGAGGCGCCGATCGCGATGATCAACGCGTCGAAAGAATCGAGAAGCTGGTTCGCACGCTCAGGGGAGATGTCCTCCCCCAGGTGGAGGTGAACGCCGGATTCAAGCAACGAATCCCACGGCCTTCGGGCAATGGCATCAGGGAGGGTGAAGTCAGGAATTCCCCACTTCAGGAGGCCTCCAGGTTCCAGATCACGTTCGAAGACGGTCACGTCGCATCCAGCCCCGACCAGCTCGGCCGATGCGCCGATCGCTCCTGGGCCCGATCCGATGATCGCGACCTTCATCGGGGACACGCCGGTGACCCCTTCCGGAGATGTGTTGACCGTGACATTGAGGGAGGGAACTGGTGCGTTGTCGGAAACGAATCGCTCCAGAGCGCCGATAGCCACCGGTATGCCTCCGTTGAGGGACCACGTGCATGCTCCCTCGCACTGGAGGGACTGGTCACATACCCGAGAGCACACATCAGGCAGGACGGTGGTCCGTCCAAGAATTCGGTGAGCTGCATCGAGGTCGCCATGCCGAAGCGCCCCTATGAAGCCGGGAATGTCGTTATGGGTGGGGCACCCCCGCACGCACGTCGGGTCCGGGCATTGCACGCAGCGCGCGGCTTCGGCGAGCGCATCGGCCCAGGTGTCGATGCCGGTACGAGTCTCAGTTCGGTCTTGAATGAGTGGGACTGGATGTCGTATGCCCGTCACTACCCTCGCCGGCGTCAGGGTACTCCCGGAGACGGTGATGGCTGAGAACGGACACGTCCGAACGCACTGGCGACAGCCGACGCAGTCCGCGTCGTGCGCCACGATGGTCCAAGTCTCCGCATCCAAATCAAGGGCGCCAGTTGGACAGCGAACAATGCACTCCTGACAACCCGCGCATCTATCGAACAGAACCTGAATGTGGGGTGGCGCGGCGCTGGTGCCGTTGTGCTGAGTTCGGGGCACGGCGGTATCGGCAATGGTCATCACTCTCTCCTTGTTACGACGCAGCGTGCATGATCACGTACAAGAACCCGGCTGCGGCGGCGAACAGCAAAACCACACCCAGACTGGCGATTCGAAGCGCGAGCGGTCGAGTAGAGACCAGTGCCAAGTCTCTCCCGGAAATTTTCCAAGTTGCCCATAGCGAAGCGAGCATTCCGAGCCCGATGACCGTCACCTGGACGATGACGATTCCGGGATTAGAGAGGAGCCGAAGATTGTACAGACTTGAATGGGTTGAGCCGGCTCCGAACCATGCACCGATCGATGGGACGATTCGCGATGCATGCTTGAAGAACTTTGGAAGCTGACGAGCGAAATAGTCGGCTCCCACCACCGGGATCAGTCCATAGGCAAGGGGAACGAACACCGACCGAAAGCGGGATGGGGTGTCGATGAACGAGGGCCGCTGCCGCTGGTCTAGATCTGATGTGGTCGGAAGTGAAGTGGAAGGCATCATCGTCCTGGACATGATCCAAGCGATACCCGCAAAGATGAGAGCTACGACACCAATTACGCCGATGTAGTCGATCGGGTTGGGATAGCGCGGGAAGTGCATTGCGCTGTTCAGCCAGTTGTCCACAGTCGAGTACGCGTGGGTCGCATTGAGCTGTTGGAAGACGACCAGGCCCCAAAGGATGGCGACTGCCCAGGCCACATCAGCACGCCGTCTCCTGGGAGCTACAACCGAGGTCAACGGTGGCTGAACGTAGAATCCGATGTTGTCAGACGGGCAGGACTTGTAGCATTCCGTGCAGAGACCACACGTGAGGTTCGAGTCTGCGCTACCGGGCCACGTGTACCAAGGACATCCGTACCCCTCGTCACCGCCGCGCATGCAATCTTTGGTCTGGCACGACATGCACACTTCTCGATCCCTGGTTCGGAAACCTGCGGCGGTTCCCATCGCTCCGACCGTGCCGATGAGCGCCGACAACGGGCATGCATAACGGCAGAAGGTGCGGCGCTCGAACACGAGAAAGAAGATCAGGGCGGAGGCAACGATGCCCAACACCATGAAGCTGGTTGCCTCAGGCGTTCCAGGTCCGGCGATGTTGAAGAATTCCTCAATCCACGTGAGAAGCAGAAATGCACCCACGGACAAGAGGAGCCCGTAACGAGCTATAGGTTCGGGGAGCTTACGCCCAAGCCCCAGAGTGCGCTGCGTTCTCTGCCAAAACGTTCGCCGCTGGACCCACTCGGCGAACCCTCCGAACGGGCACATCGCACACCATGCACGACCGACCGTCACCATCATTACAAAGACGAGGCAGAACCAGATGTACCAGGTGATCGCCGTACCGAAGTTCAGACCTGGCACCACCGTTCCCAGGAGGCCGAGGCCGATCACGAGCCAGAAGATGAGCTGGTTCGGAAGGATCAGGGCGAACTGGAGCTTGCGATTCTTCAGTACACGTCCGATGCGAGGTCGGGCTGAGAGGTCAAGGCCCCGAGGAGGATCGGTCGAGGAAAAGTGCCGAGCGGCCTCGTCGCGCCGAGGGGGACCGAGCCGCACGGCGACGGCAATGGGGTCGGGGAACTCCATGTCCTCGACACCGGCGGACTG
>JAJYZN010000020.1:19591-22139 GCA_021799915.1 Actinomycetes bacterium
GCCGTGACGCTCATCAGTACCCTCCCTGAGGTGTTCAGCTAGATTTGTTTACTAGAAAACTAAAGGTCAAGTGAGAAGGTACAACAATACGAGTCATACGTCAAGTACTGTGGTACACTTCATGCTGTGAACATGACGTTGTCGAAGCGTGGCGACTATGTAGTTCGCTCGGCGCTCTCACTGGCACGGGCGTGGCCGAGCCAGCAACCTCGCAAGATTCGTGAAGTTGTTGCTGAAATGGGTGTCCCGCAGACGTATGCATCCCAGATCCTGGCGGAACTGGTCAAGGCCGGTCTCGCCGTCTCAAAGGCTGGGAAGGATGGGGGCTACTGGCTTTCCCGCTCCCCGGATGAGATCCCGCTCGTCCAAGTGGTGGAAGCCGGTGAAGGTCCATTGAGGGCGGAGCGTTGTGCGTTGGGCGACGGTCCGTGCCGATGGGATGATGTCTGCCCGCTCCACGAGACCTGGAGGGATGCCACTGAGGCACTGCGTCGAGCGCTAGAGCGGACGACCTTGGGTGATCTGGCCCGGCGGGACCGGGAGATTGAGGCTGGAGGCCTGGAGCCGGTGACTGACTCCCACCGCCACGGGAGGTCGAGCATTCTGGTGGACGATGTCATTCAGGTCGAGGCCAGCGCTCGGCATGTCTCCCAGTGGCTCGATGGGCAGGAACATCTAGGAGCTTTGATAGAGCAGGCTTACGGAGAGGCTGAAGTGATACGAGGCTCGATCCTGGCTGATCACGTTGCCTGGTCGGTGACGCACGTGGCGGCCACCTGCCTTCGAGGGGAGGTTTCTAGTCTAGAAAGTGCTGCGGTCCCGGCTGATCGTCAGGCGTTCGACCTGTCGTGGGAAGCAAACGGAAAGGCTGGGGTCACTTCCAGGGGCGATACCAAGATCTCGGTGGACCCGATCGATCAGGAGCGCTCCAGCTTGGTCCTCCAGGGACGATTGCGCCCTCCCATGGTTGGAGGTGAAGACTGTGACGGGAGTGCCGAAATCAACCGGATGTCCAAGGTGCTTGTCCGTACGCTGCTGCGACGAATGACCCACGAGATTGAAGAGACGATGACCGCCAACCCCCCGACCTCGGGAAGCACGGACAGCCGGCACCGACTAGTGCGAAACGATACCGGAAAGGCATCAAGACGTGTCAATACAAGGGTTTCTGGGTCGGTCGGACGTCTGACACCTCTTGGCCTGGAAGGTTCAGCCTAACCAGACTCCCGCAGTCCGATCCCCTCGCCGTGCGCCTTCCAGGCTCCCTCATGGGGTAGGGGCAACGCCACCCAATCTCTCCTCCCACGCACGGACCCGACCGAAGGGGCTCGTGTTGGGCCACGCCTCGGACGAGCCGCATGCTCCATTCTGGTGCCTTCGCTCCGGACGTCAGCGCGCGTCCGTTGAGGCGCCAGGGGTCGATAGCGTCGGCCCATCGGAATGGCTTCGCCGTCCCGTCGTAGATGCCGATGAAGCCAATGAGCTGGCCGAGGAGAGTCTGGCGCGAGGTGATGTTGCCGTTGTCGCGGCGGATCACCTCGTGCTGGAGGATCGAAGGGAACGACTCGATCCGGTTGACCCCATTCGCGCGTAGCCGCATGTCGTGGAAAGCGAAGCGAAGCGAAGGGAGTCTCCAGCCAGCTCTTGGTGGTACCCGAGCTCCTTCCTTCGCGGAGGTCCCGTTGGCCCGACGGTACCTCGTACCCGACCGAAGAGCTCAGGGTCTTCCCTGACGTTCAGTCATCCACGGTCCCGGCCAACCCGGTGCTGCATGCCGGTGAGGATATGCCAAAACTGTGACGCCGAGGCACCGGCCCCTTCAGTTTCTCTGCGATGCTCGGCCAGCTCCTCGTAGGTCCATTTCGACGCTGGATTCGTGCAGCGGCACCGCCTGGGAGAACTGCCCGAAGGATGCACCGCCGACTGCCAAGCACATGTTCCGAGCACGCTTGGCGTCGCGGACCGAGGACGTGAGCCCCGCCGACCGGCGCAACAGCTGGACGCGCTCGTCGTCTGTGATTTCGACCATTGGTGTTGGCCACATGCCGTCAGCCTGCACACGTGTGACCAACGCTGTGGTGCACTAAAATTTTGGCTTCGAACTTCTCCCACCTATTCCCTTCCGGCCGGGGACGTGGGGTTGACGAACTACGCGTGATTGGGACTCCCACCTGGGGTGATGCAATTGCGGAAGGCTGGCGGCGAACGGCAATTGCCGAAACGGGAAACGCGTCAGCGCTGTGAACAGGGAAAACTCTGTGCGGAGTGCACATTGATCCCCCCGGAACTGCCTAGTACCACGACCTGGCTGCTCAGGGGATTTTGAGCACTATCCCAGGCCGCGCCGTCGAAGGCTCTGACGTGCGCTGTGGTCTCCCGATGGGCAATGGGACGTATTGCGCGGCCTGTCCCGTGCGTGTACGGGGTCCTGGGGGTGCTCTCTGGGGTGATGCTCCTATCGTTGTCAAGCCGCGAGTTGGGCAGCTTCTGGGGCGTCCGCGCTGCGCTCGTCGAGCCACTTCACGTAGCGCCGGGCCAGTGCGGTGTC
>JAJYZN010000021.1 GCA_021799915.1 Actinomycetes bacterium
CGCACACGCCGCAGGGTTCCAACTTCTCAACGAACTCCTTTACGCTTGATCAAAACCAGGATGAATACAACTTCAATTACAACCAGGGATTTTTGACCGGTACGTCGATAGCCGCCACCTTCGACATGTCGAGATGTCCCGACCACGGGCTCGCTCCTGGAGCGTTCTCGTGGGCCATCAGCGCCAGCACTGCCTCCCCCTCCTTCAGGTCGGCTGTCGTCGTGACGGAAAGATGGCCGCTCAGCACCGCCGTGAGGTCCGTCGCGAGGTAGTCGGGAGCCGCGACGACGAACCCCCAGGTAGCCAGACGTGAGGTGAGGAAGGTCGACTGGTCTCGAAAGCCGGCGAAGCCGTGGCTGAAGAGCACGAGCGGGAACCGCCCCGTCGCCACCGGGAGGCCGCGATAGGCGCCGGTGCGGTAACGCACACCGAACCCAGGTGGCAGCGTCTTCTTGAGCGACGCCGGCAGCCATGTTGCGACGTTGTACACCGCCTGGGCGTGACCTCGAGCTGACGAGTGTGGGGCCGGGTACCAGATCTCCACCGGCGCTCCGTCGTACGGCAGGGTGAGAGTGGCCTCACCGGCGGCGTAGGGTCCAGGGTCCACAAAGCTGGTCGGGCCGAGCGACGTGACCGTCGGCACCGTGTCCCCCTGCACCACCGACACCAGCGGGGCGATCGCCGACACCGTGGTTGATCCTGCCATTGCCACACCGATGGCCGCCCCGCCGGCGGCGAGGGCAAGCAGCAGCACCAGCACGGCCCACGGGATGGCGCGACGGGTCCGAGCCGAAGCGGCCATCTCAGGTGGCAGGGGTGGCGGTGCCTTCGGCCCGGAGAAGTCGGTCGAGCTCCTCGGTCACGGCCCGATCGTGCTCTTGCTCATCCTGCCTTGCCTTCTTCGGGCTCCACCGGCCTCTGTTGAGCCAGATCGTCGGGATGAAGATGACCATGCCGGCTACGTCCACCCAGAACCAGTGCTTCCACTGATTGGGCGACTGCTTCGCACCCTTTGTCAGGGCCTCGAACTGCGACTGGTGAGCGGCCAGGTAGTCGAGTTGCGCCGTGTACGGGACCACCAGCGTCTTGAGCTGGACCTGGTACTTCACCAGTGTGGCGAATGTCTTGCCCAGCGCGGCCGACGCCGCGTCGATGTTTGCCAACGTCTCACCGCCCGGGGCCGAAAGCCGCGTGATGATGGGCTTGATATCCGGCTCGTTGAGCTTGGCCAAGAACGCGGCGTGGGCCGAAGCGAAGTCCACCGACGCCTTGTGGACGACGGCGAAGTTCTGCATGGGCACGCCGTCGATCACGTGGATGGCCACCGGCTGGTTGTCGACCACCGGGTTCACGCTGGTGATCACGATCGGCAGGAAGATGAACGAGATGCCGACCACCAGTCGCAGGATCCACCCCCACAGCGCCAAGCCCGTCCCTACGAGTGCCGGGTTCTTCGCTTCGACCGTCTCGGTGTACGCCGCCATCCACGGCGCGTAGGCCAGCGACAGGCAGACGGCCAGGATCACGGTGGTGATGATGATCGTGTCGAAGCCGGTATGGGGATTGCCCGCAAACCTCAGGAAGACGATGAGCGAGGCGATCGCCCCAAAGCTTCCCACCAGCATGAATGGCTTGCGCACCCGCAGCACGTCGGAGAGGAGGCCGACCACGATGAGGGCAACGATGTCGGCCCCCCAGAACCAGATGTTGAGCCCGTTGACCTCGGAGGTCGACAACGGCGTCCCGTTCCGGTTCACGAAGGTCACCGCGTAGTAGATGGTGAAGAAACCCGCTGCCGCGTAGTAGATCAGCAAGAACACTGCGATCCCGAACGACGACCCGACCAGGTCCCATTTGCCGATCTGCCGCCAGGGGTTCTTGGTCGCTGCTGCGACCTCGTCCGGCGAGAGCCCCCGGGCGCGTGCTTCCACCAGCGCCCGGTCCTGGGCGGTCACCATGAGCTGGTCCCGGAGCTTGGGAGAGAGGTCTTTCATGAAGAGCAGCGCGATCGCGAACACCACCAACGCGGTGATGCCCGAGATGATGAACTGGCTCTGCCAGTCCACGAAGTGGCTGAGGGTGCGGTTGGCGACGATGCTCGTGATGAGGCTCCCAGCCACCGGTCCCACGGTCCAGAAGCCCATGGCCGATGCCCGGCCGAGCTGCGGACTGAAGTCACGGACCATGGCAGGGGTGGCGACCAGGATCGCTCCTTCGACCAGGCCAATGGCCGAGATCACGATGGCAAAGCCCCACTCCGTACCGACGTTGGGGACTCCGATGGCCACCAGGAGACCGATGATGAGCAGCCCGTAGATGATGACGTTGGCGCGTCCCAGCTTGTCGGTCTTGCTGGCGGGCAGGGAAGCGAATGCACCGAGGAGGTTCGAGATGATGACGATCCACACGTAGAACGAGAACGACATGTGGTACGTCCGCAGGATGTTCGGCGTCACCCCGGTCTGGGTGTAGTACGTGTAGTACAGGACGATGGTGGCCAGGACGGCCACCATCAGGTACCCGGTGCGCTTCCCGGTCCCGGGGTACTCGTCGATCTGATGCCCGAACAGGAAGCGGTACACCGGCCCCCGCTGTCGTGCTCCGTTCCCGGTAGTGGGTGCCTGCTGTGCCATCGCGTACCCCTCCGTTCACCGACGTCGCGAACCGTTCGCTCGCAACTGCTCGACGTCGAACTTATCCCACCCCGGGCGCCGGGAGGTGACTCCACCCTCGCAGCCTCCGGGCCGGGGGTCCCGTCGACACCAGCGCACCCGGAACCGTCACGGTGCGCGACCTGAGCAGCTCTCCGAGCCCCTTTCCCTGGGAGTCGAGCCAGAGGTTGGATGCCACCCCCCATCCGAGCACGCCGTGGATGACGAAATTCACGGCTCGCAAGTTGGCCAGGACGAAGCGTTCGACGAACAGATCGCCGATCTCGGGCGCCAAGCGGCGCAGGAGGCCCACGTCGAGCTCGGACTCCATCCACCTGTACACCGCATCGCTGTCGGTCCACAGGCCCACGTTGGCATCACCGCCCTTGTCGCCCGAACGAGCACCGACCAGGACACCCAGGGGAACCGTCACCGGGTGGACGTCACCAGGCAGGTCAACACGACGATCCAGGGGATCAGCGAGCCCGCCATGCCGCGCCGGGTTGCCCGAAGCCGGCGGACCAGCAGGCTCCGGGTCACTCCGCGCACCGTAAGTTCTCTCGAGCCATTCCGCGGGCACCGAGACGGGCTCCCCGCTCACGAGCACCTCGGGACGCACCAGAGCGCTGGCAATCGTGGTCGGCCAGTAGCGGGCAACCTCCTGGGCGCCGGTGGGCGCGCCGGCAGCGAACGCCCCGGGGTAGCTGGCGAGCGTGGTCTCGACCACGGCCGCGGAGAATGCCCGACCGACCAATGCTTCGTCGTCTCCGCGCACTGCGAGACGCAGGCACGCGACCCCCGAGCCGGTCAGGTCGCCGTAGAGCTGGGCGGACGTCTCGGAGAACGCCTCCTGGCCGCCCGGAACCGCCGCCCAGACAGCTCGCTCGGCGAGGTCCGCCTTGGCCTGGGGATGCGGCCCCGAGAGCACCATCGTCATCGAGTTGCGCCACCCTCCCGCCAGGTTCGCCGTGACCTTCAGGGTCGGCGGCGGCGGTTCCCCCCTGACACCGCTCACTCGTACCCGATCAGGTCCGTCGTCGGACAGCTCGATCGTGTCGAAGCGGGCAACTGCGTCAGGGCTCAGGTAGCAGGGCCCGCCGATCTCGTAGAGGAGCTGTGCGGTGACCGTGCCCAAGGTCACCGCTCCCCCGGTCCCCGGGTGCTTCGTGATGACCGCCGAGCCGTCGGCGGACAGCTCGGCCAAGGGGAACCCCACCCGCTCCATCCCAGGCACCTCGTCGAAGAACGAGTAATTCCCGCCGCAGCACTGCGCTCCGCACTCGATGACGTGCCCTGCCACCACGGCACCGGCAAGCTGGTCGAGGTCACCTGGTCCCCACCCGAACGCCCATATCCCCGGGCCCACCACCAGCGAGGCGTCGGTCACCCTCCCCGTGACGACAACGTCGGCCCCCGCGGCCAACGCGGCAGCGATCGGGGCGCCCCCGAGATAGGCGTTGGCGGTGACGACCGCAGCCCCGGACGGGAGGTCCTCGCGGGTGTCCAAGTTGACGAAACGCTCGCCACCTCGCATCAGGTCCTGAACCCGCGGCGTGATGTCGTCGCCGGCGACCGACGCGACCGTCACCGTCACCCCTTGGGCGGCCGCGAGCTGACGGACGGCATCCGCGAGCCCCGCGGGGTCGAGGCCGCCCGCGTTGGCAACCACCTTGATGCCCCGCTCCACACACCGAGGAAGGACCTCTTCCATCTGGCGCACGAACGTCCGGGCATACCCGGCGCCGCCAGGACGGCTCCGGGTCTTGTGCAGGATGTACATGGTCAGTTCGGCCAGCCAGTCGCCGGTCAGCACGTCGATCGGACCGCCTTCGACCATCTCCTCGGCGGCCGAGACGCGGTCGCCGAAGAACCCGCTGCAATTCGCGACCCGCAGAGGCCGGGTGCTCAACCGATGACCCCGTGCGGCCGTCATCGGGGCTCGACCACCACGAGAAGCGCCCCGGCGTCGACCTGCCGGCCTGCTTGCACGCACACTGCTCCCACCGTTCCCGGCCCACCAGCGCGCAAGGTGTGCTCCATCTTCATGGCTTCGAGCACGATCAGCGGCTCGCCCTCTTCCACGGTGTCGCCAGGGTTCACGAGCACCCGGACCACCGACCCCGGCAGCGGCGCCCGGTGCTCGCCCGACGCCGTCCCGGCGGCCGTCTCCGCGTCTTCGGCAACCAACGTGAACGTCGTCTGCCCCTGGGGTGAGGACACCGCGAGGCACGACGCATGGGCTCGTACCCGGTGACGGATCACCACTCCGGCGGCCTCGATGTCCAGGGCAACCCCACCGTGTCGCTCGAGTCGCGGCGCAGCCCCGTGCATGCCGTCGGCTCCCAGCGCGCCGACGGTTGCCGAGAGCTCCACACCGTCCACTGTGAGCTCCCACGTCCGTGCCCTCCCGGTCGCCGACACCGGCCAGCGGAGGCCGTGGGCTTCGAAGCAGTCGACGTGCGAAGGGAGGCCGACGTTCCTCCAGTTCCCGAGGGATCCGGGAACCACCGAGCTCCTCGCTCTCCTCCACGAGACGAACGCGCCGGCGGCCGCGGCATGGAGGCGGCAGACCTCGTCGCCGGGTCGCGCTCGGACCACTTCGGGGTGCGTGTCCAAGAAGTCGGTCGACGGGCGCCCGTCGCGGAAAGTGGCATCGTCGAGCACTGCCGCCAGCATGTCCCGGTTGGTCTCGAGCCCGTCGAGCTCCAGGCTCCCTGCGAGCGCGGCTCGCAGGCGGGCGATCGCCGTGCCGCGATCAGGCCCCGCGGCCATGATCTTGGCAACGAGGCTGTCGTAGGTGGAGGTCACTGACGAGCCCGTCTCGACCCCGGCGTCGACCCGGACTCCTTCACCACGAGGCCATCGGGCATGGAGCACCGGGCCTGGAGCAGGTCGGTAGTCCTCGGACGGCCGCTCGGCACAGAGGCGGACCTCGATGGCGTGGCCGACGAGCGCCACGTCATCCTGGGTGATCTCGAGCGGCTCGCCCGCAGCCATCCGAAGCTGGAGCACGACCAAGTCGACGCCGGTCACCAGCTCGGTGATCCCGTGCTCGACTTGGAGCCGGGTGTTCATCTCCAAGAACGCGCTGGTGGCATCACCTGGTCCTCCCACGATGAACTCGACGGTCCCGACCCCTTCGTAGTGGACCGCTTGGGCAGCAGCGACGGCTGCCTGCCACATGACGCGCCGGGTCTCGATGGGGACACGCGACGCCGGCGCCTCTTCGAGGACTTTCTGATGACGGCGCTGGATGGAGCACTCGCGATCGTAGAGGTGGATCACCCGCCCGTAGGCATCGGCGACCACTTGCACCTCCACGTGGCGCGGCGAGACCACGTAGCGCTCCAAGAACACGTCTGGCGAACCGAACGACACCAGCGCTTCCCGGCGTGCCGCCTGGACCGCGTCGGCGAGCGCACGGGGATCTTCCACCAGGCGCATCCCGCGCCCGCCACCCCCCGCGCATGCCTTGACCAGGAGAGGGAAGCCCACTTCCTCGCCCAGAGCCCCAAGAGCTGCCTCGTCACCGGCGACGTCGTCGCCCACGACACGATCCTCGAGCACCGGCACCCCGACGGCCGCCACTGCGGACTTGGCCAAGGCCTTGTGGCCCATGGTCGCCATCGCCTCGGGCGGCGGGCCCACCCAGAGGACCCCGGCGTCGAGGCAGGCGCGAGCGAGGCGGGGGTCCTCGGACAAGAACCCGTAGCCGGGGTGCACGGCATCGGCACCGGCGGTGATCGCGGCATCGACGATCCGGTCGACCGACAAGTAGGTACCCGCGACCGGCCCTCCCCCGAGGCTCACGGCCCGGTCGGCTTCGGTCACGTGGGGGGCGCCGCGATCGTCCTCGGCGAACACCGCGACGGTCTCGATCCCGAGAGCACGGGCTGCACGCTCGACCCGGCGAGCGATCTCACCGCGGTTCGCGACGAGCAGGCGCCGGATCGGTCTGGGGGATCCCGTCATCAGTGACGCACCACGCCGAGTCGCGACGTCCCGGCCACAGGAGCCGAGTGCACGGCAGCCATGGCGACGGCCAGCACGTCCCGGGTGCTCCGAGGGTCGATGATGCCGTCGTCCCACAGACGGCCGGTGGCGAAGAGCGCGGTGGACTCGGCGTCGATCTGGGCTTCGGTGGCAGCAGTGAGCTTGGCGTCCTCAGCCTCGTCGAACGGCCGACCGGCTGATTCGGCAGCGTTGCGCCGCACGATGGACAGCACTCCGGCAAGCTGCTTGGGGCCCATGACAGCGATCCGGTGGTTCGGCCAGGTGAAGACGAAACGCGGCCGGTACGCTCGACCTGCCATCGCGTAGTTGCCGGCTCCGTAGCTCGCACCGATCATCACGGTGAGGTGCGGGACAGTCGAGTTGGACACGGCATTGATGAGCTTGGCGCCGTCTTTGATGATCCCCTCCTGCTCATAGCGGGTCCCGACCATGAACCCGGTGATGTTCTGGACGAACAGGATCGGGGTGTCGATCCGGTTGCACAAGTCGATGAACTGCGCTCCTTTGCGGGCCTCGGCCGAGAAGAGGATGCCGTTGTTGGCCACGACGCCTACCGGGTACCCCGCCAGGGTCGCCCAACCGCAGACGAGCTGCGTGCCGTAAAGCGCTTTGAACTCTTCGAACCTCGAGCCGTCGAGGATGCGCAAGAGCACTTCTCGGACATCGACGGGGACGCGCACGTCGGCGGGAGCCACGCCCATGAGCTCCTCTGGATCGCGCAAGGGGAGGTCGGGCGGGCCGGCCTGGCTCGGAGCGCTCCCCGAGCGACGCCAGTGCAGATGCGCGACGACATGCCGAGCGCGTCGTAGCGCGTCCCGCTCGTCGGCAGCCAGGTAGTCGCAGAGCCCCGAGACGCGCGCGTGCATCGCCGCTCCGCCCAGCTCTTCCTCGTCGGCATCCTCCCCGATCGCCATCTTGACCAACGGAGGCCCCCCGAGGAAGACGCGCGCCCTCCCCTCGACGAAGATCGTGTAATCGCTCATGCCTGGCAAGTAGGCGCCTCCGGCGGTGGACGACCCAAACACGACACACACCGACGGGATCCCAGCGGCAGAGAGCTGGGTGATCCGGCGGAACTGCTCCCCTCCCGGCACGAAGACGTCAGCTTGGCGCGGCAAGTCGGCGCCTCCCGACTCGACGAGCAAGACGAGAGGAAGCCGGTTGGTCTCGGCCACGTCCATCGCTCTCAGGAGCTTCTTGATCGTCGTCGGGCTCGTCGTCCCGCCGCGCACGGTGGGATCGTTGGCGACGATCAGACATTGGGTCCCTGCCACCTCTCCGATGGCGACGACCACGCCCCCTCCCAGGGGATCGTCGGTGTGGGCACCGGCCAGCGGGGAGAGCTCGAGGAGGGGGGTGCATGGGTCCACGAGGGCCTCGACGCGTTGGCGGACGAGAAGCTTGCCCCGGGCAACGTGACGAGCGACGTAACGCTCGCCACCCCCCTCGACGACCTGGCCGCACAGCGCGTCCACGTCGGACACCATCGCCTCCATCACGGCACGATTGGCGGCAAACTCCGAGCTCGCCGTGTCCAGATGGGATGCCAGGACGGTCCCCACCGGCCACGTGGCTGCGGTCGTCCGCGAACTCATCTCGATCCTTGTCCGCCCGGCGCACCGGGCTCATGAGGGACCGGAGCGGTCCAACCCACAGGGTGCCTCCCGGCCCACGACGGCGAGCGGTGCTCGAAGAACGCAGCCATGCCCTCGGCCGCCTCGCTTGAGCGGAAGAGCTCGTCGGAGAGGGCTTCGGCACTCGCCATCGCCGGTTCCCACTCTCGCCCGATCAAGCCTTCCACCAGGCTCTTGGTTGCCGCCATTGCCAAGGGAGACGACTTGTGAAAGGACGCAAGCACCTCGGTGACCCATGTGTCGACGAGCCCATCCTCCACGACTGCCGAGAGCAGGCCGGCGGCCGCGGCGTCGGCGGCGGAGAACGTGTCACCGGTGAGTGCCCAGCGGACGAACGACCTGCGGTCCATGATCCGCAGGACCGGGACCGCGATCATCGCCGGCGCCACCCCCACTCGCACCTCTTTGAAGGCGAAGGTCGCCGACGCCGGCGCGACGGCCAGGTCACACGAAGCCACGAGGCCGATGCCGCCGCCTCGCACATGCCCGTTCACCCGGGCGACGACCGGCTGGGGCAGCTCGGCCAGGCAGGAGAGGACTTCGGCGAACGTGGCACCGCTCTCCTCGGGGCCGTCTTCAAGGTCAGGGGAACCACCCTCACCGTCCCGCCGGAGAGCGTCCCGCCGGAGAGCGTCCCGCCGGAGAGCGTCCTGCCGGAGCCCGTCCTGCCGGAGCCCGTCCTGCCGGAGAGCGTCCTGACGGAGAGCGTCCTGACGGAGAGCGTCCTGCCGGCGTTCGCTCAGGTCGGCGCCGGAACAGAACACCTCACCGGTCCCGGTGAGGACCACGGCGCGAACGTCGGGGTCGGAGCGGGCTTCGTGAAGGGCCACGAGGAGCTCGGAGACGAGCGCAGCGGACAGGGCATTGCGATTATGGGGCGAGTCCAGGGCGACGGTCATCACCTCTCCCATGCGCTGCACGCGCACGAGCCCCGGCCCGGACCCAGTGGCCGGGTCGGCTCTGTCGCGATCTCCGGGCGTCACGGCATCGCAGTGTAGGCGTGCGAGCGCCGGCAGCCCGCTGGCGGGGAGGGTGGTACGTTGCGCCAATGATCGAGACCGAGGAGCATCGGCTGTTCCGCGCCTCACTCCGCGAACTGTTCGCGCGAGAGATCGGACCGAACATCGACCAGTGGGAGCAGGCCGGGACGTTCCCTGCCCACGACCTCTTCCCGAAGCTCGCCGCGGTGGGCCTGCTCGGCTTGGAGTACGACGAGGCGTACGGCGGCATGGGCGCCGACCACTCGTTCACCGTGGTCGCCGGGGAAGAGATGGGGAAGGTCGACTGCGCGGGCGTGCCGATGGCCATCGCCGTCCAGATGGCCATGGCCACCCCGGCCCTCCACCGTTATGGCTCCGAGGAGCTCAAATCCAAGTACCTGGCTCCGGCGATCCGAGGCGAGATGGTGGCGTCGATCGCGGTGACCGAGGCCGACGCCGGAAGCGACGTCGCCGGCATCCGGACGCGTGCGGTGCGTGACGGCGACGAGTGGGTCATCAACGGGTCGAAGCTCTACATCACCAACGGCACCCAGGCCGACTGGCTGTGCCTGCTGGCCCGCACCGGCGACGGCGACGGCCACCGCGACATGTCGCTCATCGTGGTGCCCACTTCACTGCCCGGTGTAGAAGTCTCTCGCAAACTGGAGAAGCTGGGCACGTGGTCGAGCGACACGGCCGAGCTCTCCTTCAGCGACGTGCGGGTGCCGGTCGACCACACCATCGGCGAGATCGGGCGGGGGTTCCAGCAGCAGATGGTGCAATTCCAGGCCGAACGGCTCATCACCGTCTACCGCCATATCGGCTCCATCGGCCAGGCGCTCGAACGGACCCGCAGGTATCTGGGTGAGCGTCAGGCGTTCGGCCGCCCACTCCTGGCAAACCAGCACATCGGGTTCACGTTGGCCGAGCTGGCGGCGCGCCACGACATGCTGCGCCACTATGCCTACGCTGCTGCGGCCGCCGTCCAGCGGGGAGAGGACGCCACCCGCTTCGCCACCATCGCCAAGCTCATGGGTGCCCGGCTCCAGCGGGAGGTTGCCGATGCATGCCTCCAGTTCCACGGCGGCATGGGCTACATGGCCGAGCACTGGACGTCGCGCTTCTACCGTGACGCCCGCCTGGACTCGATCGGCGCAGGAGCCGACGAAGTGATGCTGCGGATCCTCGCCCGGATGGACGGCTTCACCGCCGAGTAGCGATCGCGCCCGCCCGCCGAAGTCGGCGCACGCCTCTCAAGTCAGCCGAGCGGGAGCTGGGGGGCCTCGGCGAAGGATGGGGACGTGGGGTTGCCGGCACGACGGCGCCCGGGAGGGAACACCTGCTCGGGGCGGAAGGATCGAGTGTTGCGGTCGCCGGGGCGACCGCCGACGACCTCGACCCACACCTCACCGGTCTTCGTGTTGCGGACGAACGCCGAGAACGACCAGGAGGCGGACCGCAGCCGGGTGCCCGTCACCATCACCGGGTCGCCGGCCCGCAAGCCCGCCCAGGTCACGGAGCGCTCCAAATGTGCCGGAGAGGCAGGCACGTCGAGCTTGGCTGGTCGAGTACGCGGCATCGCTGCCCCATTCTCTACCAGGAAGACGACGATGCTCGGATCACGTCACCGCTCGGGCGCGAGCAGGAATGACAGGACCCAGTCGCACTCTTGGCCCGGCGGTGGTCCTACCCTGTGGCTGATGCCGTTCGCCCCGCCCAGGTCGCTCTCGCCTTCCAAGGTGTCGGCGTTCACCGACTGCCCGCTCGCATTCAGGCTGTCGGTGATCGACCGCCTCCCCGAGCCGCCATCGCCGGCCGCGGTGAAAGGGACGCTGGTCCACGCGGCCCTCGAACGGCTCATCTGGAACCACCCGCCAGGTGGCCGCACGCTCGACACGGCCCGTCACGAACTGGACGCAGCCTGGGCAGCGCTGGGAGACCAGCCCGATTTCCTCCTCCTGGGACTGTCCGACACAGACGCCGAGTCGTTCAGGGCAGATGCCGCGGTGCTGATCGAGAGCTACTTCACACTGGAGGACCCCAATGGGGTCGACGCGCTCGGAGTCGAGCTGGGGATGGAGGTCCAGATCGGCCAGATGCGCCTGCGAGGAGTGATCGACCGCCTCGACCGCGGAGCGACAGGAGAGCTGGTCGTCATCGACTACAAGACCGGACGGTCTCCTTCCGCGCGTTTCGAGCAGGCACGTCTCGGGGGTGTCCATATCTACGCCCTGCTCTGCCGTCACCTGCTCGGACGAGCCCCGGCGGAGGTCCGGCTGCTGTACCTGCGAGACCGGGTGACCATCGTCGCGAAGCCAAGCGACCAGTCGGTACAAGGGCAGATCGGTCGCACCACCGCGGTCTGGTCGGCCATCGAGCGAGCATGCTCGCACGAGGACTTCCGTCCTCGTCGCTCTCCGCTCTGCCGCTTCTGTCACTTTCAAGATCTCTGCCCCCAGTTCGGCGGCCAACCACCAGCCGGTCCGCGAATTTGACGACCGCCGACTTCGATCGCGCCGTCGACATTGCCCTGGAACGATGGCGACGCCCCGGTACTGCGACGGCTCTGGCAGCCCTCATGTCCGGCGTCTCGGACTACGGGTTCGTCTGGTTTGTCCTCACGCTGGTCAAGGCTCGCCGGCCCGGCCCTGACCGGCGCCGGGCTCTCCAGGCCCTGGCCCTGACCGGAGTCGTGTCAGCCGTCTCGAACGCTCTTCTCAAGCAGGCGGTGGGCCGGGACCGCCCCGAGCCGACGGGGGCCGAGCGTGCGAGCGACGCACCGCAGACGTCCATCCCGGTTCGGCGTCCCAGGACGAGCAGCTTTCCGAGCGGTCACACCCTGGCCTCGTTCTGCACCGCCACCGCGCTCGCGACCGGTCCTGGCGAGCTCTCCGCCTACCTGGGCCTCGCGGGTGCAGTGGCGATCAGCCGCGTCCACCTTCGCGCCCACCATGCCAGCGATGTCGTGGGCGGCGCGCTGATCGGCACCGCTCTCGGCTGCAGCTGCCGCCTCGTGCTCGGCAGGGTCGGCAGGGTCGGCAGGGTCGGCAGGTCCCAGTGATGACCGTCACGTACCCCGCGGGCAGCGACGGCCGGCTCGATCGGGCAGGGAATAGACCACCGCTGCTCGTGGTTCCAGAACCGTGACGCAAACGACTCCATCATTCGCTGTGACCTGGGACTACCTGTGCCCGTTCGCCCGTAACGTCCACGAGCACCTCGTGGCCGGGCTCGGAGCAGGGGCGCAGTGGGATGTGACGTTCACCCCCTTTTCCCTGGTCCAGGCCCACGTGGCCGAAGGCGACCCTCCGGTGTGGGACGCGCCCGACGGCGCCACGGGTCTCCTGGCGCTCCAGACCGGGATCGCGGTGCGCGACCGGTTCCCCGACGTGTTCCCCGCCGTGCACCGGTCGCTCTTCGCCGCCCGGCACGACCACGCACGCGACCTCAACGACCGCGACGTCATCCGCGACGTGCTCTCGGCGTGCGGCGCAGACCCCGACGCCGTGCTCGGTGAGGTTGCCGAGGGATGGCCGCTCCAAGAGCTGCGACGGGCCCACGAGGATGCGGTGTCCCGCCTCGAGGTCTTCGGCGTACCGACCTTCATCGTCGGCGACCAGGCAGTCTTCGTACGGGTGATGACCCGCCCCGGCGACGACGGCGTCGCGGCCCGCTCGACCATCGACCACGTGCTCGCGCTGATCTCGGGCCACCCTGAGCTCAACGAGTTCAAGCACACGACCGTCCCGCGCTGAGGCAGCCGTCCTCTGGCGCTGGACACGCTCGACGACAAAGGGCCACCGGGGTCTCCGGCGTCACGGCCGTGCGCCGTCGCGCGACGGTCCGGCGAGCGGGCTCGGCTCTCCCCTGTTTCCGGCTATCCCGCAGCCAAGGACGCCAGGACGTCCATCGTCTCGGCGCGCTCGTCGCTGCTACCCACCACCGACGCCACGAAGTCGGTCGCACCGGCCTCGGCGAGGCGTGACATACCGGCGGCAACCTCATCGGCCGTGCCAATGATGGCCACGTCCGACGGACCCGACGCACCTTCACGGTCCAGCATTGCCCGATAGGACGGCAACGTCGGGTAGATGGCGAACGCCTGGTCGATGCGCTCGCGGGCCCGATCCGGGTCCGACGTGACGGTCACGGGCAGCGATACCCCGATGCGTGGTTCGGGGCGTCCGGCCTCTCGGGCCGCCTCGCCGATGGTGGGCACGATGTGCTCGGCAACGGTCCGCACTCCCGTCATCCACGTCACCGTCCCTGTCGCCACTCTCCCGGCCAGCTTCAGCATCACGGGCCCCAACGCCGCGACGAGCAACCCGGGCGGTTCGGCACCGGGGACTTCCAACGGTCCGTAGGTGACCGCCGTGACCACCTCCCCGCGGGCATCGACCGTCTCGCCCCGGAGCATGGGCACCAACGCGGCCAGGTACTCGCGCATGTACCGTGCCGGACGCTCGTAGCTCATCCCCCACAACCCTTCGACCACGACCTGATGGGACATCCCGATCCCGAGCGTCAACCTGTTGCCGGAGGCCGCCTGCACCGTCAGCGCCTGCTGTGCCATCACCTGCGGGTGCCGGCTGTACACCGGGACGACCCCGGTCCCGAGACCGATGCCGGGCACTTGCGCCCCCACCGCCGCCAGCATCGTGAGAGCGTCGTAGCCGAAGATCTGCACAGCCCAGGCCGACGCGAACCCTCGGCGCGCCAGTGTCCCTACGTGATCGACCACCTCGGCCAGCGGCTTGTCGATGTCGATCAGTGCCCCGATACGCATTCGCGATCTCCTCTCGTCACCTGTCTGCCAGGTGGCCCCAGTCCCGGCAGCGGTCGGGTCCGGCAGCTCTCCGGTCCGGCAGCTCTCCGGTGTGGCAGCGGACAGGTCCGGCAGCTGTCCGGTGTGGCAGCGGACGGGTCCGGCAGCTCTCCGGTGTGGCAGCACTCCAATGCGGCAGCGGTCGGGCAAGCAGGAACGATAACCTGCCCGACGTGTCCCGCCCTGTGGAGGCTAGCGGAGGTGGTGGCCGGCCACCATGGGTCGTAGGCATCGCGGGAGCCGGTCAGCTCGCCCGGATGCTGTGTGAAGCTGCGAGCGAGCTGGATATCGGCACGGTCGTGCTCGCGGAGCACGACGACGACGCCGCCTGCGACGTCGCCCGGCAGGTCATCATCGGCACGCCTCGGTCCCGAGCCGACCTCGCTGCGCTCGCCAGCGCGTGCGACGTGCTCACGTTCGACCACGAACTGGTTGACCTGGACGCTCTCGAGGAGCTCGTGCGCGAGGGAGTGGTCGTTCGCCCAGGGCCGGCTGCGCTCGAGCTGGCCGCGGACAAAGCCCGCATGCGTAGCCGTTTCACCGCCGCCGGGCTCGACGTGCCCGTGTACGCCGTGCTCGGCACGGATGGCTTTGGGGGCACGGGAGGTAGGGAGGGCGGAAGTGGCACCGGAGGCGCGAATGGGGGTGCCCGGGAGGATGCCCGAGGGGGTGCCCGGGAGGATGCCCGAGGGGGTGCCCGGGAGGATCCCTCGGAGGGTGCCCTCCAAGGCGTTGTCCGATTTGGCGCTGCCCACGGCTGGCCGCTCGTCTTGAAAGCTGCTCGGGGCGGCTACGACGGCCGCGGCGTGTGGGTCGTCGAGAACGAGAGCCAGGCCGCTCGAGTGTGCACCGAAGCATCGGAGGCCGGTCTGTCGCTCCTCGTCGAAGAGATGGTCCCGATCGCGGCCGAGATGGCCGTCGTCCTGGCCCGACGGCCCGGTGGAGAGATGGCCGTGTGGCCCATGGTCGAGACCGTGCAACAGGACGGCATGTGCCGAGAGGTGCACTACCCCGGGCACCTCGGCACGGACGTCGCTCTCGAAGCGGAGCGGGTTGCCCGCCGGATTGCCGACGTCACCGGCGTCGTCGGCGTGCTTGCCGTCGAGCTGTTCTGGACCGGTCACGCGCTCATCGTGAACGAGATTGCCGTGCGACCGCACAACACCGGGCATTGGACGAT
The DNA here is from genome assembly GCA_021799915.1 of Actinomycetes bacterium. Next base: position 15,285 of record JAJYZN010000021.1, read on the forward strand.
CGAGGGGGCCGTGACGTCGCAGTTTGAAAACCATCTCCGGGCCATCCTCGACCTTCCCCTCGGCTCGACCCGACCGACCGCCCCGGTCGTCGCCAGCGTCAACATCGTCGGATCGACCGTCGATCCTGCCCGGGACCCTGGTTCGCTGCTCCCCGCGGCTCTTGGGGTGGAAGGTGCCCACGTCCACCTGTACGGCAAGCGAGCCCGCCCCGGGAGGAAGCTGGGGCACGTGACGGTGTGCGGCACCTACGGGAGCGGCGCATCAGCCACATCAGGCACATCAGCCGGATCAGTCGCATCAGTCGCATCAGTCGCATCAGCCGCATCAGCCGCATCGGGCATATCAGCCGCATCGGGCACATCAGCCGGATCAGCCGCATCAGCCGGATCAGCCGCCGAAGCTGGGGCCCGTGGCACAGACGTGCGCTCCCGCGCATGGGCGGCGGCCGAAGCGCTCGGCACCCCGGGCCTGTCCGCCACCCCGTCAGGGGTACGTAGGGGCCTCGAACCACTCGGCGACACCACCGACCCGGACGATGTCGCGGCCGAACCCAGCCGGCGGGTCACCGCCGACCATGGAGCCCTGACGTGACCCCCGCCACCCCCAGCCACCCGCGCCAAAAGCCGTCCCCCCTAGTCGCCGTGGTCATGGGCAGCTCTTCGGACCTGCCGGTCATGCAGGGCGCCGTCGACGTCCTGGAGCAGTTCTCGGTCCCTCACGAAGTGCGCATCGTGTCGGCCCACCGGACCCCCGACGACATGCTGGCCTACGGCCACGCAGCCGCCGGCCGTGGCCTACGCGTGATCATCGCCGGGGCGGGCGGGGCAGCCCACCTGCCGGGGATGCTGGCATCGGCCACGACCCTGCCGGTCGTCGGAGTGCCCGTCGCACTGGCCAACTTGGGCGGTCTGGACTCGCTTCTCTCCATCGTGCAGATGCCGAGAGGGGTGCCGGTGGCGACGGTCGCGGTGAACGGCGCGGCCAACGCCGCCCTCCTGGCCACCCGCATCCTGGGCGTGTCAGACCCCGCACTGGCCACAGCGATGGCCGCCTACCAGGCCGAGCTGGCCGAGCAGTCCCGCCGGCAATGAGGTGTGACGAGGTGAGGTGAGGTGAGGTGAGGTGAGGTGAGGTGAGGGGCGGGCCGGGCACCTACCGGCGAGCGGGCTGACGGGGCGCTACCGTCGGAGCATGCCATCGCTGGTCGAACGCCTGGGCCACCCCCGAGACGCCAAGCTGCTCATCGTCAACGCCGACGATCTGGGCTTCTGCCATTCCGCCAACGTCGCCGTCTACGAGTGCCTGCGCACCGGGCTGGTCACGAGCGCCACGCTGATGGTCCCCTGCCCCTGGTCTCGCGAAGCCGCGTCGCGGTACCGGGGTGAGGACGTGGGGGTGCACCTCACCCTGAACGCCGAGTGGGACCTGTACCGCTGGGGTCCGGTCACCCATGCCCCGTCGCTCGTCGGAGGCGACGGCGGGTTCCCCCGGACGGTCGAGGACGTGTGGGAGCACGCTGATCTCGATGAGGTCCGGCGCGAGTGCCGCGCCCAGATCGAGCGGGCCATCCTGTGGGGCTTCGACGTGAGCCACATCGACTCGCACATGGGGACGCTCCAGATCCGTCCCGAGTTCTTCGACGTCTACGTGGACCTGGCCGTCGAGTTCAGCCTGCCGCTTCGAATGGTCGGGCCCGGGCTCGACGACCTCCTCGGCTTCCCCGCCCGTCAGGTGGCCCAAGACGCCGGTGCGGTCTTTGTCGACGAGCTTGCGATCGTGCCCGGGGTCGGCAGCCGCCAGGTGATCGAGGACCACTTGGCGGCACTCCGTCCCGGGGTGACCGAGATCTTCCTCCACCCGGCCGTCGACAGCCCCGAGCTGCGCGCCATCGCCCCGGATTGGGAGGCCCGGGTCGACGACCACGCGATGGTGTGCCGAGACGGGTTCTTGGAGCGAGCCGTCCGGGATGCCGGCGCCACGCTCGTCGGCTACCGGGCACTGCGGGGCTTGGCCCGGGACAGCAGTTGAGCACAGCAGGTCCACGTCTGCGGTTCAGCGGGGCCGTCTTTCTCCCCGCCGACCCGGGCACTCGCCCTGTCCAAGGGCTCGAGCTCGTGTTCGACCAGCATGCCGTGCTCGTCAGGTCCGTCGGGTCCGTCACGTCCGGCTCATCCGAGCCGTTTGCGACTGCGGGCACTCCCGGCACTCCCGGCACTGCGGGCACTCCCGGCACTCCCGGCACTGCGGGCACTCCCGGCACGTCCGACCCGAAGACCGTGCCCTGGTGCGACGTCACCGGCTGGAGAGTCGACCCCTACACGCTCGCGGGCCGAGAGGGTGCGGCCGTGACGTTGCAAACCGCCGGGCGCGTGCTCCACTTCGCCATCCCCGGTGGCGATCCCGGCACGATCGAGCGTGCGTTGCGCGAGCTCGCCGAGCGCCGTCACGCCTCACCGGAGCACGCTGATCAGGGTGAAGCCGAGCCGGCTCCCATCACATCGGCTCCAGCGGACTCGCCGGACGCGCCACAGGCCGATGCGACGGCCGTTCGAGCCGCAGGCACACCGGATGCAGCGGACGCGCCACAGGCCGGTGCGACAGGGGTGCCGACGACGCGTGCACCCGGCGGCTCTTTCGCTCGGTGGCAGCCGATCCTCGTGGTGCTCCTCGTGCTGTTCCTTGCGACCGCCGTCTCGCTCGTCCTGGCGCAGAGCGCCGGTGCCATCCACCTGTCCTGGCTCGGGGGTTTCGGCTCGTCGAGCACGGTGCCAACTCCGGGCGGCTGATCCGCGGGCGGGAGCTGGAGCTCGAGTGAGAGCTCCGAGCTGGAGCAGTCAATCGATCCCGGAGAACAGGTCGTCCTCGGTCACGTCGGTCCCCCCCACCCGGCTCCGGGCGAGCAGGAAGTCGTCGAACGGGTGCAGACCGCGCTGCACCTCGGGGGGGAGCCCGAACCAGAACGGCGACGTGGGATCGACCTGGGTCGCGTGGGCCTTGAGCGCCTCTGCGCGCACGTCCTCGAAGCCCGTGAGGTCGATCGAGGTCGAGATGGGGTCGTCCCGGCGAAGGCGAGCCAGCCACTTCTCGTCGAAGGGCGAGGGGAGCCCCAGCTCGAGGAACTTCTCGTGCATGGCCCGCATCCGCTGGCGCGGCCACATCGTGTAGTACAGCTTGAGCGGGGCAAACGGCGGTCCAGCCTGAGGGAACCTGTCGGCATCTCCCGCGGCCTCCCAGGCCGCCATCGAGATCTCGTGCACCCGGAGGTGATCGGGGTGCGGGTACTCGGACTGCTCTTCGGCATAGGTGATCACGACCTGCGGTCTGACGCGGCGGATCACCGCCACCAGGCGCTCGACCGCCTCGTCGGTCTCGGCCCGGGCAAAGCTCGCAGGGTTGTCGTTGGCCTCCGACCCAGGCATGCCCGAGTCGCGGTAGCCGAGCATCACGACCTCGTCGTACCCGATGATCGCCGCCGAGCGCTGCAGCTCCTCTCGGCGGACCTCGGGGAGCCGGCGCCGGACGTCGGGGGTGTCCATGGCCGGGTTGAGGATGTCGCCTTCCTCGCCGCCGGTACAGCACACGAGGACCGTGCGAACGCCCTCGGCGTGGCAGCGGGCGACCGTCCCCGCTCCCTTGGACGCCTCGTCGTCGGGATGGGCATGGACGGTGAGCAGGCAGCGGGGCTCGGGCATCGCAGCGAGGCTAGCGGGGCGGAGAAGAGGGCATGGCCAGGGGCGTGCCCCCTCGCGCTGTTGTGGGCCTTATGCTCTCCCCAGGGGATAACCGCCTCAAGGAGGGCTGAAGCGTGCCGGGGTTGTGGCAGCGGACCAAGAACATTTTCCAGGCGAAAGCGAACAAGGTCCTCGACAGGGCCGAGGACCCGCGTGAGACCCTCGACCTGTCCTACGAGAAGCAGATCGAGAGCCTCCAGAAAGTGCGGCGCAGCGTCGCCGACGTCGCGACCGCCCGCAAGCGCATCGAGCTTCAGGCGGCCCAGCTCCAGAAGCAGGCAGACAAGCTCCAGGGCCAGGCCAAGGCGGCCCTCGCCCAGGGCAACGAGGACCTGGCGCGCGAGGCACTGTCACGTCGGGCCGCGTTGGGCGAGCAGCTCGCCGACCTCAAGACCCAGCACGACCAGGTCTCCGAGCAAGAGGAAAAACTGGTGGAGACCTCCCAGCGCCTGCAGGCTCAAGTCGAGCAGTTCCGGACCCGCAAGGAGACGCTGAAAGCCAGCTACACCGCGGCCGAAGCCCAGACCAAGGTAGGCGAGGCGGTGTCGGGCATCTCGACGTCCATGGGCGACGCCGGCGCCACGATGCAGCGGGCCCAGGACAAGATCGCCGCCATGCAGGCGCGGGCCGGGGCGATCGACGAGCTGCTCGCCTCGGGTGCCCTCAACGACCTCAACACCCCCGTCGACGACATCCAGGCCCAGCTCGACAAAGTGGCCTCGACGTCGCAGGTCGATAACGAGCTCGCGGCGATGAAAGCCGAGCTGGGCGCGGCCGGACCGGCGGGCGAGCTCGGCTCGTCGGGCGCAGAGACCGACGGGGAGGTCAAGGACGCCGAGGTGGTGCCCGGACCCGAGGGAGACAGCGGAGGGAGCGCGAGCTGATGCCCATTGCCCGGAACATGCCAACCGATCGAGGCCTCACGGCCCGGATGTTCGTGACCGGCCTGCTCCTCGTCGTCCTCTACGGCGCGTTTGCCGCGGTGCTCTGGGCGGTGCTCCACAGCTTCGTCCTGATCTTCGTGATCGTCGCCGGCCTGCTGTTCGCCCAATACTGGTTCTCGGACCGGATCGCATTGTGGGGAATGCACGGTCACATGGTCACCTCCGAGCAGGCGCCGGCGCTCCACGGCTCGATCGACCGGCTGTGCGCGCTGGCCGACATGCCCAAGCCCCGCGTGGCCATCGCCGACACCGACGTGCCGAATGCCTTCGCCACCGGTCGCAGCCCGAAAGCGGCGGTGGTCTGTGTCACCACCGGGCTGCTGCGGCGGCTGGACGAGCCCGAGGTCGAGGCGGTCCTGGCCCACGAGCTCTCCCACGTCGCCCACCGCGACGTGGCAGTGATGACCATCGCCAGCTCGCTCGGGGTGATCGCCGGGCTGGCCACCCGGATGATGTTCTTCGCCGGGCTGTTCGGCGGGGGGCGTGGCGGTTCGCGCAACGGATCGCAGCTTGCGGCCATCGAGGCCATCATCATGCTCGTCTCGATCATCGTGTACGCCATCAGCTTCCTGCTCACCCGCGCGCTGTCGCGCTATCGCGAGCTGGCTGCCGACCGCTCCGGCGCGATCCTCATCGGGCGTCCGTCCTTGCTGGCCTCGGCCCTCGTGAAGATCACCGGCGAGATGGGACGGATCCCCGCACGCGATCTGCGCCACGCGGAGCCGTTCAACGCGTTCTTCTTCACCCCCGCCATCGCCCAGCGACGTGGCGGTCAGGGACAGGGCACCTCGCTCAGCGCTCTCTTCTCGACCCACCCCAAGCTCGAAGTCCGGCTCGCCCAGCTCTCGAAGCTCGAAGCTGAGCTCGGACAGGCACACTGAGAGTGGCCGGCGTCACCACCGGCCGGTGGAGCTGCCGCGGGGAGCCTCGCTGAGGATGGGACTGCTCGACACCCTGCTCGGGCGGACCAAACCGGTGCGGGCCAACCTCGACGCGCTCTTCGCCCTCCCGTCGGCGGCAGTCACCTTGGAGACCTCCGAGGGCCTGGTCCTCTCGGGTCGGGCCGGGGTGTGCTGGAAGCCGCCTGCCGGACGGCCTGCCGAAGACGTCCAGCGAGAGATCCGAGCGCTCCTCGACATCCCCGACGACGGCCCTCCTCCCGGCGGCGCGGGCGCTGCGCCGGACGCTGCGGCGAGCACTGCGCCCGGCGGGTCCTCTCCCGATGACGGGGCGGGATCGCTCACTGAAGCAGAGGACTCATTCGGCTACCGCTGGCTCCTGCTCGAGGACCCCGACGTGGAGAACCTGGTCACCCGCGTCCACGTGGTCAACAGCACCCTCACCGACGAGGGGTGGGGGCCGCAGCTCTTGTGCTCGGTGTTCGGCCTGGAGCCGGGTCCCACAGCCGAGTCGGGCACCCGTGCGCTCTTCCTCGTCTACCTGTACAAGCGAGGGACGTTCTACCCGTTCGCCCCGACCGGCAAAGAGCGCCGTGACACCGAGCTCGAGCTCCGGATCAAAGCCGTGCTGGGCAGCGACCTGCCGACCGAGCCCGACCTGTCCCGCTGGTTCCCCCTGTGGGACCTTCCCGTCCGCTGAGCCCGACCACCAGTGACCGACGTGACCGGCGTCTCTGAGCGCCACGTCGCGCTCGACGGCGCGGTGAACTTCCGTGACATCGGCGGGTACCGAGCGCACGACGGCCGGCGTGTGCGCTGGAGGAGGGTGTTCCGGGCGGACGGGCTCTCCGGCCTCACCGCGCACGACCGCGAGGTCGTCGGCCGGCTGGGCATCGTGACGGTCATCGATCTGCGCACGACTGTCGAGCTGGAGAGCGGCAAGTTCCCCGACGGGGAGATCCCGGTCCGTTTCCACCATCTCCCCCTGCTCGATGCCGTGCCCGACGCCGAGCGCTTCGAGATGGCGCCGGGCATGCTGGCCGCCCAGTACCAGGAGATCGCCCACGACGCAGGTCCT
>JAJYZN010000022.1 GCA_021799915.1 Actinomycetes bacterium
CGTCGCCGGGCCACTGGCGCCGTTGCCCGGTGAGGGCCCGTGCTCTTCCACACGTCCGGCCTCGTGAGCGCCGCGTCCCGAAGACGCCCTGGTGCGCCCGACCAGAGACTCCCCCGTGAGCGCCGGGTTGCTACGGTGCGCCGACAGGAGAGGAGGTAGCCCCGTGACGTCGACCACCGTGCGCACCGACCGAGCCCGCCAGGACGCCTACGCCAAGGCCACCGGTGCCCTGCGTTACAGCGCCGACCTTCCGCCGGAGGGAGTCCTCCACGCGGTCGTCGTCCGTAGCCCCGTCCCCCATGCCCAGATCGTCGGCGTGGACGGCGCCGCAGCGGCGGCGTGTGACGGGGTGGTGGCGGTGGTGACGGCCGTCCTCAACCTCGACACGGCGGTGGCGTTCCTGACCCCGGTGTTGGTGGTGGCGGCCCGGCGCAGGACCGAACGGACGTCGGCTGGGGCCTCCGCCCGCAGGCTCGGGTCGAGCGAGGAGTACGGCTCGTCCAAGAGCACCAGCTCCGGCCGGACGGCCAGGGCCCGAGCCAGGGCCACGCGCTGCTGCTGGCCCCCCGAGAGCTCGTGGGGGTAGCGATGGCCCATGCCGCGCATCCCCACCAGCTCCAAAAGGTCGCCGATCGCGCCCGATCGCCTCTCCGCCCGGGGGACGCCAAATGCCACGTTGCGCCCCACGGTGAGGTGCGGGAACAGCGCGCCCTCTTGGGGGACGTAGCCGATCTTGCGGTGCTCGGGAGCGGTGCGGTGGCGGGGTCCGTCGAGGAGCGTGCCCCCGAGCGACACGCTCCCGCGGTCGGCCCGGTCAAAGCCGGCCACGATGCGCAGCAGCGTCGTCTTGCCGCTGCCCGAGGGCCCGAGCATCGCCGTGAGCGAGCCGGCCGGCACCTCCAGGTCCACACCTCGCAGGACGCTCTGGGTGCCGAAGGACTTCCACACGTCGGAGATCACCAGGCCGTTCATGCGCACATCACCTCTGCGCCGACGCCGCGGTCTGCGCTCCGCGGCCGAGCAGGCCGCGCACTCGTGCGCATCGCGCCGGGTGGCGGCAGGGCCGCGGCTCGTCGCAGCGAGGCTACCCGGCCGAGCTGCCCACCCGAGCCCCGGTCACGAGGTCGACCATGTCGTGAGCTTGGCATTCGACGTGATCACGGGGATGGACTTCTCGGCGACGTTGGTGACGGTACCGGGCTTGAGGGTCGAGTACACGACGCCGCCCGAGCACTGGGAGGGCGATGTGGTGCCGCCGGCAGTTGTGGTGCATGTGTTGGTCGCGAGCGTGGGCGTCCCCAACGTGACCCCGCCCGGCGCCGCGGTGGCAACCCACGACGAACCCCCGCTCCCGCCGCACTTTGTCTTTGTCGTCCCGCCAGAACCGGCGGCCCACCCGCCGCCGCCCCCGCCTGCGGCCGACCCGCTGAGCGAGCCGTTGGAGCCGTTTGCCGCGACCGGCGTTCCGGTGAGCTTGCCCTTTGTGCCCCCGGCGAGGCCGCCCGAGTCGGGGCTCCCTTTCGCGTAGTCCCCGAGTGTCACGTGTGTCCTTGTCGCAGGGCCGCTGAACACGCTCCCGGCGCTCCCGCCGACGTCACCGGCCACCGTGCAGCTTGTCGCCGACGCCCCGCCACCACCACCGCCTGCGGCCACCACCAGCACGCACGGCGCGCTGGTGGTCGAGGTGCACAGGGGGGTCGCCGCCGCCGAGCATGTCGTGGCACCCGCTGCCTTCTCGAGGCAGATGGCACTGGCGCCGCCGCCGCCGCCGCCCAGCCCCTGTGTCTTGCCTGTGGGCTTGGAGAAGCCGCCGTCGGCGAACCCCTTGCCGCCCGAGCCGTAGAAGCCCGAGCACCCCGTCAGCACCGCGATCGGCTCTGTGCTCGACCCGGTGACCGTCACCGAGACCAGTGCGCCTGGCCCTCCGACACCCCCCGATGTCCCCGAGGCACCGCCACCGCCGCCCACCTGGACGTGCCAGGAGGTCGTACCGCCCGTGCTCTCCAGTGTCGCCGCCGTGGCCGTGACGCTGCACGACCCGGCATGGCGCTGGGTGACCGTGATCTTCAATGTGGCTTGGATCGATCCCGTGCCTCCTGGCGCGGCTGCGCTCGCGCCGGCGCATACTGTGTAGAGCCCGTCGATCTCCGACGTGTTGACTGTGCATGAGTTGACGGCGCCACGGCCACCGAGGCTCCCTGCGTCCACTGTCACCTTGCCGGCTGTGGCGTGCAGCGCGACTGCACTTGTCGTGTCGACCCAGGAGGAGCCGCCCCCGCCGCCGCCGCTACCCCCGCCATTCAGCCCGCAGGACGACGCACCGCCACCGCCGCCGCCGGCGAACCCTCCACCGCCCCCGGGTCCCCCCGACTCCGAACCCAGTGTGACTCCCAGAGCACCATAGGTATCTGTGTTGTGCGTCGCACCCTGGCCGCCTGCCCCGCCGGGGCTTCCTCCACCAGAGCTCCCGCCATTGCCGGCGTTGCCGCCGCCGCCGCCGCCGGCCGACCCGCTCGCACCTCCGCCACCGTACGCGCCGTCGCGGGCGTTGCCCCCGGTGCTGCCGTCGAAACCCTTGCCGGCGTGCGAACCGGCGCTCGCCGTGAAGCTACTGCCCGCTGAAATCGCGCTGGCTCCGCCCGTCCCCGACCCTGCTGTCCCAGAGCATGCCGGCATACCCCCGCCACCGCCACCGCCCGCCACCACCAGCAGCGTTGTCGCCGAGCAGCTCGAGCTTGTCCCGGTGCAGACGGCAGTGGCCCCTCCGCCACCGCCGGCCGCGGACATTGTCCCGTTGTATGTGCACGAGCCCAAGTCAAGGAAGCCGCACCCGACCGGGGTCGTCACTTTGTAGTGCCCTTTCTCTCCGCTCCCCCCCGAGGCATACCCGGCGCCTCCCGAGCCCGGAAGGATGGTCGATCCTGTCCTCTTGACGCCACCCCCGCCGCAGCCCACCTCGTAGGTAAAGGTCTGCCCGGCCGTGACGGCAAGTGTCTTTACCACGACGCCCGAACCGTCCCCACCGCTGCCGCCCGCGGGTGTCGCGCCACCGGCCGCGCCGCCGCCGCCACCGGCGCCGCCGTCAACGGTCAGCTTCAGCTTGCCGGACTTGGGCACGGTGAAGTGCTCGACGCTCCCGCACGTCTCGGTCAGCGCGAGCGTGTCTCCCGAGGTCGCCGTGTAGTGCGCGAACACCTGGCCGGTCCCGAACGGCGCCGTGTAGGCCTGATAGACGAGACCGGGAAACGAGGCGTCGACGTACGACGACCCGCCGCCGCCACCGCCGCCACCGCCGCAGGCGACCCCGGTCCCTCCGCTGCCGCCGCCCCAGTAGCCGCCGCCGCCGCCGCCGCTGTCCCCGCCGGTTGTCTGGGTGACCCCCGCGCCCCCGTTGTGCCCTGTGCCGCGATTGCCTGTCTGAGAGGAGAAGAGACCGAAGATGATCGAGTACCCAGTCCCCTTGGCACCCGGTCCGGTCTGGGTCCCGCCGCCGGCTGGACCGGTTGTGTCACCCGACGTGAAACCGAAGAATGTGTAGGTGGTCCCCTTCCCCCCCGACCCGCCTGTCATGCTGCCGCCGGCGCCGCCGGCGCCGCCGCCGCTCCCCGAGCACACGGTCTCCCCGCCGCCGCCGCCTCCTCCCGCGACGGCGAGGACGCACGGAGCGTTCGGGGTCGCGCCTGTGCACACCGGAGTGGTCGGCCCGCACGCCGTGGCGTGTGTCGGGCCCGTGGTGCTCTCCAGGCACAGCGCCGACGCTCCGCCGCCACCGCCGCCGTCATAGCCCCCCGATCCACCCTTGCCGTAGCCTGTGCCCCCCTGGTTGTGGCCCGGCCCGCCTCCTGTGACCGGGCTCACTCCGGCCTTGCCCGGGTCACCGGCGAAGATGTCCTCGTCGGCCGGTGTCGAGGACAGGCCCGTGATGGTGATGGAGAGAGCCGCTCCCGGCCCCGGCGCGCCGCCCGGCGAGATGATGTCGGATGTCCCGGTCCCTCCGGTCCCCCCCGACCCGCCGTACATCGTGGCACTGAACGTCACCTTGGGATGTGTCACGGCGGGAGGCGGGAGGGGCACCGATGTCCACGACGAGGTCGCGGCGACGCTCACGGCCGAGGTTTCTGACGGCGGGTAGACGGCGATCGACACGGCCTTGGACGCGCAGGTGTAGCGGCCGCTCAGGCCCGCCCGCCCGGTCACGTAGACGTACACGGTGCCCCCGGCCGATGCAGTGGCTTTCGCAGAGTTCACCAGGTACTGGTAGCCCGAGGTGATCCCTGTGGTGGGGCTCGTCACCTCGGTCCACCCCGGTGTTGTGGCTTTCGATGTCGCGCATGGGGTGGTCGGGGGTTTGGCAAGGAACGCGGGGTTGTGCGGGTCGGCCGGAGTCGTGCATGTCGCGAATTCTGTCTTGCTGCAGTACAGGGACGGGTATGTCGGGTTGGCCCGTACGTGGGCCTCGTAGTCGGCTACGCCTGCGTCTGCCGCCGCCTGGGCCGACTTTGTGACGTTCCCCGAATGCGTGAGGGGCGCCTGGTTGACCGCCTGGAGCACGAGGATGGTCGGGATCGCCACGATGGCCACGGTCACGGCGATGACGATCCCCATGAACGCCTGGCCTGCCTCGCGGATCGGGTGCGTGTGCAACTCAGCCTCCCTGGGTCGGCGCCGGTGGCGCATCTCTTCGGTGCTGCGGACGCTACGGGTGCTCCGCCTGGTGCTCCGCCTGGTGCTGCGTCGGGTGCTCATGCCTGCGTCGTCGCCTGCTCGTAGCTGCCCACGATCTCGCTCCCGGTCAGCCCCACCGGCAGGATGGCCACGTCGGCGATCAATCCATGGGCAAAGTCACTGCCATAGCGCGGGTTGTACCCGATTGATATCGGCTTTGTCGACGCGCCGACGGCGCCGCCGGCGAACGGCGTTGTCGTCTTGCCGCAGTCCGGCTTCTCACCGACGCTCGTGGACGCCATGAGCTGGCCGTCCACGTACACCTGGACCGTGCTGCCGTTGTACGTCCCCACGTAGTCGTACCACGTTGTCTTCTTGAGCCCTGTGGGGAACGCGGGATCCACTGTGCTGCTCCACATCGCACAGCCGTCGCTCGATCCGTTGCCCACGATAAAGAACCCGCTCTTACCCCCTGTGTTCACCTCGAGCTCGAACCCTTTCAGTGTTGTGGTCGCATCCGTGTGGTCGTTGGCCACGACCCGCGGATTGCTCCCGCTGAGCGTGGAGAACTTCACCCAGGCCTGGACCGAGAGCTGGGACGGCTTGAAGTGTGTGGCGCCGAACGGTGTCGACGGAAGTGTGAGATGCGTGCCCGTGAACTTCATCGAGTGCCCCTGGTGGGAGTTGCACGCTGTGGGGCCTGTCGCTGTGTACGTTGTGCTGGTGTTCTTGGACGCGGTGGCGATCGCAGGGTACGTGTATGTGCCTCCAGAGAGCGGCTTGATCCGAGCTCCGACGTCGGCGACTGTCTTGGATGCCGCGTCTGTGCTGAGCGGGTAGAGGGCGGCGTCCTTGGCTGTCGGCGAGGCCTCTGTCTCCCCTGTCGCCGCTGGCGGTGTCGACGATGCCCGGGGCACGGTCCCGAATTCCGCGAGCATCGGCGAGAGCAGGCACCCCTGGTGGGATGTCGAATTCCCGGTGCTCTCGTAGATCCCCTCGATCTGTGTGGCCGAGAGTGCTGTGGTGTAGAGGCCCACGTCGGCCACGTAGCCGCTCAGCGCGTCCCCTGTGTAGCAAGGGTCCCAGCCCACGGCGACAGGTGTGCCGCCGGCATGGCAGGACGATGCCGTCCACCGTCCGCCGCGCCAGGGCATGGTCGCCACCAGCGAGCCGTCGATGTAGGCGTTCACCGTTGTCCCGGTGTAGGTCCCGACGTAGAAGTACCAGGTGTCCTTCTTGAGGGACATCTTCCAGTCCGCGCTCCCGTACGTGGTGCCGTTGCCGACGGCGAAGAACCCCCCCCCGCTTGTCCCTGTCACCTCGAGCTCGAAGCCGTTGTGTGTTGCGTCGGTGTGACCAGAGGCGACGATCCGCGGCCGGTATGTGAGACCGATTGTCACCGAGGACTGGAACCAGGCGGCCACCGTGAGCGTGCTCGTCCCCGTGGTCCATCCGTCGAGCGGGGTGGTCACGTGGCTCTTCTTGGTCTTTGTGAACTCCAGGCCCTTCGCGTACGGCGTCGTCGCACTCGGTCCACGCCCAGTTGTCGCGGTGGCGCCTGTCCCCGACGTGTTCCATCCGGTGGCTGTGTGGGCAGTGGCTGTGTGGGCATGATTGCTCGTATCGCGCACGGTGTGCGCAGGCGTTGTGCTTGTGCTCATCGGGTAAAAGGCGTCGGGCTTCAAAGCCAGCATGGCCGCGGTCAGCGGATCGGGGCTGAACCCGGAGTTGATCTGGTTGACGAGGCGCACCTGGGTGTTCAGCGCCGACTCGGAGGCGCCGACCTCGGCCGCCTGGACGGCGATCTCTTGGATCTTGAGGAGGTCTCCGCCCGCCGTCTTCTCCGCTGCCGTGGGTGTCGTGGTATGCGTCTGGGGGGACAGGTCCAAGGTCACCCCGTCGGTCTTCTGGAGCGTCGCGTCGTTGAGCGGTGTGTTGGTGCCGGCCGCCCCGCTCGCCGCGTACTGGCCCGGCGACGTGTCAGGCGCAAAGTAGCCGAAGATCCGAGGGGTCGCCGCCGAAGTGCACGTGGCCCCGACTGCATCCGCGCACGCCATCGCCACCTTGCCCGACCCGTTTGTCAGGGCACCTGTCTTGCCCTGGCAGTACTTGTCGCAGCCGATGTTCTTCAGCCGGAAGACCACCGTGGCACGGATCGTCCCCGCAGATGTTGTGCAACCTGTCAGCTTGCCGGGCCTGCACGTCGACGCCGACGTCAGTGGGCCACCGTGGCTGAGCGAGCACCCTGCGAGCGTTCCGGGGTTGCATTTTGTCCCCCAGTCGATCACCGCCAGCGTGCATGCTGTGCCGAATCCGTTGTTCGCACTACCCCCGCACGTCGCCGGCTCGATGCCGACCTCGTAGACGGCCGGGGTGCCAGAGGACGTGTTCGGCCGGTACGCGCAGAGCACGACGTCGAAGTCGTGTGCGCTCACCACCGCGAGGGAGTCCGCCTGTGTCGCCGGAACTGGCAGCGCTGTGGGAAGCGACGGCGACGCGCTCCCCCAGCAACCGGCTGTTGCGAGCGACTCGCCGTGGGAGCTGGCTGCGTTGGCCGGCGACACCGCGCCTTTGAGGAGGTCGGTGACGTAGGTGAGGTTCACCGTGTTGGACGCGGAGTCCTTGCCCTCGCGCACGGTCGTCGACACCTGGGTGAAGACGGTGGCGACGATCACCGCGATCACGGTGAGCATGAGGGAGAAGATCCCGATGGCCACGATGAGCTCGACCAGCGACTGCCCTCGGTCCCCGGCTGCCCTCCATCCCGCGACTCGGCGAGACGAGCGCACCGGGGACCGCCGGCGGGTCCGGCTCGTCTTGCTCACAGCACGCCTGTCGCGTGGTCGACCGGGCACCAGTTGGTGCTGCCGTCGGCGACGAGCTGGGATGCGGTCGGCACCGACCACGCCGGCTGGGACACGAGCGGGGCGTACTCGGTGACGCTCTCGGGCCCCGCTGCGTTGGGTGTCGCGGACTGGGCTCCCCAGGCCACTTTCACGGCCACGAAGTACTCTGCGGGGTTGAGTGTCCCTGTGGTGGCGTGCGAGGCGTCCCCCCACGAGGCCGGCTTGCTGGCCGGCACGCTCAGCACGCACCACCCCCCGACGCCGTAGATCCGGTAGGTGACGTCACCGACTTTCTGGGTCTGGAGAGCTGGCGATACCCACTTCTTCGCTGTCTTCTCCTTGTAGAAGGGCGCGGGCGGTGTCGTCGTGTCGAGCGGCGGTCCCAGCGAGCTCTTCTCGGCTGCCGTCTGCTCCTGGGTGAGGACGCCGGCCGCGATGTTCGACGCGGCGTTCACGTGGATGTCCCCCCCGACCGCCTTCACTCCGCTCTGGAGCAGGAGGGAGACCGGGATGAACACGGTGATGAGCACCGAGGTGGCGATGATGACCTCGATGAGGGACAGCCCGTCGTCCCCGCGGCGCCCTGCGGCGCGGCGCCCTGCGGCTCGCACGGTGCCGAGGCGCGCCGCTGGCGCTCGGTGGGTCACCGCCTTCCGCCCCCTGTGCACGTAAGACACTATAATCCCTGCTGGAAGTGCCGCCCAGCGCTATCACACCCGCGCGTTCTCACCCGGGTGAAAGTACGTACTTGAGCGCGGGCCGGGAACGGCGCACACCACGGGCGGTGGGCGATCGGTGCTCAGCGGCCCACCTCGAGCTTGTCTTGAGGGGGCGACGACGCCAGCGCGTGAGAGCGGCGGGGTGCCCGTCCGGCCGCCCGAGCGCTCCGCCCCGCTTCGACCGCCAAGCGCAGAGCGGTGGCCATCGTCGCGGGCGCGTGGGCCCGGTGCACCGCGGTCGCCGTCAGGACGCCGTCGCACCCGAGCTCCATGGCGAACGCCGCATCCGACGCCGTCCCGATCCCCGCATCGAGGATCACGGGCACCTCGACAGCGTCGACCAGCAGCTCGATGCGCTGGGGGTTCCCGATCCCCTGCCCGCTCCCGATCGGCGACCCGAGCGGCATCACCGCTGCGCAGCCGACCTGCTCCAGTCTGCGGGCGAGGACCGGATCGTCGCTGGTGTACGCGAGGACAGCGAACCCGTCGTCCGCGAGCTGCTCGGCCGCGGCCAGCAGCTCGACTGGATCGGGCAGCAGCGTGCGGTCGTCGCCGATCACCTCGAGCTTCACCCAGTCGGTGGCGAACGCCTCGCGAGCCAGCTTGGCGGTCAGCACCGCTTCGGCCGCAGTGAAGCACCCGGCCGTGTTGGGGAGGACGCGCACGCCGTGCCGTTCGAGGACCTCGACCACCGATCCCTGCGACGAGCGGGCGATCCGGCGCACGGCGACCGTCGCCACCGCGGTGCCCGATGCGCAGAGGACCTCTTCCAGCGACGACAGGCTGACCATGCCCCCCGTGCCCAGCAGCAGCCGGGAGGCCAGGGGAACGCCTGCGATCTCGAGCTGGTCGGACCCTGTCGGCGGACCTGATGCCATGGTGAGCATCGTAGCGCAGCACCCGGCCGCGACGTACTATTGACCTATAGTTGAGCTTTATCTCAACCTCTAGATGAGCTTTGACCTTTCGCTCTCGAGGAGCGGGTTCTGTCGGCTAGCCTCGCCTCCGTGAGCGACGGCCGAGCGCAAGTCCCGGGCTTCCGCTCTGGGGAGGGCGTGGGCCCCCGCGTGGCGCTCACCATCGCCGGGTCGGACTCGGGAGGGGGGGCCGGGATCCAGGCCGACCTGCGTACCTTCGCCGCGTTTGGGGTGTTCGCCACGACTGCCGTCACCGCGGTCACCGCCCAGAACACCCTCGGCGTCTCCGGGTTGGTTGCCATCGAGCCCGCCCTCGTGGTGGCCCAAGTCGATGCCGTCGTCGGGGACCTCGCCCCCGCGGCCACCAAGACCGGGATGCTTGCAGAGCCGGCGACCGTTGCCGCCGTCGCCGAGCTGGTGGCCGGCGGGACGCTCGGCCCGGTCGTGGTCGACCCCGTCCTCGTCTCGACGAGCGGGTCGGCGCTCATGGGCCCAGGGGGCGTCGAGGCCTACCGGGAGCTCCTCGTACCGCACGCCAGCGTGCTGACCCCGAACCTGCGCGAGGCGGCTGCGCTCACGGGGCGCACGGCGGAGGAGGCAGCCTCGCTCGCCGCCATGACCGAGATGGCCGAAGAGCTGCGGTCACTCGGCGCCCGGATAGTGGTCGTGAAAGGGGGCCACCTCCACAGCTCGGCCGAGTCGCCCGACGTGGTCGCTGGACCCCAGGGCATCACCGTCCTCGACGCCAATCGAGTCCCCACCGCGAACGACCACGGCACCGGCTGCACGCTGTCGGCGGCGATCGCTGCGGCGCTGGCGCTCGGCACAACACCGCTGGCGGCGGTGTCCCGCGCCAAGGACTACGTGCACCGCGCCCTGCGCGGAGCTCGGCACTGGCGCCTCGGTGCGGGCCATGGCGCCATCGACCATTTCGGATGGTCCTGTGGTCCCGAGAGCGGTCGCTGAGCTGCACTGTGGCGCGCTCGGGCGTCGAGCGTGGCCGTATGCTCGCACACGGTGGACCCCGAACCCGAGCGAGATGACCCTGCTTCGCGAGGAGCAGGGGCCGGCGATGCCGAGCCCGTCGCGCCAGCCGGCCCAGATGCCCAACGTGACGCCGGAGCTCGAGCCAGCGTTGACTACTCCGCAGCCCAACGCGGACCGCGCCTCGGACCGGCGCTCGTCGTCGGGGGCATCGCGGTGGGGCTCGTGGTGATCTTCGGCGTCCTCTCCGCATTGACGTCCTCCCAGCCACAGGCCCCGCACACGGCGTCGAGGGAGGCGTCGTCGGCCGTCGCCGGGACCACGCTTCGGGCGGTGCCGGCGAGCGGAGGGCTGAAGCCGATCGAGGAGCCCGACACACCCCCCGCCGACGTCTTGGACACGTTGGCGCTGCCCGAGGGCGCCGCCCAGGTCGCGCACTCCCGCACGCTGTCGAGCACCGGTCAGTACAGCGCGGAGATCTCGTTCACGGTGGGGGCGACCGAAGCCACAGTGGTCGCCTTCTACAAGGCGGTGCTCGACCGGCAGGGATGGAAGATCTCGGCAGTGGCCCCTGCCGGCGGGATCGCCGGGGGCATCGAAGTCATCTCGGAGAAGGCGGCTGACGACGGGTGGTACTGGGAGACCGGCGCCGTCGTCTCCCCGACCAAGTTCAGTGGACCTCACGCCTCCCGCCAGTCCACCGAGTTCCAGATCCAGCTCTTCGAGGTCCCCGACGCCGAGTAGCTCCCGACCGAGGAGGACGAGGATGGGGAGGATGGGGAAGCGGCGCAGGCGCGGGCGTCGAGACCGCGACGAGGCGGCGGCACCGCCACCCGCGGACGTCAGTCAGCCCCGCCCGCTGCGGCCGATCCGCCGGCTGCACTTGCTCGGCCGGTCACGCCCCGCCTGCCCGCTGCGGCCGATCCGCCCGTCGCGAGGACAGCAGCAGGAGCGGCGGCTGTACGGGAGGCGGCCATGTGCAGCGGCTCGAGCTGCGCGGCGTCCTGGGACCGGAGCATGGAGGCGACGACGAAGAAGTCGGCCGGGTACAAGAGGTAGCCGACCCGGGTGGCCGGCGCAAACAGGATGGCCGCCAGCATGACCCAGCCGGCGAGCGACGTCGCCTGGGCCGGCGTCGCCGGTGGATGGCGCACCAGGACGCGCACGAGCACCGCTGCTCCCAGCACGACGAGCACGACCGGCAGGACCCGGTGCAAAGCGGGGAGGACGGTGACCAGCACGTGTCCCGGCAGCGCGCTGGCCGCCGGCGAAGGCACACCGGCGAGCCCCAGAGGAAACAGCACCACGTTGTAGACGAACGCGCGGACGTCGGGGACCATGAACGGCACGACGACCGGTACCGCGATCACGAGGATGCCCGCGAGCATGCGCCACGGCGCCCGCCGGCCTTCACGGTCGCGCGTCGCAAACAGCGCGAGGGCCGCCAGGGGCCAGGCCGTGAACTTCATCGACGCGACGACGCCAAGCACGATGCCGCTCCAACCAGGGCGGCGGCGCTGGGCCAGCACCACGGCGAGGAGGAGGAACGCCACGATCGGAAGGTCGTCGCCCCCGGTTGCCAGCGGCAGGGCGGCCGTGGGGAGGACGGTCAGGAACTGCAGGACTCGCACCTTGGGAGCGGTCGGGCCGCGGGCGAGCGCGAGCGCCAGCAGGACGACGAGCAGGGTCACCACGGTGAAGTAGAACCGTGCGTCGGTCAGTCCGACCGGCGCACCGGAGCTGGCCGGCAGGCCGAAGACCGCCATGAGCGGGAAGTACGGGAAGAACGCCTCGTAGCCTGGCTCTCCTGGAACGGCCGAGATCACATGACCGTGGTTGGCCGTGGCGTGGTAGGGGTCGCGGCCGTCGGCCACGCGCTGACCGGCCTGCTCGATGACCACGACCTCGGGCTGGACGTGCGATGGGTCGTTGGTCTGGCCCCGCAGGGCTACCTCGATGGAGAGGGGGAGGACCGTCGCTCCGGCCAGTACCACCACGAGCACCCAGATCCGCGCTGCCGGCCAGCGGGTCGATCGCCCCCCAACCGGCTCCGCTCCCCGCCCGCCGTCCGCCGCGCCCTGCCCGTCCGCCGCGCCCTGCCCGTCGGCCGCGCCCTGCCCGTCCTGCCCCGCCGCGCCCTGCCCAACGGCCCGTCGGCGGCGCCAGAGCAGCACCGAGAGCACGGTCGCGAGCAGGTAGGGCCCTACGGCAATCTCACCCCATGCCCTGTAGAGGGCCAGCGTCGAGAACCCTGCGGTGACCCCGGCGAACGCCGCCGAGGCGCCGTAGAGGACGGCATCGACCGCCTCTGGAGGCCATGCGGCCATCCGCCGGCCCCAGCTCGCACGCACGTCGCGCACGGCCCGCCTCCTCGCAGCGTTCACCCCGCTCCTAGGGCGCTCACCTCGTCCCAGCGCCATCGGATGCGCCCTCCCACGGCTCGGGCCGATGGTACCTCCCGGCGCGTGGCACCGGCGGTCATGGTCGTCGATCCCCCGCCAGCTCTCGCCGGTAGAACGCCAGCTCGGCATCGAACGCTGCCGTGAGGGTCTCGGCTCGCCCGAACCCGTGACCTTCGCCCGGGAACGTGAGGAGCTCGCAGCGCCGCCCGAGGCGCCGCAACTCTCCCGCCAGCACCTCGGCCTGCTCCGCCGGGACCACCGGGTCGTCGGTCCCCTGGAAGAGGAGGACCGCGGCTGCGATGTCACCGACGCGGTGCGCCGGTGAGCGATGGCGGTACTCATCCTCGGCGTCCGGCGGCAGACCGACGAGACGCTCGGTGTAGCGGGACTCGAAGTCGTGGGTGGACCGGGCCAACGCCGCGAGGTCGGTCACCCCGTACCAGGACACCGCGGCCCCGAACACGTCCGCTCGCACGAGCGCGCCCAACGCGGTGAACCCTCCTGCACTGCTCCCGCGCACCGCCATCTTGGAGGAGTCGGCCCAGCCCAGCTCCACCGCGTGCACTGCGGCGTCGACGCAGTCGTCCACGTCGTCTATTCCCCAGCGGCCCAGCAGCTTCTGCCGATAGGCGCGCCCGTAGCCGCTGCTGCCGGCGTAGTCCACCGAGACGACGGCGTACCCGCGGGTGGTCAGCATCTGGACCACGGGGTCGAAGCCGGGCTCGGCGCTCCCCGTCGGCCCGCCGTGGCACATCACGACCAGGGGCGGGGGCCGTGCTGGTGGACCCGCCCATCCTTCCAGCCTCGGGAGGAAGCGAAGCCCGTGCACCTGCTCCCCACGCCTGCCGGTGAACGTGAACGGCTGGGCCACCGACACGCTCTCGGGGGCGAGCGACAACGGCGTCGCGCACCCGAGAGAGCGGGGCCCACCTCGGGTCCCCGGCTCCCCCTCCTGCTCTGCTCCACCCGCCCCGAGGCGAGAGCGGTGACCTGTGGACCGCCCCGAGTCCGAGGCGGCTCGGCCGGAAAAAGGCATCCACCAGGGAGCCGCCGGGGCAAAAGGCGTGGAGCCCAGCCAGGCCACGCCGCCGCGGTGGGCGCAGAGTGCGGTCACCGACACGCACGGCTGGTCCACAACGGCAAAGCTCCGGGCCGAGGTGTCGAGCACGCCGAGGTGGTCGCGGCCCGCGGCGCGCCGTCGGCAGGCGATCAGGCCTGTGCCCAAGTCGGCCATCGTGGCTTGGCCCAGTTGCCAGTCGGGCGCGTGCACTTCCGCCTCGTCGTCCGAGAGGCACTCGGGGCGACCACCGGGCCGCCAACGCCACGGTTGCCACCAGCCGCCGGCGTCGCACGCGAAGACGAGGCTCCCGTCCGCACACCACAGGGGTTGGCCGACCGAGACCCCGTCGGCCCCTTCGTGCCGACCCCCGGCAACCCTTTCGGCCCCGGTCACCACGAGTCGTTCGCCGGTGCCGGAGAGCCGGCCCACCCACAGTTCCGAGGCGTCCCAGGACATGTCCGGATGGTCCCAGCAGACCCACGCGAGCATCCGGCCGGACGGATCCGGGCGCGGCGCGGCGAAGAAGTCCCTCCCGCCGCAGAGCACGATCGGTTGGCCGGCAGCCGCCTCGGGAGCGCTCGCCGGACCCGGGCAGCGGTACGCCACGATGTCACGGGTCGCCCCACCCCCGGCAACCCTCTCGCGCACCGCCAGCACCCAGCGGCCGTCCGGGGTCGCCCGCAGGTCGCCGTGGGCGAACGTCCCGCCCGCTGCCGCGCCGCCTGCTGCCCCGCCGACAACTGCCGCGCCGCCCGGGACCGCCGGCCCGAGGAGGCGGGGTCCGCCGGGCCCCAGCCACCAGACCCGTTGGTCGTCGTTGTCGACGTAGGCCAGCGCCGGACCACGGTGCTCGACACCCCTGTGTCCCCCGGGAGCTTCGGATGGATCGGCCGCCGGCAGGAGGCACCAGGCGCCTCCGCCGTAGCCGTAGACCTGCGAGCGGACGCTGACCCCAAGGGGGGTGACGTCCTCGGGACGGCCGCCCCGCTGGTCGCCGGCCCCCGTGTCCGCGACCCCGCTGCCCGGCCCGTCGGCCCGGCAGCGCACGACGACGTGGCGGCCGCCTTGGCTCGGTCGGCTCTCCGCCCAGTACAAGAAGCCACCGCCGGAGACCAGCCCTGACGGCGACCTGCGCGATGCCGTGACGTCGGCCGGGCCGAGCGGCGAGGGCCACTGCCCCCATGCAGCGGTGCGCAACGGGTCGCCTCCGGCGCTCAAGACGCGGCCCCGGGCAGCCCGGTCTCGGGCGGCTCGCCGTCGCGGGTCTCGGCACCTTGGCCGCCAGGATGGGAGCGCCCGTCGCTCACAGGCGCGCTCCCGTCGTCGAGCTGGGCGCGCCGATCCCCGAGGTGCGCGGCGAACTTGCGCAGGTGCTCGCCGAAGCGCTCCCCGATCCGCCGCTCCATCGCGAGCGCCAGCTCGGTCTCGACCACCCGGATGGCCAGCGGCCGGAGGCGTTCGACCAGCGCGGACAGTGCGGGGAGGTCCTCGGCCGCCGGCGGGTCCCCTCGGGGGGCGAGGACGTGGGTGTCGACCAGGTCGACGAACCGCCGGGCGATGCGGTCCGCGTCCTCCCGGAGGCCGGCGCCGGCCGCCAGGATTGGGTCGAACGGGACGCCGGAGCGAACGAGGAGGGCACCCACTTCGAGTGCCGCCGGGTTCGCCACCTTGTAGCGGTCGCCGTCGCGCTCGAGCAGGCCCGCCGCGACGGCTCGCTCGACCAGCGAGGACAGTGCGTGCCCGGTGTCCACGTCCGCCGGCCCCGCGACGGCCAGCCCCGCCTCCCCCGGCCCCGCGCCGGCCAGCCCCGGCTCCCCCGGCCCCGCGCCGGCCAGCCCCAGGTCCGCCAGGAGCTCCCCAGCCGTCTTGGCGACCGTGGGCTCGGGAGCCCAGCGCGCGGCCAGCGCGGTCTCGAACCCGAGGAGTGACCCGACGTCTTGGCCCCGCTCCCACGCCGAGAGCAGCTCGGCGATGTTGGCCAGGGTGTAGCCCCGCTCGAGCAGCGAACCGATGAGACGCAGGCGAGCCAGGTGCCCGTCGCCGTAGACGCCGGCCCTCCCCTCGCGGCGGGGGGGAGGGATCAGCCCGCGATCCTGGTACGCCCGTACGTTGCGAACGGTGGTACCCGCAGCCCGGGCCAGCTCGTCGATCCGGTACGTTCGCCGGCCCGAGCCAGAGGAGCCTGAGGGGCCAGAGGAGCCAGAAGCAGCCGCGAGGTCGGGATCGTCCTCCCCGCCGCTCGAGCCCGACTGAGGGATGTCGTTTTCGGGCACGAGGTGATTATCCATCTTGACTGTGTCAGTTTGCACTGGTACACTACCAAGTGGAAACGGAGGGCACCAGCAAGCTGCCGGGTCCGGGTCACCCCGCACCCGCAGACCGCCTCTCTCGAAGGAGACACGATGCCCCACCTGGCCCTCGATGATGCCCCCGCGTTCGAGACCCTGGCCGGACGCCTGAGTCGCCAGTCGGTCGAGCGCCACTTCGACGCCTACGCCGACATCGACTGGGAGTCGCCCGAGCTGGCCGTGCGCCCCGACGACCCCCGCTGGGAGCTGTGGGAGGACGACCCGCTGGCCGCCACCGACTGGTACCGCGGCCTTGCGGCCGGGCGCCGGGCCGAGGTCGGCCTGCACCGTGTGGCCGTGATGATGCGGACCGGCTGGGAGTTCGAGAACCTGCTCCAGCGCGGACTGCTCGCGTACGTGTTCCGGCTCCCCGACGGCCGGCCCGAGTTCCGCTACGTGCACCACGAGGTCATCGAGGAGTCCCAGCACACCATGATGTTCCACGAGCTGGTGGCCCGCAGCGGCCTGCGGGTGCGGGGGATGTCGGCTCCGCTGCGCCTGGCCGCCGAGCTGCTCGTCCTGCCCCTGGCCCGGATCTTCCCCGAGCTGTTCTTCCTCTTCGTGCTGGGCGGCGAGGACCCCATCGATGCGGTCCAGCGGCAGCGCCTGCGCCAGGGCGGGACCCACCCGCTGGCCGAACGGATCATGCGCATCCACGTGACCGAGGAAGCCCGCCACCTCTCCTTCGCCCGGCATGCGCTGAAGGCATCCGTCCCCCGCCTCGGTCCGGTCCGCCGGGCCATCCTCGCCGTGGCCGCTCCCCTCCTGCTGTCGATCATGGCCCGCACGATGCTCGCCCCCTCCCCCTCGTTCGCCCGCGATGCAGGTGTCCCGAGACGGGTCGCCCGCGACGCCGCCCGCAGCGCGCTCGCCCGCGCCCGCGCCCGCGACTCGGTCGGCAAAGTGCGGCGCCTGTGGCGCGAGCTCGGCCTCCTCACTCCGCGCACGGCGCTGCTGTGGCGCGCCGCGGGCCTGTGGGATGACGATCAGGCCACGGATGCCGGACGCGCCGGGCCGGTGGCCCCGGCCGGCTCCCGGCCCGCTCCCGCCTGGACCGACGCGTGACTGCCGACGTCCGGGTCGCCGTCGTCGGCGCCGGGTTCAGCGGGATCGGCATCGCGGCGGCGCTCCGGCAAGCCGGCATCGAGGACGTGGTCGTCCTGGAGCAGGCGGACCGGGTCGGCGGCACGTGGCGTGACAACACCTACCCCGGCGCCGCGTGCGACGTGCCGTCTCACCTCTACTCCTACTCGTTCGCGCCCAACCCCGGGTGGACCCGCTCGTTCTCTCCCCAGGCGGAGATCCAGGCTTACCTCGAGCAGTGCGCGCGCCGTTTCGGCGTGCTGCCCCACGTCCGCTTGCGCCACCGGGTCGAGGCCGCCCGCTGGGACGAGGGGGTCTCCCGCTGGCTGCTTGCGACCAGCGGCGGGGAGTACCGGGCCCAGTTCCTAGTGTCGGCCCGGGGGCCGCTCAGCGAGCCGCGCCTGCCGGCCATCGAGGGCATCGAGGAATTCCGCGGCACGGTGTTCCACTCGGCCCGCTGGGACCACGGCCACGATCTCACCGGCGAGCGTGTGGCCGTCGTCGGGACCGGCGCATCGGCCATCCAGTTCGTACCGGCCATCCAGCCGCGCGTCGGCTCGCTCACCGTGTTCCAGCGCAGCGCGCCCTGGATCCTCCCCCGCCGCGACCGCCGCATCACCGCTGCCGAGCACCTCGTGTTCCGCGCCCTGCCCGCAGCGCAGCTCGCCGTCCGGTCCGCGGTGTACTGGGGACGCGAGACCTACGCGCTCGGTTTTGTCGGCCCGGCCCGCCGCAGGCGGCGGTTCATGGCCCCGGCCGAGCGTGTCGCGCTCCGCCATCTCGCGGCCCAAGTGCCCGACCCCGGGCTCCGGGAGCAGCTCACCCCCCACTACGAGATGGGCTGCAAGCGGATCCTGCTCTCCAACGACTACTACCCGGCGCTCACCCGCCCCAACGTGCGCCTCGTCACCGACCCGATCGCCCGCATCGGCCCGCGCTCGATCCGCACTGCCGATGGGGAGGAGCACCCGGTCGACACCTTGATCTTCGGCACCGGCTTCGACGTCACCGGACAGACGGCCGCCGCCGGCACCGTCGGGGTGGGCGGCCGGTCGTTGGCAGAGGCCTGGCACGCCGGCCTCACGGCCTACCGGGGGACGACCGTGGCGGGTTTCCCCAACCTGTTCCTCATGGTCGGGCCCAACACCGGCCTCGGCCATACGTCTATCGTCTTCGTCATCGAGTCGCAGATCGCCTACGTGCTTGACGCCATCGCCACCCTGGACCGCATGGGCGCGGCCGCGTTCGACGTCCGCCCCGATGCCCAGCAGCGCTGGGCCGCTACCATGGCCGAGCGCAGCACCGAAACGGTCTGGACCTCGGGTGGATGCGATAGCTACTACCTCGACGGCGCCGGGCGCAACGTGGCCGTCTGGCCCGGGGCGAGCTGGGGGCTCCGGCGGGCCTTGCGTCGCTTCGACCCGTCCGACCACCGGCTCATCGGGCACCGGACCGCTCTTTCGCCGGCGGCCGAAGCGGCATCGGTGTGAGCAGTCCCCGGCGCAGGCCAGCCGTGGAGGTCGCCGGGTCGCTCGCCGTGGTCACCGGTGCGGGGAGCGGCATCGGCCGGGCCACGGCCCTCCTTTTGGCCGAGCGCGGCGCCCGGGTGGTGGCGGTGGACCTCGACGAGCCGGCAGCCGCCGAGACCGCCCGGGAGTGCGGCGGGCACGCAGAGCAGGCCGACGTCGCCGACCGTCTCGCCATGGAGGAGCTCGGCCGGCGGGTCCTCGACGCGCACGGGGCACCGGACATCCTCGTGAACAACGCGGGTGTCGGCATGTCCGGGCGGTTCCTCGACACCTCGCCCGACGACTGGGACTGGATCCTCGGCGTGAACCTCATGGGGGTCATCCACGGCTGCCAGGTGTTCGGGCCCGCGATGCTGGCGCGCCGCAGCGGTCACGTCGTCAACTTGTCCTCGGGTCTCGGGTACTCCCCGCGGGCTACCGAGCCGGCATACGTGACCACCAAAGCCGCCGTCCTCGCCCTCTCTCAGTGCCTGCGGGCCGACTGGGGGCCGTCGGGCGTCGGCGTCTCGGCGATCTGCCCGGGTGTCATCGACACCCCGATCGTGCAGTCCACCCGCTACCTCGGAGAGCGCTCCAACCCTCGGGACGTAGCGCGCATCGCCGCCGTGTTCTCCCGGGGGCACGCGCCCGGTCTCGTCGCCAGAGCCGTCCTGGGTGCGGTCGAGCACGACCGGCCGGTCGTGCCGGTCGGCGTCGAGTCCCACCTCGGGTGGGTGCTCCACCGGCTGTTGCCGACCCGGGCAGTGGACCGCCTGGCCCGGGCCAAGCTGGGCGGGGTCTGAGCGCTCGGCGTGCGCACGCCGGTCAGCGCCGGCGCGGCTCGTAGACCCGGGCCTGCCAGGAGCCGGTGAGCGGAGCGGCAGCGAGGAGCTCCCCGGCCCGCAGCGCCCAGTCGAGCACCTCTCCGGCCGGCACCGCGGCCGGCACGTGCACGATGAGCCCCCGACGGGCATGGTCCTGGCGGACCTGCCAGCCCACCGGCACCGGCGCGCCCATCTCGGCGAGCCGCTGGGCGGCCTTGCGCCCCCGCGGGTGCATGATGCCGACGTTCGCCATCTCGGTGCCGCGCCGGCCGGTGGTCGCCGGCACCCAGGTGACCATGGTCACCGCGGACTGTGCCGGACCGAACAGCCCGGCGAACGGCGACGGCCGTCCGGGCTCGTCACCGGCCGACGGGTCGTCGGCCTGGACGCCCGGGAGCAGGTTGATCCACCCGGCGCCGGCTCGGGTGAGCCGGTCCATCTGGGCCTCGACCGCCGAGGTGTCCGACGGGGTGAGCTCGATCTCCAACTCGGGGCGGGCCACGACCGATGTCTAGTCGCTCGGCCAGGCCCCCGCCGCCTCAGGAGGTCTGGGCCACCAGGACGTGGCACGGCGCCCGCCGGACGACGCTCTGGGGCACCGAGCCACCCTCGCCCGAGGTCCCGTACATGCCGCGGTTGCCCACGACGATCAGCTCCGCGCCCACGCTCGTGGCCACCGAGACGATGGCATCGGCCGCCGCGCCGTCGACGGTGTGGCCGACCGGGTGCAGTCCCGAGAGGGTCGGGTCGGCCAGGACGCTGTCGAGCACGGCCTTCCCGGCCTCGTGCCAGCGGCTGGGAGCTGCGCCCAGCGAGCCGCCGTCTGCGCCCGACGGGTCGTGGAACGCGTGGACCACGTGCAGGCGGGCACCGCACTGGCGCGCGAGGTCGGCCGCCACTGATACTGCACGCCGCGCCGTCTGGGACCCGTCGGTCCCTACCACGATGGTGGCGAACATCGCCCTCCCCCAGCCCCGATCCGATCACGTACGTGCGCAGCGACCCGAAGAGCGCTCCTCTCGGCCAAATCTAGCCGCGGGCGCCTGCGCTCGCCGCAGCGAACGGATGCGTGCCCGCGCTCCTTATGCTGCCGGTCACTGTGCCCGCTGCGTCCCGTGACCCCCGCGGACCCGCCGGTGACCCGGTGGCAATCGACGAGCTGAGCCGGGCGCGACGGATCGGGATCCTCCTCATCTGCTCGATGAGCCTCCTCATCGTCGGGCTCGACATCACCATCGTCAACGTCGCCCTGCCGTCGATCGGCCGGAGCCTGCACTCGAGCGTGTCCGGCCTGCAGTGGGTGATCGACGTCTACACCCTGGTGCTGGCGAGCTTCCTCATGCTGTCGGGCTCGACGGCCGACCGCCTGGGCCGCCGCCGGACCTTCGTCGTCGGCCTGCTGCTGTTCGTCTCCGGGTCGTTCCTCTGCAGCCTCGCGCCCAGTCTCGAGCTGCTCGTGACCTTCCGGATCGTCCAGGCGCTCGGCGGTTCCATGCTCAACCCGGTGGCCATGTCGATCATCACCAACACGTTCACCAAGCCTCGGGAACGGGCCCAGGCCATCGGCGTGTGGGGAGCCGTCATCGGGATCAGCATGGCGCTCGGCCCGGTGGTGGGCGGTCTCCTCGTGACCACGGTCGGCTGGCGCTCCATCTTCTGGATCAACATCCCGGTCGGCCTGGCTGCGGTGGTCCTCACCTTGCGCTACGTGCCCGAGTCCCGCGCGTCTCGGGTCCGCGCCCTGGATCCCCCCGGGCAGGCAATGGTCGTCGTGCTGCTCGCCTGCCTCACCTACGTCATCATCGAGTTCCCCGCTGCCGGCTGGACCGCGGCTCGGATCCTCGTGCCCCTGGCGGCGGCGGTGATCTCCCTGGTCGGCCTGCTCGTCATCGAGCCCCGGCGCAAAGAACCCCTCCTCGACTTGCGGTTCTTCCGGTCCATCCCGTTCTCGGGCGCCACCGTCGTCGCCGTGACGGCGTTCGCGTCGTTGGGCGGGTTCTTGTTCCTCAACACCTTGTACCTGCAGGAGACCCGCGGCCTGTCGGCGCTCGACGCCGGGCTCGACACCTTGCCCATGGCCGCCATGGCAATGCTGTGGCCACCGATCTCCGGGCGCATCGTCGGCCGCCACGGGGCGCGCTTGCCGCTGGTGGTCGCCGGGGTCTTCCTCACCGCCGGCACCGTGATGCTGGCCGGCATCACGGCGACGACCGCGTTCTCCTGGCTGTTCGCCGCCTACACCATCTTCGGGATCGGCTACGGGATGGTGAACGCTCCCATCACCAACACCGCGGTGACCGGGATGCCCCGCGACCAGGCCGGGGTCGCCGCGGGCGTCGCGTCGACGTCACGCCAGATCGGCCAGACGCTCGGGGTCGCGGTGGTCGGAGCGCTCGTCACCGCCCACCTGCACGGATCGCTGGCCACCGAG
>JAJYZN010000191.1 GCA_021799915.1 Actinomycetes bacterium
GGTGCACGGCGGGGGAGCCCGCACGGTCGTGTACCTGCACGGCCTCCTCCTCGACGCCGCGGTGAACCGCCGCCTGGCCCGGGACCTCGCCGCAGAAGGGAACCGGGTAGTGCTCTTGGACCTGCCAGGGCATGGCGCGTCGGACAAGCCGCGCCAGGCTGCGGCCCACCGCATGGACGCCTATGCCCGCCTCGTCGTGGACCTCCTGGACCACCTCGACGTCGCCCGGGCCGTGGTCGGCGGCATGTCCCTCGGAGCGGACGTGAGCCTGCTGGTGGCGGCGAACGCCCCCGAACGAGTGGCCGGGATGGTGCTGGAGATGCCGGTGCTGGAGCAGGCCACGCCGTACGCGGCGATGCTGTTCACCCCGTTGCTGGCCGCCACCCACTACGCCGCCCCGGCCCTGCGCCTGGTCTCGAACCTGGCCCGGCGACTGCCCCGGAGCCGACTGGGCCTGGTGGACCAGGTCTTCGGTGCCGTGACCCTCGATCCTGACGACGTCGTGGCCGTCCTCCACGGCATCTTGGTCGGCCCGGTGGCCCCCACCATCGAGGAGCGGGCCCGGATCCACGTGCCGGCGCTGGTGATCGGCCACCGGGCCGACTGGCTCCACCCGTTCGGCGACGCCGGGCGGCTGGCCCGCCAGCTGCCCTCGGCCCAGCTGGTCGAAGCCCATTCGATCCTCGAGCTCCGGGTGCGCCCGGCCCGGCTCACTGCCGAGATCGCCGCCTTCTTGGACCGGGTCTGGGCCGGCGAGGCCCGGGCCCGACGGGCCGTGTAGCAGGGTGCCGGTGTCAGGGGACCGTCCCGTCGCCGGGTCGTGATCCGGGGCCGGGGTCGGGGCCGGGGCCGGTGTCAGCCGTCAGGGTCCAGCCGGGCCGACCGGTTGCGCTTGACCTCGGCCCGGCGTCGCTTGCCCTCCAGCCTCCGCTCGGCCGACCCCTTGGTCGGCGTGGTCGGCCGGCGCGGGACCTCGGCCCGTAGGGCCGTGGCCAGGCGGACCACCAGGCGCTCGGTGGCTATCCGGCGGTTCTGCGCCTGGGACCGCTGGTCCGAGGAGCTGGCCCGGACCACCGGGCCCAACCGCTCCAGCAGCCGGGAGCGCTGGCGGGGCCCCAGGGCCGAGGAGCGCTCGACGTCGAACCGGACCTCGACCCGACTGAGGGTCCGGTTCGCGTGCTGGCCACCGGGACCACCCGACGTGGTCGCCCTCCAGGTCAGCTCGGAACGGGGGATCGACAGGCTGCGGCTCACCCGGACCATGCCTTCAGAGCCCCGATGACCCGGGCGACGCTCAGGGCCCGACGGCGCGCCGGCATCTGGCTCGTCGGATCCGCTCATCTTCCGATCGTAGGCACCGCGGCCGGGGGCACCGGGCGAGAGCCGCCGCTCCGAGCCCGGCGGTCAGGGCGCGGCCAACCTCAACTTTGGCTACTACGCTCCGCTCCATGAACTACCGACACTTGGGACGAAGCGGGATGGTGGTCTCGGCCCTCTCCTACGGCAACTGGATCACCCACGGCGGTCAGGTGGAGGAAGATGCCGCCCGAGCCTGCGTGAAGGCCGCTCTCGACGCCGGGATCACCACGTTCGACACGGCCGACGTCTACGCCATCGGGGCGGCCGAGGACGTCCTCGGACGGGCCCTCGAAGGCATCCGCCGGGATTCCATCGAGATCTTCACCAAGGTCTACTGGCCCACCGGACCGAACCCGAACAACCGCGGCCTCTCGCGCAAGCACATCATGGAGTCGCTCCACGCGTCGTTGGGCCGCCTGCGAACCGACCACGTCGACCTCCTCCAGGCCCACCGGTTCGACTACGAGACGCCGTTGGAGGAGACCCTTCGGGCCTTCGACGACCTGGTGCGCCAGGGCAAAGTGCACTACGTGGGGGTGTCGGAGTGGACGGCCGAGCAGATCGCCGAGGCGCTCCGGATCGCCGACGACATGGGGTTCGACCGGCTGGTGTCGAACCAGCCCCAGTACTCGCTCCTCTGGCGGGTGATCGAGGCCGAGGTGGTGCCACTGTGCGAGAAGGAGGGATTGGGGCAGATCGTGTGGTCACCACTGGCCCAGGGAGTGCTCACCGGCAAGTACCTCCCCGGCGCCCCGCCCCCCGAAGGGTCCCGGGCCACCTCCAAGGACGGGGCCGAGTACATCGGCTGGCTCCTCCGTGACGAGGTGCTCGAACCGGTCCAGCAGTTCGCGTCCCTGGCCCGCGAGGCCGGGTACACCCCGGCGGCCGTGGCCCTGGCCTGGGTCCTCCAGAACCAGAACGTCTCCACCGCCATCATCGGCGCCACCCGGCCCGAGCAGGTGGTCGAGAACGTGAAGGCCGTGGACATCGAGCTGGAGCCCGACCTGCTCAGAGCCATCGACGAGGTGCTCGAGCCGGCCATCCTGCGGGACCCGGCGTTCACGACCAGCCCGGCGACCCGTCCGTGAGCGCCCTGCACTGAGCGGTCCCGACCGGGAGATGGCCCGAGTGCCGACCGCTCAGAAGCGGGATCGGAACGAGATGAGGGCCAGCGTCGAGTGGACCCGCCGCTCCTCGAACACCCGGCGGTACCCGGTGTGGCTGATCAGCCAGGTGCCTTCGACGAGGGCGTACGCGTCCTCGTAGAAGGCGGTCCCTGATATCTCGACGTCGTGGGCCGGGACGACCACCCGGTCCTCCAGGTACCAGGTCCCGCGTGCGGTCCCGTCGGCCCCCACGGAGATCTCAGGATGGTGGCACTGGTGCTGGGTGACGATCCCGGGGTCGCCCAACGCACCGGTGAGGAACTCCACGATCGCCGATCGTCCTTCGAACGACCGCCGTCCGTCCTCGTAGGAGGCGGTGCAGTCCTCGGTCAGGAGCCGGCCGAGCTGGTCGAACTCCTTCAGGTCCAAGAGCCGGAGGTAGCCGTACTTCACCCCGGCGATTGCGGAGAGGTCCTCTTGCCGCAGTTCGCCGGAAGTTCGTTCACCCTGCAGGCCGGTCATCGGGCCACCCTAGGACGCCGCTGATTCGGCCGCCTCAGGTTTCGCGGAATTCGCCGTGGAGGGCGAGAATTGGCCACGGCACCCGGGCGCTCCGACAAGCAGCGGCGATTCGATGATCCGGCAGTCTTTCTGGGCGACCGCCTGGTCGAGGGATCGCTCTATCGGTTGTCGTCGGACCACGGTCACCGGCTGTTCGGTGACGAGTACTTCGCCGACCCGTACCTGGCCTCCAAGAAGGGCCGTCCGACAGTGCCGACCCGGGTGCCGACCCGGGTGCTGGCCCGGGTGCTGGCCCGGGTGCTGGCCCGGGTGCCGGCCACGATCATGGTGCTGCAGGGCTTCGAAAGGTTGAGCGATCGGGAGGCCATCGACCGCCTGGGGGCCGAGGTGCCCGGCGAGGTCGACGACTCCGAGACCGACGCCGAGCCCACGGTGGTCGGCGACGCCGCCTATGGCGACGGGGCCACCCTGGCCAAGCTCCGTGCCGCCGGCGTCGAGGTCATTGCCAAGTTGGCCCCAGTGGGCAACCTGCCCACTGCGCACGTCGTGCGCTTCGGATCGACGTGGCCGCTCGATCGTCATCCATCCGCACGAAGACGAGCTCGCCCTGGCCCGGCGTGCTCAATCTGGCCCGATTGGCCACGATCGGGCTCAGCTGGAGCGAGGCAGAGTGGACAGTGGCCTGATAGGGCCCGGGCGTGCCCTTGGAGCCACCAGACGGCAACGTCAGCTCATCGACGGTGAGTCCTCTTCATCATGGGACTACCCGCCGTGTCAGGCATGGGACCACCCAGGGCGTCCAGCGATCCCTGGCGCAGGCAGAGTGCCAAGTGAACACCGAAGGAGGCCCCTACTTCACCGGCGTCCTAGGGTGGCGACCATGGCCTTGGTCGCTTTCGGCACGCGGGTGAGGACGGTTCGTATGGCGTGGATGAAGTGGTCAGTACCCCAAAGCTGATCCACCCGCTGTGGGAGGCCGCGCCCTCGACTACCGCCTCAATGGCGGCTTCGAGATCCGATGGCCCCCAAGGACCCTTCACGCCTCTGGGCACGGGCCACCTCCTGGTCAGGAGCTGTCGCGCTCACCCCTTGAATTCGCCGTCGCTTGTGACTGTGTTCCAGCTCGTCGTTGAATGCCAGTTCGCATGCCTGGTCGCAACCGTGGCTGAACACTCCTGCATCTTCTCGTTGCCGTCATGGACGAGTGCATAGAACCCCCGGCTCTCGCCCGCGGCGAACCCTGTCCGGTCCGACCTCCCCAGGTTGACCGCGCCCGTCCAACACCCTGTCTGTCGGTCAGGTGCGGCGACCACCACGACTCCCGACGCCAGTACGGCAACAGAGACGGTTGTCTCTGAGGACGATGCGTGTGCGACCAGCGATACCGAAACCTTCAGCTCTTGGGACAGTTGGGCGATCACGCTGGAGGTAGTCCACGGCATCGAGCCCGTTCCTCCTGGCGGCGATGTTTGAAGCGCGGTGAGGACAACTCCGATCGAGAACCAGGTGAACGGGGCGGGTTTGCCTGTCGCCCACGAACTGGACGCGAGGAGAGCCCATGAGCCTCCACCGGCCAAGATGGCGACGACGGTAACGACGACGAGCAGCATTTTCCATCGACGAGAAGTCGACGCCATGGCGCGTGGCAGATCGTCCGACTCAGTTCGGTCCCCGTTTGGTGCACCTGGGTGCAGACTCACGGACCATGTGTATCACTATCGGCGCACGCGGGTCGAGGACGACAATTGACTCGTGGAGCGGCGGAGTTCGCCCGGGCTGCCGGCGGGCCCGGCCCAGCGTGGCGCTCGCGGTAGAGCTTGGCCATCGAGGCCTCCGAGAAGTAGCGCCGGTCGGCCGCTCGTCACCCTCTCGTGGGTGCATTGGTTCAACGAGTCCCGTCTTCACGGCCACTGTGGAGATGTCCGCATGAGTCTCCTGATGTGGTGGGGTTTCGAGGCCGGTCCACCACCAGGTGAGCCACCGGCGTGATGCTCGGTGTGTACTAGTGAGTGCACAAGGGGATCAGATCG